>JBBRFK010000125.1:0-11845 GCA_038224435.1 Cytophagales bacterium | reverse complement strand
CACCTCAAAGTTAAAACTATAAAGTTGATGAGATTAAATCTGGCGTGATGTGGATAGTAACGGTATAACTAAAGTAGTTATGACAAAAGAAAGCATAAAAGCAATTTTTCAAAATGAGTTCGGTTTAATCGCTGACAAATTCCAATTGATAGATTTGCCAGTTCCATCATCCCCTACATAACCTCCGAATGTAACCTGTCCCGAATCGCTTCGCTCTCGGGACAGGCGCCATTTGTCTCCTGAAAGATTACAGGAGTCTTGGATGACACTAGAAAATAACTAGAAAAAGAATTAAAAAAATATGAACCAGAAAACGCTGCAACGTCCTCCGATTCATTCATACTCTATTATAACTAACTGTACAAAACAAACACAAAAGCATGAAAATAGCAAGTACAAATTCCTTGCTTGTGACAACCACATTGTGCAAACAAAAAACTTTGCATTTAATTTTACTGATATTAATAGTAACCATACAAAGTATTAAAGCAGGTTCATTATCACAAAACGAAACAATTACATTAAATGTTGAGGATAAAACAATAAAAAATGTTCTCAGCGAAATAGAATCGAAAACCCAGTACAGATTCTTTTACAAGACCGGTGATGGAAACCTGGAGAAACGGGTGTCAATAAATGTCAGAGGCAGTTGTTACACTCTCAGCTCCCTGTATGTTTTGGGAGCCTTTACCCGCTTGGCAGAACTTCATTTAGCTTTAACAAATAGTATGTATTCCAATCTTCTTCTCCAAGAAGCCTTTGATTTTTTTGGACAAAAATTTGTCCATCTTTGTTTACAATAGGGGTTGAAATTATTCCTGATGGCAATTCAATATCGTCTTGGAGCAATTTGTAATCTGAATCATAAACTGCAGCAAATTTTGGTAAGGATTCAAAGAAATCCATCCACTCAGCTTGATTTTCCCTGTCATAATTCTTTACGATATTTTCCCTAGCTCCCTTTTTGTAAATAAGAACTATTTTGTCTTCAAGCACATATAGTTGTTCTATCATGGATGGGACTACCATTTCTAGTTTGGAAAATAATTCATCTGTGTTTTGTAAACTGACTTGTGGAAAAGGGCTTTGGTCTTTCACATTTAGACTGACACTTTCTTTAAAAATCAGATCTTCGTCCTTTTCTTCATAGACATAGAACTTCATTTCAGCCATTAGAAATAAATACCAAAGTTTACCTTTTTTTATGATTTTAGGATGATGTAAGAAATGAAAATCGCCATCTTTGTAGATTGAAGTTTCAGGGATTTCCATTTTAAGCGCTACTCCTTTTGTAATAGGATCTATTACCTCCAACATTGGTTCATTGTAATATTTTCGATAGAATTTTTCTTGGTCTTCCCAATCTTTTAGGTCTCTTTCAGGGCGGTAGTATGCTAATTTATTCCCCAATTTAAAGGCTGGTCTATTGTAAGGATGCATATAAATATAATTCTCAGGTATGGGGATATTATTGATTATCTCTCCTTCATTTGAAAACTGTAACAATCCTCTATGTAATTCCATAATTGTAAATTTCCCATCAAAAAAACCTGCTGAATAGGCCATGTTTATGGCATTTGGTCCGTCTGATTTGAGCTCAATATGAGATGTGATTTTACCGGTGTTGTCAAAAATAATGTAGGATGAAATCCCCTCTTCTTTTGCCAAGAACATTCCGTCTTCTATATCAATTAATGTCAATTCTTCTAAGTGATTGACTCTGATTGAATCAGTCATTTCAAATTTATAATTAGTTGAAATGGATTGATCTGTATTTTTATCTTTTGCGCAACCAATCAAAGCTGAAATTAGAATAAGGCATGTAAAATTTTTCATGCCCAAATTTAATGGAACGGATAATTTCAGGCTTGCTAAGTTATGTTAAAGCGGAATGCATAACTCTTAATTTATCTAAAATTACCGGAAATTGCCCACTCGAATATCTCTGACATGAAGGGTTTGAAACTAAAAAAGTGCCTGAAAATCCCCATCTAGATGTAGTCAAACGTCTGATGCTGCAACTGGGTGTAATTTGTAATTACACCCTTTTATCAAGACCAATTTGCAATTGGAAAATAGCTTTTTCACCAATAATCCACTTCAATCAGACCTTTTAACCCCGAATAATTTCGAGCACTGGAATACATATAGTCCTCGGGCTTCTCCACAATGCCAGACCTTACAGGGTTTTCATGGATATAGTTCATCCTACTTTCGATCATCTCATGTCGGAATAGCTCAACAGCATGATTCTCGTGTGTCCAAAACTGCATGTCTCCCGATCTTTTATTTGAATTGGCATGATACGCAAAAATCATTTTAAGCCATTCCTTTCTGCTTTCCTGTGCGTTTTCCAAAATCAGGCTTATCAATTTCTTACTTGTGAATTTTTTAAAATCCCTTACCCAATCTGAAAGTTTGCCGTCTTTCTGCTGCACAACCAAATGAATATGATTGGTCATGATAACATATCCAAATAAATATAGCCCCTTCTCATTTCTGCAATATGTCAGGTTGTCTAGAATTAAATCCCTGTATATTTTCCTTGAAAAAACATCAGCCCAACCTACCACTTGGAAAGTCAAAAAGTAAGACATTTCCTGATCTCTGATTTGATATGTTTCACCCATAACTAAAAATAGGTTCAAAAATTTGAATTACAAATTCAGAAAAATAAAAAGGTGTAGATATAATCTATACCAAGGGGGGTATCAAAAATTCGAATTACAAATTCATTGTGATAGAAAAGCGTAGTTATAAACTACGCTTAGAGCCGACGCTATTCTACGCCCAGATGGGGAAGTAATTATACCCTTTTATCCTGTTCAATTTGCAATTGGACTATTCATCAGAACACCCAAACGAAAGATAGTAATTGACTATTTGAATTTCAAATTCTTCTTTATAGAAAGGTCCAGTTACAAACTACGCTTAGCAACTCGTCCATTCTACGCCTAGAATTTGCCATATCCTTCCGACTCGGGCTTGATCCAAAAAAAGTCTGAAGGCTCAAAGCCTTCCGACTTGGCTTTACCAGCGTCTCTGCCCCATATTTTTTGATCCCTCTACTCAACAATAAACCGCCTGTTTTTGAACATTCCTGAAACTTATTGACTTTCTAGATTGTATTTACCTCAAATCCACAGAGAGCATCCTTTACATGATCAAGATCATCGTCGGTACCAACCGAAAAAATTCCCTTTCCGAAAAAATAGCATTGATATACCAAGATCTTTTGGCCAAAATGGATACACCATCTGAGATTTTGCTTTTGGAGGAATTGCCACATGATTTTATTTTTTCGGCCCTTTACCAAAACAATGGCAAAAACCAGGGTTATAATGTATTTCACCAAAAAATCAAAGAGGGAGCGAAATTTGTCTTTATCGTACCGGAATACAACGGTTCCTTTCCCGGAATATTGAAGGGATTTATTGATGGGATGACTTATCCCAATGTATTCCGCAATAAAAAATGTGCCCTTGTCGGGATATCTTCGGGAGTAGGCGGGGGTGGCATCGCTTTGAGCCACCTCACCGACATCTTCCACTACGTGGGTATGCATGTACTTGCCCTCAAGCCTAAGCTTGCTAAGATTGAGGAAAATATGTCAGACAACCTGCTCACCAACAGGCTGTACATGGATTTACTCCATACCCAGGCAGAAATGTTGATCAACTTTTAGGGCTAATCGACATTGTCATGCAAAAACCTGTTGTTCTTCAGGAATTCATTTTCATCCGTCAGATTGTACCTTGACATGTTCCTTTCAGAACTGTGCTGCACATCTGCCAGTTTCACTTCTTTTCTGAGATAAGCTGGAGTTTCTAGCTTGTCCTTGAATTCCTCAGGGTGTTGGTTGTAGGTTCTGATGCTTTTCAGCTTTTCAAACCGCTCATGCGCCCTTTGGATGGCTTTCAGCTTCAATTGCTCATAATAGTCATTGCTGTGCGAAGGCTTTACTTCCTCTTTTTCAGCAGCCTTCGGCAATTCCTCGGTGATTTCTTCCTCGGTATCCAATTCAAAGATCACTTTCTTAGGTTCTGATTTGGCAGGAACAAACTCAAACTGAGGTTCCTTTTCCAATTCTTCCTCTTTTTCAATTGCCGGAGCGGCCACTTCTGGCTTTGGCTTGATTTCTTCAGGCTTGCTTTCATTTGCCGGAGTAAACAAAGGCTTGTTGAATGTAAATGTGTAAGTCTGACCCGCGGCAGGCGTTGCGTCTTCTTGCACTTTGGAAGTCTTGCCTGATTCGAGGTCGATCACTTTTTTGCTGGTATCTTCTTCATTCGCAGCAGAGATGACAACCTCCTCTTTCTTACCTGATGGAGAAGCAGTCGTCAATCTGTCCATTTCAAAACCTGTTGCAATGACAGTGACGCGGATTCCTTTGCCCAGTTCGGCATCGATACCCTGGCCGAAGATGACTTCTGCATCGTCACCGGCTCTTTCTTGGATGTATTCTGTGATTTCGCTCAACTCGTCCATGGACAGTTCATCATCCTCACCCGACATGATCGAAAGCAATATTTTCTGTGCGCCTTTGATGTCCACGTTGTTCAACAACGGCGAAGCAATGGCTTTCTCGGCAGCACGGATGGCACGTCCTTCTCCCTCTTCGGTCGCAGAACCCATGACGGCAGCGCCGGCGTTTTTCATGACTGTTTTCACATCTTCGAAATCCACGTTGACATCCTGATGGACGGTGATGATTTCGGCGATGGATTTGGCGGCTGTGGTCAACACGTTGTCGGCTTTGGCAAAGGCCGAACGGATGGCTAAGTTCCCGTAGATTTCCCTCAATTTGTCATTCAAGATGACCAAAACGGTGTCGCAGCTTTCCTTCAAAGCCTCGATGCCCTGCTGTGCGGCGATCATTTTTTTCCTTCCCTCAAATACAAAAGGTGCGGTGACGATACCCACGGTCAGGATGTCCATGTCTTTGGCGATTTTGGCGATCACCGGCGCAGCACCTGTACCTGTACCACCGCCCATGCCGGCAGTGATGAATACCATCTTGGTATTGTCTGAAAGCAATTCCCTGATATCTTCTTTGCTTTCCAATGCCGCGCTTCTTCCTTTTTCAGGATTGGCACCGGCACCTAGTCCTTCAGTAAGGTTGGCACCCAACTGAAGCCTCAAAGGAACGGGACTGCTTTTCAAAGCTTGAGCGTCGGTGTTGACCACGACAAACTCCACATCCTTGATTCCTTGGTTGTACATATGGTTCACTGCATTGGAACCACCTCCTCCAACACCAATCACCTTAATGATTGATTTATGGTTTTTTGGAAGATCAAATTTATAATCTTTCATGTTATCTGACATTTTTTATCTATTGGTGAAATATTTTTCTTTTTAGTATGGTTTTTGTAATGAAAGGGAAATAGAAGACATGGTCTTCTACCTCCCTAGTATGATAAGCCCTAGTAATTATCGTCGTCTTGGATATCATTGGCGATGATACCTTTCAGTTTCTTACCTATGCTAGAGAAAATGTTCGGGCCAAATTCTGTTTTTACAGGTTTGGCCTGTACTTTTTGTGTGTTGCTGTTATTGGTTTCTTTTCTTATTCTGTACAGGTTTTCCCTTTCGTCGAGAGACTTGAATCCCGCCAATACCAATCCTACTGAAGTGGCGTACATGGGACTTTTTACTTCTTCGATTTTGGATTTGCCAAGGTGCTCGTTGGGATAGCCGATCCTGGTATCCAATCCGGTCATGTATTCAAACAGCTGGGAAACTCCCTGAAGCTGTGAACCACCTCCTGTCAGGACAATTCCTCCGGTAAGTTTTTTATAATGCCCGCTTGCCACCAATTCATTCTGGACGTATTCAATGATTTCTTCCATCCTTGCCTGGATGATGGCTGCGAGGTTTTTGATCGAAATCTCTTTTGGCTGCCTGTTGCGCAATCCAGGGATGGACACGATTTCATTTGGGTTGGCTTCCTCGGCAATGGCTTTCCCAAATTTGGTTTTGAGCAATTCGGCCTGATGGTGGAGTACCATACATCCTTCTTTGATGTCGGCAGTGATGATATTTCCTCCCAAAGGAATGACCGCAGTATGTCTGATTATATTGTCGTAGAAAATCGCAATGTCTGTCGTGCCGCCACCGATGTCCACCAAGCAAACTCCGGCTTCTTTGTCCTGCTCGCTAAGGACAGACAGAGAACTCGCCAATGGCTCGAGGATCAGATCTTGGGAAACAAGGTTGGCACGCTTCACGCAGCGGTTGATGTTGTTGATGGCCGTAGTCTGTGCGGTGATAATATGGAAATCAGCCTCCAACCTTGAACCGGACATCCCAACCGGATCTTTGATGCCGTCTTCATAATCCACAATATAATCCTGTGGCATCACGTGAATGATGGTATTTCCCGGGGGAACGACGATGTTTTCCATGTCGTTGGAAAGCCTTCTGACATCCTCGACGGTGATTTCATCTTGATTGGGTTGACGGATGATGACTCCATGGTGGATGGTGCTACGGATATGCTGACCGGCAATCCCGACGATCACTTCCCCTATATCCACGTCAGCCATGTCTGAAGCATCCTGCATCGCCTTTTGGATGGCGTTGACAGTTTTGTCGATATTGGTGACGATTCCACGGATGACCCCGTCGGATACGGCTTTGCCCATACCCAAGACCTCAAGTTTTCCAAATTCATTTTTGCGGCCGATGATCGCGCAGATTTTGGTGGTTCCGATGTCAAGTCCTACAATCAATTTGTTATTTTCCATAGCGATTTCAATTATTCACAAACTATCTGACCCTTATATTTTACATTGACCCGGCTGTAGGCATTCCATCCTTTTGCGGGGATGATTTCCTCATAAAACAGGTTTATCTTTTCAAATTTCTCTTCCAAATCCCTAGCATCCCCAAACTCAATCACCTGCTTTCCGACTTGCTGGTAAAGCCTGATGTCTGACTTTCTGGGTATATCCATCCCGGTAATCTGGGCTTTCCAAAACTCATCTTCATTGATGAAGTTGATCATGGCCATCAGGTCGCTGTGACTTTCGGAAATATCGCCGAGCTTCAAAAGGCTCTCGGCATAGGCACCTTCCAAAGTCATCACCCTAGTGGTGTAGGAATTGGAGGTAGGCAATATTTTTCCTTCTGTAGAAATGTAGCCGTCTGCCGCGCTTGGTCTCACGATCCTTGCAATCGGAATATGTTGGGTGATTTCCACCATCACATGTCCTTTGGAATCAGCGAAAACCTCTGCATTGCTGACAAAAGCATAAGTCTCCACTTTCTTTTCTATTTTGTTCAGGTCCACTTCCTGCATAGAAATCCCATTTTTCATCAATGGAAATTCAGTCTGAATATTTTTCAAAATGTCTTTTTCATTCACGAAATAGACATCAGCAATTCCCTTCACCCTTACTTCAATCCCTGTAAAGATTTTTTCGGAATCCTTTTTCTCCACGAATCCGATAAAGCCTATCAGAACCAAGGTCAAAGCGGCGAAAACCAACGATTTTTTGATTTTGAACTTCATAGCGTTTTCATCCAGTTTGCGATGGGCAATACCAATCTATCTATGTCTCCGGCACCGATGGTGACCAAAACCTCAGGCTTATTGGCTTTCAGGTAATCCATCAATCCTTCTTTGGATTGGAGGGATTTCTTGGCGGAAGTGATTCCTTCCAATAACATCGTTGCATTTACACCCTCGATGGGGAGTTCCCTTGCCGGATAGATTTCCTGCAATACCACTTCGTCAGCCAAAGAAAGGCTCTCTGAAAATCCGGCTGCAAAATCCCTTGTCCTTGAAAAAAGGTGCGGTTGGAAAATTGCCGTCAGCTTCTTGCCCGGATACATGGCTTTGACCGATGAAAGAAAAGCCCTGATCTCCTCAGGATGGTGGGCATAATCATCGATAAATACCCTGTCCTCTTCCTGAACCCAGATTTCAAATCTTCTTTTTACTCCTTTATAGCTTGCCAATCCTTCACGGACAGCCACTTCTTCAATCCCATAATCCAATGCTACTGTGATTGCAGGCAAGGCATTTTCCACATTATGAAAACCCGGCATGTACATTTTTAGATCTTTGATTTCTTTGTCCCCACTGACATAATCGAAAGTGAAAGCTGCAGGTCCGGCTACAATATTCTTGGCTTGGATCTCTCCGATATTGATTCCGTATAGTTTTACTTCGACCGATTTTGATTTTGGCGCCCCGAGTTTTTGAAAAGCCTTTGCGTGGATATATAAAGATCCATCTTCCGATATCAGGTCAATGAATGCCCTGAAGCCATCCATCATCTGCGCATCATCGCCATAGATATCCAAATGGTCGGGATCGGCACTTGTCACAATAGCCACATTGGGATGCAGGTGCAGAAAGGAGCGGTCAAACTCATCCGCTTCCACCACCACGGTGGCATCCCCGTTTTCTTCATCATGAAGAATCAGGTTGGAATTATAATTCTGTGTCAATCCGCCCAAAAAGGCAGCGATATTTTTCCCGCCGAATTTCAACAAGTGTGCGACCATGGAAGAGGTTGTCGTCTTGCCATGCGTTCCTGCCACAGCGATCGTTGGCAGGTCAGCAGTTATCATCCCGAGGACAGCTGCTCTTTTCTTGATGCTGTAGCCATTGTTTTGGAAGAAATTCAGCTGTTCAGAATCCTTCGGCATAGCCGGAGTCCAAATGACCAAAGTGTGGACTTTGTCATACCGGATCCTTGATGGGATATTTTCCAAAGTATCTTCAAACACAATATCCATCCCCTCGGCCACCAAGGCATCCGTCAGCGGAGAAGGCGTACGGTCATAGCCGGAGACTTTGATGCCGACGTGGTTAAACCACCTCGCCAAAGCACTCATGCCGATGCCGCCTATTCCGAGAAAATGGGCGCTATGTAGGTTTTTCAGATTCATTGAATGATACTTTCCAATACTTTTACAATTTCTTCGGCTGCTTTTGGCTTGGCCAATTTTTTAATATTATCACCCATAGACTTGACTTTGATGGCGTCAGCCATGAGTTGGGTTACTGTTACTTTCAATTTTCCGACTGCCTCGTTGTCTTTCAGCAGGATCGCAGCATCGGCTTTTACAAAAGCCATGGCATTTTTGGTCTGATGGTCTTCGGCTACATTGGGGGAAGGAATAAATACCACCGGCTTTCCGACGAGGCTGAGTTCAGAAACCGAAAGTGCCCCTGCCCTTGAGACCACCACATCAGCAGCAGCATATGCCAAATCCATTTCCTTGATAAATTCACGGACATGGATATGTTGCAATCCTGAGTTTTTGACTTTCCCGGCCATTTCGGAGAAATAAAACTTGCCACTTTGCCATAGCACTTGGTAGCCTTCCTTTTCAAATCCTTCCATATCAGCCAATACAGCCTGATTGATGGTGCGGGCGCCGAGACTTCCTCCCAAGACCAACAGCACCTTTTTTCCTTCAGTCAGCCCGAAGTGCTTGAATGCCTTTTCCTTTTTTCCTTCCAAAGAAAGAATGTCTTTCCTGACAGGATTGCCGGTATATTGAATCCTATCGGCAGGGAAAAACTTATCCATCCCCGGATAAGCCACACATATTTTCATGGCCTTTTTTGCCAAAATCTTATTGGTCAATCCGGCATATGAATTCTGTTCCTGAATCAGCGTCGGGATACCTTTTCCCTGAGCGGAATAGAGTAAAGGACCGCTTGCATAGCCACCCACACCGACGACAGCATTGGGCTTGAATGACTTGATCAAAGCCCGGGATTTTCTCAAACTTGAAAGCAATTTGAAAGGAAAACTCAAATTGGAAAGGCTCAGACTTCGCTGTAAACCGGCCACTTTGAGTCCTTCGATTTTGTATCCTGCTTCCGGTACTTTCTGCATTTCCATTTTGCCTTCCGCTCCGACAAATAGAATCTCCGAGTCAGGATGGATTTCCATCCATGCATTTGCAATCGCAAGTGCCGGATAGATGTGGCCTCCTGTGCCTCCTCCGCTGATCATGATTCTATATGTAGGCTTTGTTCCCAATTTCTATTATGCAGTTTGAAATGTTTTTCTGACTTTATTGCTTCCTTCAGATGGACTGTCCGCCTGTTCCTGATGGTCTCCTCTACTGACACTCAATATGATTCCCAATGAAAATCCTGTAAATACCAATGACGTCCCTCCCATACTCAGTAGTGGCAATGGCAGACCGGTAATCGGCCCCAATCCCACTGCGACCGCCATGTTGACCATGGCCTGCAGCACAAGTGCGAAACTCAGCCCAGCCGAAAGCAATCCTCCAAAAGGCTTGGTCGATGAGGCCACAATCCGCATTCCCCGAAAGAGAAGAGCCAGGTATAAAAACAATACCGTAGCACCTCCAACCATCCCGTATTCCTCTATGATGATCGCATAGATGAAATCAGAATAAGGATGCGGAAGTGTATTTCTCTGTTCGGATTTGCCAGGGCCTTTGCCGGTAATGCCTCCTGTAGAAATGGCGATAAAAGACTGCTCTGCCTGGAAAGGAATTTCATCTCCCGATACAAATTTTTCAATCCTGGAAAAGAAAGTAGCTCCCCGCTGACCCAAGAAAACCGAAGTAGTCAGGAACAATCCCCCAACCAAAACCACCATCAGGATGTATTTCATCGGCACGCGACCAATAAAGAGCAGCAACAAACAAGTTGACAGCAACAAGACTGCGGTGGACATATTGGCCAAGCCGATCAGGCCGGAAACCAAGCCGATGACCAAAATCATTGGAAGGAAAGCATTTCTGAAGTCGTCAATATTCTTCTGCTTTCTTGCAAGCAAAGAAGCAAGCGTAGCAATGAGGGCAAGCTTGGCAATATCTGAAGGCTGGAATGCCTTGTTGATGACAGGAATGGTGATCCACCTATTGGCCTCATTGACCGTGGAGCCAAACAAGAAAGTGAACAACAGAAGTGGTATAGAAACCACCAACAAAAACCTTCCAATCAGACCATATGTACGGTAAGGTATTCTGTGGGCAACCCACATCACCAAAAGTCCTGCAAGCACCATCATTGAATGGTCGATCAGGTATTTTTCGGTATTGCCTCCAGTGTATTTGTATGCCAAAGAACCCGTGGCGGAATAGACCACCACGATGCTTATGACAGAAAGAATGACCACAATGCCCCAAATGATGGGGTCACCTTTCAGATTTCTGTCAAACCATATTTTTACGTTCTCCATCATGTTGTCGTCGCGGTTAATGCTGCCACTGCGGCTTTAAACTGATTGCCTCTGTCTTCATAATTTTTGAACAAGTCGAAGCTTGCACAGGCAGGGGAAAGCAAGACCACATCACCGGCTTTTCCATGTTCCAATCCCAAGGCTACCGCTTCGGCGATGCTTTGCGTTTCCACTATGCTAGGGATGCGGCCTCCAAAAGCTTTCTTCAACTTCTCATTATCCAGCCCAAGGCAGATCAGCATTTTTACTTTTCCGTCTGTCAAAGGATAAAGCGCTGCATATTCATTCCCTTTGTCCACACCTCCTGCAATCCAGATCAAATGTGCTTTGAAACTGTCAAGTGCATAGGCCGTAGCATCGACATTGGTCCCTTTGCTGTCATTGATAAAGGCAATCCCATCAATCGTTGCCACCGGTTCCATCCTGTGGGCGGCGTTTTTGAAATCCTTCAATCCTTCCCTGATTGCCTCCTCACTCACTCCTGCTATCGTTGCCGCCAAGGTGGCAGACATCGTATTGAGCATGTTGTGGGTTCCTTTCAGGATAATATCTTTTGGGTTTATTGTTAATTTCTTGCCTAGGGCCTGAACATTGATGGCATTACCGTCAAAGTACCCACCTTTATTCTGGGGTTCTTTGAGAGAAAATGGAAAGGT
>JBBRFK010000124.1:0-11868 GCA_038224435.1 Cytophagales bacterium | reverse complement strand
AAATGCTTGCAATCATCACAGGGGATATCATCGATTCGAGAAAGTTGGTCAGCCAACAGGATTGGATGATCCCTTTGGAATCTCTACTCAACACTTGGGGGCCGAGAAATGCTGTTTGGGAGATATTCCGGGGAGACAGTTTCCAATTGGAAATAAGTAATCCTCTGGAAGCTTTTAAAAAAGCAATGCTCATAAAGGCCACTTTGAAAACAGTCAAAATCCAAGGAGAACAAAAAAGAACTGCACCAATCGACGTCCGGATGTCCATCGGGATTGGAGAAAAGGATCAGGACAGTGCCAATATCGGCATGCGGACCGGCTCCGCATATGTCAGTTCTGGGGAGGCATTTGAGCAGTTGCGGACAAAGGGACAAAACCTGATGGTCAAGACACCTTGGGTTGATTTTGATAAAGAAATGAACCTAATGCTCAAGTTGGCACTGATCGTCATGGACAATTGGTCTGGTAATTCGGGTGAAATTATCCGCATTGCATTAGAAAAGCCACACCTAAATCAAACCGAAATCGGGGAAATCCTTGGAATCGAGCAAAACTCGGTTAGCGCACGTTTCCAAAGGGCATACCATGAAGAAATGATGGAACTTGATGGGCTATATAGAGAAAAGCTAAACAAATTGCTGCCATGATCATTTTTATCAAAATCCTGCTAGCCCATATCCTTGGAGATTTTTTATTGCAGCCTACTTCCTGGGTTGCTGAAAAAGAAAAGAGAAAAGCAGCCTCACCGAAGCTTTACTACCATGTTTTGATCCATGGGATTTTGGTCATGTTGGTCTTATGGGACCTGGAGTTTTGGACATTGGCCATAACCGTCACGGTCACACATTTTTTGATTGATTGGGCCAAACTTGCTTTTCAAAAAAAGAAAACCATGACAGTGTGGTTTATAGTGGACCAAATCCTACACGTCGCTGTTCTGATTGTGGTGACGATAGTTTATATCCAACCGGATTCATCGTGGCAGTCAGTTTTTCAATCGATACCGATATTGACCGTCATTACGGCAGTCTGTTTCCTGAGTTTTGCTTCTGCACTGATTATGAATGTCATGTTGGAACCTTGGTCAATAAAGACTACGGACGGAGAGCAAAATTCCCTTGCCAATGCCGGAAAGTATATCGGGATCTTGGAGCGCTTATTTGTATTTGTATTTATCCTTACCAATCATTGGGAAGGGGTTGGATTTTTGATTGCTGCCAAATCAGTTTTCAGGTTTGGGGATTTGAAAAAATCAAAAGATAGGAAGCTGACGGAATACATTCTGATCGGGACATTATTGAGTTTTGGCTTGGCAATAATTACAGCTTTGGCTACCTTATACCTGATAAAATCCTACTGATCATGAACCGGCGGCCCTTTCTCAAAAAATTAACTTTGGTAACTTCAGCTGTATCTGCTATGCCGTTTATAACCTTTGGAAAAATGCATTTTCCTGCGAACAGCAGGCTCAAGTTTATTATCGCCTCAGATGGACATTATGGGCAGCCCAATACGGATTTTGAAGGGTTCCATAAGCAGTTGATCGATGCTGTCAACAGTGAAAAAGATGTGGATTTTGTGGTGTTCAATGGGGACTTGATCCATGATGAACCGTCTTTTATGCCAAAAGTAAAAGATGTTTATGAAAATTTGAAAGTGCCCTACTTCCCGGTCAAAGGAAATCATGACCGGATTTCAGAGGCGGATTGGGAAAGGATTTGGGGGATTCCTGCTGACTTTGCCTTTATATCCAAGGAGAATTATGGGATCATTTTAGCCAATAGCTCCAATCAGGCTGGGGATTACCTTTGTGTGGATACCGCTTTTCTAAAGTCCAATCTGGAAAGATTCAAAGATCTTTCCCATGTGTTTATATTCATCCACATTTCCCAAAACGACTGGACACAACATGGCGTTTCGTGCGAAGAAGTGTTGGAAATGATAGGAACTTATCCCAATGTCAAAGCCACATTCCATGGCCATGACCACGATGTGGATGGTATCATGCTGAACAGAAAGAAACCCTATCTTTGGTCAGGACATTTTGGAGGAAGTTGGGGATCACCTTTTCCTGGATATCGGGTCTGTGAAGTCGGGGAAGACGGAAAAGTGGTCACTTATCTCAAAGCGATAAAGGACGGCATGATTCTGAGCGGCCATACTCTTTGACTTACCTCCCCCAAAGCCCAAACCTTGCAGGTGAATTAACATGAATCTTGATCATTATATTTTAATTTTTTTCATTCTGAATATAGGCTTCTTTGCCGGTAAACCTTAAATACAATAAGAATGAAGTCTAAATGCTAAAAAGCCGGTGACATCGGTCTTCGGTCCTGCCTATACCGGCAGGCTTCCGACAATTAAAGAAAATAAAATCCGCTTACTGGCAGAACAGCGTACAATCATATTTTCATTTTTCAAACCAATAATTCCCCACCCTTAACAGTTACACCAACATTGGAAAAAGAATTGTTTAACTTCCATAGGTGTTGGGATACTTTCGTGTATACCTGCTTTTATTCCCCCAAAATCCCATGAAGACAGCCATTCTGATGGTCTTTATTTGCCTCAGTGTTGTATCCATCACTTTTTCCCAAAAAATCAACGATGCATACCGGCTGAATATCCACAAAACCATCGATCCGATAGTGATTGATGGGGTATTGGATGAGCAATCATGGAATAATGCGGAAGTGGCCACCGATTTTTTTATGATTACACCAATGGACACGAGCTATGCAGATGTACGGACGGATGTCAGGATGGCTTATGATGACAAGCACCTTTATCTGATAGTTGTGAACTACCACGCCCTCGAAGGTCCCTACATGGTGGAATCACTCAGGCGGGATTTCAGCTTTGGTAAAAATGATAACTTCCTCCTTTTCATGGATCCTTTTGATGACCAAATCAATGGCTTTTCATTTGGTGCCAATGCTGCAGGTGCGCAGTGGGACGGCATCATGTTTGATGGTGGCAAGGTCGACCTTAGCTGGGACAATAAGTGGGTATCTGAGGTAAAAAACTACGATGACAGATGGGTTTTTGAAGCTTCCATACCTTTCAAATCCATCCGTTACAAATCAGGCATCAAAGAATGGGGTATCAATTTCAGCCGGCTTGACCTCAAGACTACCGAAAAATCCGGTTGGGCACCGGTCCCGCGTCAATTCCCTTCTGCTTCTCTAGCGTATACAGGTATCCTTGTCTGGGACAATCCACCTCCGGCGGCCGGCCCCAATATTTCTGTGATTCCCTATGGGTTGGGCGGACTTTCCCAAAACCGCAAGGAAGGGGAGGATCCTGTCTTCAGAAATTCCTTTGGGATGGATGCCAAAATCGGTCTTGGCTCCGCGCTGAACCTTGACCTGACTGTCAATCCTGATTTTTCCCAAGTGGAGGTGGACAAGCAAGTGACCAACCTGGATAGGTTTGAACTCTTTTTTCCTGAAAGGAGGCAGTTCTTTCTCGAAAATGGGGACCTCTTTGCCAACTTCGGGTATGAGACAATCCGACCGTTTTTCTCGAGGAGAATAGGTCTAAAAGCACCCATACAAGCCGGCGCACGACTCAGCGGAAAATTAAATAAAGACTGGAGGATCGGCGCCATGACGATGCAAACAGGACAGGTGGAAGAGGAAAACCTCGATGCCCAGAATTTTTCGGTATTTACCCTTCAGCGAAGGGTTCTTGCAAGGTCCAACCTGAGCGCCTTAGTGGTGACACGGCAGGCAGGCATGTTCACGCCACCTTTGCCCGAAGATTCTGTTGCTTCTTCCGAATTTGACCGGAATGTAGGCTTTGAATTCAATTATGCTTCTTCCAACAACCTTTGGACAGGGAAGGCTTTTGTTTTGAAATCATTCAACCCCATGACGGCCGGCGATGGACTGGTCTATGCGGCAAACCTTCGCTATACAAGCGGGAACCTTTACTGGAATTTTCAACATGAATATGTGTCCCAAGATTATACTGCAGAGGTAGGCTATGTCCCGAGAACGGGTTTCTACAAAGTAAATCCCTTGGTCGGATACCTTTTCTTTCCTGAAAGCAAGAAGGTCCTCAGTCATGGACCTGAATTCAGTACTAAATCATTTTTTGATACCAAAATGAATCAGACTGACAATGAAACCTATGTATCATACAAAGTGAGGTTCAGGACGCAAAGTGTCTTTACCACTTGGTTTGCACACGATTATATCAAGTTGCTCAGGCCATTTGATCCGACAAATTCCAGAGGAGATACACTGGCCACCGGTTCGGAGCATAGGTGGTTTTCTTGGGGAACTGAATTCACTTCCAAGCCCCAAAGTATTTTTACCTATGCTTTTTCAAGTCGGGTGGGAGGGTACTATGCGGAGGGAAACAGGTATAATATCAGCGGTGAACTTGGATACAGGCTTCAGCCCTATTTCAGCCTGACTATGAATGCCAATTACAACGAAATCCACCTCACCGAACCTTGGGGGATCACGAGCTTTTGGCTGGTTGGTCCGAGGTTTGACCTGACACTGACAAACAAGTTCTTCATCACGGCATTTGTCCAGTACAATGAGCAGGTCGACAACATCAACCTCAACACCAGGGTACAATGGAGGTTCAAGCCTGCTTCAGATATATTTCTTGTATTCACAGATAATTATCTACCTGCGCCGTTCTTTGCTAAAAACAGGTCGGTCGTTCTGAAATTTACCTATTGGTGGAATATTTAATTAAGTTTGCAACACCCAACAAAAATCTTGGTATCCGCATGCTACAAAAGGTCTTTAAAACAGTAATCCTAGCCTGGCTTCTCTTAATGATTTTTTGTCTTTTGGGAAGTTTTCCTATTGATGGACATGAGCATCACATTATATTGCCTTTGGTCATGATCCCTTTTGCAGGAGGGCTTTCAGGTTTTGTGATCCATCTTTTGGACAGGTCTAAGGACAAGCTTAAATTGAAAACACCTTATCTGAAAATCATTAAAGTATTTGTTTTCGTGATTTTGGTGGGAATTGCTTTTGTTTTGGGATTAAACCGTCCTTACTGAGGTTTTTCAACCCGTTAGTCTTGATACAGTTGATTTTTAAATAAACACTTGCAATAAAGGCTTCTGACTTTTAGTGAAGTTCTTGAATATGGCTCATAATAAATTTTTGCGGTAAAGTGCTAGAGGCTTATTATATTTAAAGCTAAACCTGACACAGACCTTGCCCAAACTCGAACGATTCAAACTTTTTATCCGAAATTCCCGCAGGATACTTACCCCCGAGCGTTTCGCACTCGCTTCTGTCTGGGTGCAGTTGGTTGCTATTTTCCTTACAAGCGCTGCCATTATTATTGCTTTTTCTCCCTTTGTGGGTGATTTGCCATTGACTTACAAGATCTTTGCTGATCCTTCTTATTATGCCGATGCCAAGGGACCAGTCCCGATCGCTACAGGCTTAATTCTTGTATTATTGGGGTTGGTTTTGTTTTCATTTATCATTTCTGTTTTGTCTGCAGCTTTGATCAAATTGATTGAAAATATCAAAAGTGGTTCCTTGCCCTATAAGGGCTCTGGACATACGGTATTTATAAATTATAACATCAAACTGCCATTGATTTTAGATCAGGTAAACCTGAGAGCAAAAGACAAAGGTTCTGTAGAAAATGTCGTTCTCCTCTTTTCTGATAACAGTGTGGTAAATTCCTTCAGGTCACTTTTGGATAAAGAAAGATGGAATAACCTGGATATTTTTATAAGGCAGGGGAATGTGATGGCATTCAAAACCTTTGAAAGGTTATCGATTTCCAACGCTTTGGGAATTGTCATTCTGATGCCGGATAAGGGAGGTGACAATTTCGCAGCTGATAATTTCAATTTGAAGGTCCTCACTACCCTGACAAATAACCATGCTTTTTTCCAGCATTTGTCTGACCGACAGGGATCCAGGCATCCCGTAAAATGCTCTATTGAATTGTCCAATAACAAGGACAGCAGGGATATTGCACTCGAATTGACTTCCCATGGTGCCGGGGCGTTGTTTGCTGTTATCACACCCGGAGATGTCATCGGCAGCATTCTTGCGAGGGCCAAAGTGGATGTGGTATACTACAAAGCTTTCTTTGAAATACTGGCTTTTGATGGATCCACCATCCATTTTGTAGACCCTAAAAAATTAATAATTAAAGGGAATTTAGGAGGGCTCCTTTTTGAACAATTGTTGTTCAGTTTCGAAGGGGGGACTTTGTTGGGATTTTCGGGGGTAAACAAAGAAGGGGGTTTTGAAATGAGCCTCTGCCCATTTGGGAAATCCGTTCAGGCGACAGATTGGCTGCTTTTTCTTACCAAAAATATCAAGGAATTGCATTACAAGCCACTTTCGGCCGTGCCTGATTTGGTCAGAAATAAAGAAATCATTCCTCCAAAGGAAGCTGCGAGCAAGAAAATCTGCGTAGTTGGCAATGCTTGGCCACTGGGAAATATCGATGATTTTATGGATGTATCAAGCTTGGCTTCCCTAGAAGAATCTCAATTTGTGTTTGAAGAGTCTTCTGAATATTTTAAGCCGACATTTCTCAAAAGCCTTCATGAAGGAGATTATGATAATATCATCATCAACCTGGATGATGAACTGGGATTCAGATTGAACATGTTGTTGGTTTCCAAAAACAGAAATGACAGCCGGTTTATGACCAAGGTTGTCACGATTCTTGGAGACCCTGTCACCGAACAACTACTCAACACAAAAGTACTGAAAAGCAATACGGTACTTTCCCATAAACTCGCGGCAAGGTATATTGCCCAAATTTCCTTTCAGAAAAACCTGGACAGGTTATTCACTGAATTGGCCTTTGCAGAAGGGGTAGAATTTAACCTCCTCGAAGTGGGAAACCATATTCCCGCTGATTTTCTCGGGGATTTAAATGTCCTCAAAAGGATGTTGGCCGCGCACAAAATGGTTTATATCGGGACCGTCGATAAAGAAAAAAATGTGTATTTGGAAGCGACAACTTTTTCCGATACCAAGCAAATCCTCGTTTTGAGTTTTGGGGAAATTGTCAATTAACCTTCCATCAAACCTTTATTCATTTATCCTGGCCAAAGGAATACTGTATTGTATGGGATTCCCATTATCCATAAATTTGCCTCCATGGAAAAGGAAAATGACTTGAACAATCCCGAAAAACAAATCAATAATCCACTTCACGGTGTACGCCTTGCAGACATCCTGGATTATCTGGTTAAGAAACATGGTTGGGAATACCTCGGCGATAGGTTCAATTTCAAATGTTTTAACCAAGACCCTTCTGTAAATTCGAGCCTGAAGTTTCTGAGAAAGACGGATTGGGCAAGAAAAAAAGTGGAAGAATTTTATGTCAAATCAATAGAAAGGGAAAGACGTGGATAAATATAATTTAAATCACAACGGAGGTTTCCGGATTAGAATTAATCACCAAACTTCCGTGATTTTTTGCGAAGAAATAAAATATTTTTTGTCTGGAGAAAAAATAATTCAAACGGGGATTTAGAAGCCAAAAGCATATTCTTCGGATTGATTTACAATTATCGGATGATGTAATTATTCCGAAAGGATTTCAATCATTTTCAAGCCTATTTATCAGAAAGTCAGGTCGCTGATAGGGTTTGTATTTATGTTTTTTTATAAGATATTAGATTCGAAATAGAGACTTGATCACCCAATGAACAATGGTTTCTTTTCGGTTTAGCATTAGAATTATTGTTTAATCACCAACCATATTATTATGAAAAACAGAACAAAGTTTATTAAAGCAAATTTGTATGCACTGTTTGCCGTGCTGTCAATAATGACAGTTTACGATATGACAGGAATTGAAATCGGGAGTTCAGTTTCCGCCATTGTTCCAAACGCGTTTTTGCTGTTTGTCCCCCAACTAGGTTTCGTTTGGTATTATTGGAGGTCACTTAGTCTCAAAAACAAAAAAGTTTCAGTTTGATTTATCAGGATTTTGATAAGTAATCGAGCTAAAAAAACCCAAACTTGAGTTTGGGTTTTTTTATTGCCGGAATTAATGAATTTGAAACAGATGGACCTAAACGATTCATAATTTAAACCACCATTACGAAATTATCCTTGTTCAGACTCGAAGTATTGTATTGGTAATTGGTAGAAATTACTTTAAGAAGCACTGATTTTATACTCTCAAAATTATTCGGCTTATTGATATATACATTGGCGCCTCTCACAAAACATTCTTCTATATCTTCTTCCGAAGAAGAAGTGGAATAAATTGCTACAGTCAATCCCTTTAGTTTTTTGGACGTGCGGATTTCACGAAGGCATTCCAAACCGCCCTTGCGGGGCATATTTAAATCAAGAAATACCAAATCAGGTAGAGGAGAATTGAGATCTTCAAGATACTTCATCAATTCATTGCCGTTTTCTACCAAATTTAAATCTGAATTAAGGTTAAGCTGTTCTATAGCCTCCTTAAAAAATAGGCGATCATCCTCATCATCATCTGCCAATACAATACTGATTTTTTTCATATAAATTAAAAACCCCTAAATACATGCGTTTAGTTTTCAGTCAATGAATAATTCCGCTTTGAAATTATCTTGAAAAAATTGGATGCGGTTAATCCGGTGATTTTTTTGAACTGACCGGACAAATGGGCAACGCTACTGTATTTTAATTGGTATGCTATTTCGGTGAGATTGTATTCCCCGCTTAATATCATGGTCTTGGCCCGTTCTATCTTTTTAAAGATAATGTAATATTCTAAGGTATTTAAGGTGACTTCTGAAAATAAATTCGAAATATAACCATAGCTAAGATTCAACTTATCCGAGATATATTGGGACGTTTTATAATTATAATTTTCTTCACTGAATATGAATTCATCTACCACCTCTTTGATTCTTTGAACAAGTTGTTCTTTTTGGTTTTCTTGAACATAGATCCCATAATCAAGCAAATTCTTCTTTAGCTTATCAAACTGAATAGGGCACAATTCATTTAATATTTCAATTTGGCCTGAATCCGTATAAGAATAAGCAATGCCGAATTTTTCGATTTCAGTTTCGATGACTTTTTTTACGACAGTATGGGCGTGATATCCTAATACGAGTTTCATAGTCAGAGATTTTTAAATTGGTGAAATTCATATCTGACCCTTTTTATTGAGGATTTTTACATACCTCTTCAGAGGGATTACAGTTTTAGAGTCTTTCCAAATTCTTTGCCGGATCTTACAAGAAACGCGGTTTAAAAACCTATCTAAAACGCATTCTATTATAAAATATTAGCTGTTGAAATTCAATATTAAACCTTTTATTTACGAAAAACTAATTGTTTTATTGAATTAGAACCTAAGGCATAACCATGGAGAATAGTCTCTTTCATCATCAAATAAACCAATTCGTTTATTTTGTAGGTAAATATAAAGTGAATGTGGAACCAATGCCGGGCATGCTTTCTGCTACAATAAATCCATTGTGAGTTGTCACAATTTTTTTGACTATGGCAAGACCTATGCCCGTACCGGAATACTCTTTCTTGCCATGCAACCGCTGAAATATTTCAAAGATTTTGGTAGAATATTCTTGTTCAAATCCAATCCCATTGTCTGCTATTTCTATTTTATGATATTTTTTTCCATTGTTTACCAAAGGATGTTCTATTGATTTTCCTTCTAGCATCGAAGCAGTGATTTTAATGTGTGGTTGAATCTCCGGGCTGCAGTATTTTATGGCATTGTCAATAAGATTTGTAAAGAGCTGGATAAATTGAATACGCGATGCCATGATTGTCGGCAGATTCTCGTATTGGACCACAGCTTGTTTTTCAGCAATGAACAGATGAAGGTCATCTTTGGATTCTTCAATAATACCATTCAAATCACATGGTTCAAAAATTATTTCGATTTCAGAAAGGCGGGAAAAATCAAGCAGCGATACGATGAGGTTTTGCATACGTTCGCTTGTTTCAATCAAGCGGTTGAAATAATCCTGTGTCTTACCTGAAAAAGCCTCTACATCCATGATGCGCTTGCCGAACACCTGGATCTTTCGCAAAGGCTCCTGCAAATCGTGACTGGTTATATAATTGAAGGATTTGAGTTGCGCATTGCTATTCTCCAGTTCAATATTTTTTGATCTTAATGCTTCAGCTGCCGCTATATCTTTACTTATATCCTGTACGGTGCCTATCAGCATACGGCTATCATCTTCTCCGGTAAAACTGCCGGTTGAACGGAGATATTTTATTTTGCCTGTTTTGCTTATGATTCGGTAAGGTGTTTCTACCAATCTTCCTGTTTTCACTGTTTCTTCCCCATTTTTCATTACCTGCTGCAAATCATCGGGATGAATGAAAGATAAAAATTTTTCAAACGAAGGCTCAAATTCACCAGGCTCATAATCAAACAACAAGAATAAATTATCAGAGTATTCCAATGACCCTGTGGCTATGTTCCATTTGTAGCTTCCAAATTTTGCAATTGTTTCTGCTATTTCAAAAGTTTGATTTTTTATTCTAAGTTCTTCGGTACGTTCTGCTACTTGTTTTTCTAATTCTTCTGTAAAAGTTTTTTGATCCGTAATGTCAACGCTCGCACTGATGTATCCTGCAAAAGTCCCATCTGGGTGAAATCTGGCGGGTATTTTGGCCAATAACCAGCGATACGCGCCATCTTTATTTAATATCCTGAACTCTAAAGTATAACCTTCTTGTTTTGCAAAGGCTGAAAGATAAACATCAACAACGCGATCTTTGTCATCCGGATGTAATAAGTCAGCCCATCCCAACTTCAGTAAATCCTCCATCGGTCTTCCCGTAAGGTCCACCCAAGCTTTATTAAAATAAGTGACATTGCTCGATTCATCCGCAACTCCGATCAATACTTCAGTAGCCTCTGCCATGGTGCGGAATCTTACTTCGCTTTCACTGATTGCTGCTGCTGCTGCTTTTTGCTCCGTGATGTCTCTGAAGGTCCAAGACCAGGCATAATAGGTTCCGTCCTCACCCAATACTGAATAGCCATGGCGTTCTATTATCCTGCCATCAAGGTATTCCAGTTCGTCAATACTTGTCTCTGAGGGATGCTCATACAGCCATTTTACCTTGTCAATAAACTGTTGTGGGTTTACCAATTGGCTCATAGCAAATGCGAGTGCAAGATCATCGTCTTTGTCATCAACAATCCCTTGAGGCATACGCCATAAATCAATAAAACTCTGGTTATAGCTGATAATCTTTCCTTTGGCATCGACAAGCAAAAGACCATCTCTATTGGCTTCATTGTGTGCCTCTAGCAGGGTTTTCCGATAGCGAAGCGTTTCTTCAATTTGTTTTTTTTCTGTAATATCTGTAAAAAGAATAGCTACTTTTTTACTTCCCTGATCGCCTAACCTGAAAGCGTGCGTTTCAAACCAGCGGCCCAATGCTTCACTGCCTTCAATAAATCGGTTTGGTTCGCCTGTTAAAACCACTTTGCCATAGATTTGAAACCAGTGTTCTTCTATATTGGGAATCAACTCTGTTGCAGTTTTACCAATTACATTTTTCAAACCTGTTTGTTTTTCAAACACGGCGTTAGTTTCTATATAAACACAATCAACTGGCTTGTTATCGCTATCAAAAATTACTTCGATAATGCTGAAGGCCTGGTCCATAGTTTCCAAAATGCCATGGTATTTTTCTTCGCTTGCTTTTAATTTTAATTCCGATTCTTTCTGTTCAGTAATATCAATACTAATCCCTGTGAGTGTTTCGGCTTTGCCCTTATCATTGTAATAGTATTTTCCAAAAGAACGTATGTAACGAACAGCTTCATCATCTGCACGTCTAATGCGGTACTCCACATCATAAACTGTAGTATTTACTCTGGCATCTTCTATTCTTTTAAAAGCCAGCTTCT
>JBBRFK010000123.1:0-11972 GCA_038224435.1 Cytophagales bacterium | reverse complement strand
GTAGAGCATATCAAAGTACTTAAAAAGTAACGCAACCATTATTTGAAGCGAAGCCTCCAAAAGTCCTTGACTTTTGGAGGCTTTTTTATTTGGTTTGATTTGAAAGGTAAGGGGAAGCTTTAATATTCACGATTACGATTGGCCAATATCCCAATAAGGATTTCCGCTTTTTTGCCACTCAATCAAAATGGGGTTTGATTTCATTCGAAGCAGAAAAGCTTTCGCCGGCGGTGAACTCAGCTACGCCGGACTTGTATTGACCATTATCCGAAAAATCAGATCTTGTTTTTTCTTATTGGCATCATTGAGGATAGCCCATTTTTTTGCGAGACTTTATGACAATATTCCCCATAAACAATGAGAAAAATGATTGGAGCATAATATTTTGGGAAAAATCCAATTTTTCTTTGAAATATGAAATACAAAAATATATATTTGTAATGCATTTTAATAAATAAAAAATGTTGTACAAATATCTGGTGATCTCGATTTTTATCTTCGCATTTTTCCAACATGAGGAAACACGTGGACATTGTAGCAGTTGTACGGTGACCATTAATGGGAATGGAATTCCTTCTTCCCCCATTATCAACAATTCTGTAGTATGTATATCAGGGACAAGGACAATAGCCATTGATTTCATGAATAGGACAGGAATTACAATCTGCATAGATGCCAATGCCAATGTCAATGCACCGTTCAATAGCCTAGCCTCATTGAATGTCATCAATAACTTTGGTGCTTTTACCGCGGGGAATGACTTTAATGGTAATTGGACAATCAATAATTTTTCGACTTTAAATTTCAATACCAATATCAACTCCAACAAAACAGTCAATAACTATTCGGTGATGAATGTTGCCGGTAACTTAATTGTCGATGGGAGATTGAACAGCATCGGGCAACTCAGCATCGGAGGAAGCGCCACATTTAACAGTTCTTCCAATGTTACATTGCAGGGAAATACAAGTATTGGAGGTTCAGCTGTCATCAATTCAACTATTAGGTTGGCAGGGTCTATAACGATCGCAGGGGCAGCACAGATCAATTCCAATGCAGGATTTATTTCCTTAAATGCAAATCAATGTAACAGTATCAGTGTCGCAGGTAGTTTTTCCAATTCTGGAACGATTTCAGGAAATAACCTGAATTACTTGGGAACAGGTGCTTCGCTTTTTGTAAATAAATTACCTACAGGCAATCCTTTAGGTGCAGGTGCGGTATTGGGTACCTGTGGCGGGGTCAACTGTCTAGAATTCATCCAAATGGTCAATTCGAACAATGAACGGGATGAGGTTTACATTTACAGATGTTCAGATGAATTTATATTGCCGACTATCATTGACGGAGAAGAATTAATAGATGCTATGGCTTTAGTAGTAGGTGGCGGCGGTGGAGGCGGTATAGGCGACGGTTCCGGTGGTGGTGGTGCAGGAGGAATGTTTTTTGTAGATGGCTTGACTTTAGTTGTAGGAAACCCCTATCAAGTTGTAATTGGAGCTGGTGGAAGAGGTTCTTTTACAGCTCAATTGCAAGGAAATAATGGAAGTCCCTCTTCTTTCTTTGGGATTAATGCGATTGGAGGCGGTGGAGGAGGGTCTGATTCATCCCATGGACGTTTAGGAAAATCCGGTGGTTCTGGAGGGGGAGGAGCTTTTAGCAGCCTAGGACTAAGAGGTGCTAATACTCAGGGTAGCCTCAATCTTAGCTTTGGCGGTAGTACATTTGCTAACGAAGGTGGTAATGGAAGCCACAGTGGTGCATCAAGTAACAGGTCAGGTGGGGGAGGAGGAGGTGCCTCTGGCTCGGGAAATGCAGGTAATGGAAACATTGCAGGATTTGGGGGAAATGGGTGGCCCTCTATAATTTTGGATGGGGTACAAGGTGGAAATATTTTCAATGGTTTTGGAGGGGGTGGAGGGGCGACTGGTCGAAATTCTGGAGGTCAACGCAATAGGTCTCTCGGAGGTACAGTAGGAAGCGTTCCTCTTGGAGGCTCAGGAAACGCAAATAGTGGTGGAGTAGGTGAATTTGGTTTGATGAATACCGGTTCTGGAGGCGGTGCCGGCCGTGGTGGAGGTGGAGATGGAGGAAGTGGGATTGTGATTATCAGGGTCTCTTTTAAAGTCCTTCCCGTAGAACTAGTCAACTTTTCTGCAAAATATATTGCTGAGGAAAACAAGGTCAAGTTAAACTGGAGTACTGCCAAGGAATGGGAAAATAGCCGCTTTGAGATCGAAAGGTCAGTAGGGAATATCAGTGATTTTGAGAAAATCGGTGAAGTATCGGGAATGGGCTGGAAAGAAACGATCACCGAATATGAATATTTGGATACAAAACTGCCCTTGATTGGGGGGAATGTTTATTACAGATTGAAGCAAGTAGATATCAATGGGAAATATTCCTTGAGTAAAGTGATGTCTGTGAAGATTCAGGGTGTGCAGTTTACCCAAGGTGTATGGCGTGCCTACCCCAACCCAACCAATGGAGAACAGCTCCGTGTCAGTTTGCTGGACAAAACCCAATACAATCAGGAAAGCATCTCTTTCAGAATTATCCATCCCACATCCATATCGCAGGAGACCGCGGTGCCATCCGAAAATGACATGAATGAAGTCCTCGCCCAGATGGTTGGAAGTATTCCAAAAGGAGTTTTCGTCGTCGAGGTCAGATGGGGTCAAAAAGTGGAACACATCAAAGTTATTAAAAAGTAAGCAAAGCCATCAAATTTGCCGGCCGGCCATTGACCACAGTCCACAGCAGGGCTGCCATACGGACAGGTAGATTCTATTGAACTTCCAACCTTGATTTTGTTTGATAGGTGCTAAGAAAGCGTGTATAGGCCAATATCCTAATCGAATATTCGCTTGTTTGCAATCAAACTTTAAATACAATTAAAATCACGGTTAAATGCCAGAAAGCTGGTGACATCGGTCTTCGATCCTTCCCATGTCGGCAGGCAGGCTTCTGACAATTAAAGAAAATAAAATTCGATCTTTGACAGAATAGCGTATAATCATGTATCCCAATAACTCAATAACCCAATTTCCCAATATCTGTTATTCCATTCCCCTCTTCTCCTCATACCAAGTCTTGTGGACGATTTTCCATTTTCCATCCACTTTGATCAGCGTCAAAAAATCGAAATAGTAGATTCTTGGCCAAAAAAGCTCTGTTTTCGCCAAAGCTGTATTTCCTTTCAATTCAATCTCCAGCAGAATGTTTTTGTATTTTGTAGGATCTCTTTTTTCTCCCTTGGCAGTTCCGTTCGCCCAATCTTCAAAGGAGGTTACAGTGAAATTTTCTCCCCGGTAACCTATCAGCCTCGCTTCAGGGTGGAATGCCTCTTCTAATTTGGCTTTGTCTCTTTCGATCATGCCGTCAAAATACAACTGAACGGTGGCGGCGATGGCTTGCTTTTCTTCTGCGTCAGATTGGGAAAAGGAAAGAAAAGGAAGCAGCAATAACCCGGTAAGAAGGAGGAGTTTCATTGGAATGGGAGAAATCAGCTTTCCCAAAGTCAATGACCCTGGGAAAGTAGGAAAAATCAGGATCCAATGGTATCAAATCCCAGATACGGCACCAGTACTTTTGGCATTTTGATGCCGGTTTCAGTTTGGTTGTTTTCTAATATGGAGGCTACAATCCTCGGCAATGCCAATGCGCTGCCGTTGAGCGTATGTGCCAACTGCGATTTTTTGTCTTCACTTTTAAAACGGAGCTTGAGCCTGTTGGCCTGAAAGGATTCAAAGTTGCTGACAGAGCTCACTTCGAGCCACCTTTCCTGCCCAGCAGAGAAGACTTCCATGTCATAAGTCAATGCAGAAGTAAAGCCCATATCACCGCCGCAAAGTCTCAAAACCCGGTAAGGCAACTCCAGTTTTCGCAGCAGTCCCTGAACATAAAGGCTCATTTCTTCCAAAGCCTGATAAGAACGGTCAGGATGGGATAGGTGGACGATTTCAACTTTATCAAACTGATGCAGCCTGTTCAATCCCCTCACATGCGCTCCCCAGCTACCTGCCTCTCTTCTAAAGCAAGGGGTGTAGCCCACATTCTTGATAGGAAAGTCCGATTCATTCAAGATCACATCTCTGTAAATATTGGTAATGGGCACTTCGCCAGTTGGGATCAGGAATAGTTTGTCCGCAGTGGCCTCATACATTTGGCCTTCTTTGTCAGGCAATTGCCCGGTGCCATAACCGGAATCTTCATTTACCAAAATCGGTGGCTGAATTTCCACGTAACCGGCTTTCAAGGCTTCATCCAAAAAGAAATTGATGAGTGCCCGCTGCAATCTCGCCCCTTTTCCTTTGTAAACAGGAAATCCTGCCCCTGCGATTTTGATCCCAAGTTCAAAATCTATGATGTCATATTTTTTTATCAGATCCCAATGCGGTTGTTTGTTTTCTGGCAATGCAGGTATTTCTCCATGCGAAAGCACGATCTCATTGTCCTCGGCAGATTTTCCCTTTGGAACAGAAAAGTGGGGAATATTAGGGATGGTGTATAAAAGCTGTTTGAGTTCTTCTTCTGTCTCACTGAAGATTTCCTCAAGAGTTTTTATCTTATCCTTGATCTCGGAAGTGTTTGCTTTTATTTTTTCAGCTTCCTCTTTTTTGCCTTCCCGCATCAGAATTCCGATTTCTTTGGAATAATTATTGGATTCTGCCTGAAGGGAATCTCTTTGGGATTGGGTTTCTTTCCTTTTGTTGTCCATATCCAATACCTGGATCAAAACATCTTGGGCATTGGCAAAATTACGTTTTTGTAATCCCGCCAATGTATTCTCAAAGTTATCCCTGATTGTATTTACGAGTAGCATGCTGTATGATAAAATGG
Organism: Cytophagales bacterium; assembly: GCA_038224435.1. GTDB lineage: Bacteria > Bacteroidota > Bacteroidia > Cytophagales > Cyclobacteriaceae > Cognataquiflexum. Next base: position 7,130 of record JBBRFK010000123.1, on the reverse strand, counting down.
TCTGTATATATGGCAAAGATAAGGATGTTCGCCAAATCAAATTGTGAATGCCGACATATCTGCCCGCAGATTATTGGATCAAAATGGTTTTTTGGCCACTTGAAAAAGGGCCTTCAAGTTGCTTTCCATTTTGGTATGATAGGCTGAGTTGGATTAGGTGTTCTCCTTTTGGTAGATTTAAAATCCTGACAGGGTGGATGTCAGTCATTTCATAATGAAAATTACCCACGTTTATTTCCACTTTCAAATTGTCCAAGAGCATATCACCTCCTATGACCAAAAAATCTACAGTGACTTCCTCCCCTTCCAAATATAATTGTCCGTTGGCAGGTAGATTTAGAGCAAGATAGGGTTCTGCCGAATACGGGAATGGCCTCGTATTGCCCACCATAAAGTCCCTGTCAACGTAATTTCCAAATTCTTTGAGTGCCAATCCCTGACTATCTACCAGATAAGCGATGATGCGATAAGTGCCTTCATTCAGTTCTTGTTGGAAAATGGGGGAATTATGACCCACCGGATCACCCGAATTCAAGATGGTGTTCAATTTAAAACCAACTAAATCTTCTCCAAATGGATAGTTTTTGATGTTGAATTCAAAAGGAATCCTTCCGGGAGCGAATTTTTGGTTGCTGAGGGGTGCGTACATTTCTATGATGGCATCCGGATATTCTTTTTCTTCTTCATAAAAATAAATACTGATTTCCTTTTTCTCTAATTTCAAGCTGTCAGAAACGGTCATCTCAAAGATTTTTTCCTCCCGCTTTTCTTTTAAACTACACGAAACAAAAACCAAAATCTGGATAGAGAAACAAAAATAGAGCGTCGTTTTTTTCATAGCGATGAAGGTCTAAAAGCTAAATTATCTAAATTTGGGATATATTGTAATAATAAAAAACAAAATTCCGTAGATGAAAGATATTTTATACGATGAAATCCCTTCTTTGGACTTGGCGGATTTCACTTCTGGTACCCCGGACAAAAGGGAAGTCTTTGTCCAAAAGTTGGGAGAAGCATATAATAACATAGGATTTGTTGCCATCAAAAACCATGGATTGGACAAAGAACTTCAGGACAAACTCTATGCAGTGATCAAGAAGTTTTTTTCTTTGCCTGACGATGTCAAAGCGAAATATGAGAAACCTGAAATCGGCTTCCAAAGAGGTTACACCGGCAAAGGAAAAGAACATGCAAAGGGAAGGAATACAGGGGACTTGAAGGAGTTTTACCATGTAGGCCAAGAACTTGATTCCATTCCGGACAGCGACGAGACCAAAAAAGAATATCCTGACAATATATGGCCATCTGAAGTGCCGGAATTTAAGGAAATCGCAAATGAAGCCTACCGGACATTGGAGGCAGCGGGCAAAAATATGCTCAAAGCAATTGCGCTTTACCTCGGGCTTGAGGAGAATTTTTTTGAGGATAAAGTGATATATGGAAACTCAATTTTGAGACAAATCCATTACTTCCCCATCGAAAACCCCGATGAAGTGCCTGCTGATGCAGTCCGTGCTGCCGAACATGGAGATATCAACCTCATCACGCTGCTGATGGGCGCAAGCGCTGATGGGTTGCAAGTGTTGAGAAAAGACGGAAAATGGATTCCAATCACGGCACTTCCCGATCAATTGGTCGTCAATGTAGGCGACATGTTGGAGCGATTGACCAACAAAAAACTGAAATCCACCATCCACCGTGTGGTCAATCCTCCCCGGGAAATGATGCATACGGGCAGATATTCCATTCCTTTCTTCATGCATCCAAGATCTGAAATGGACCTTACTTGCCTTGAAAGCTGTGTGGATGCCGCTCATTCCAAGCAATTTGAAGATGCTACTGCAGGCGAATTTTTGGATGAAAGGCTCCGCGAATTAGGCCTAAAGAAATAAGCCGTGTCTGTCAGGAAGGTCAGGTATTATCTCTACCTCAAGGATGTATTATTGCTCTCACTGACTGCTTTTGGAGGCCCTCAGGTTTTTCTTGCCATGGTCTTAGATACCATGGTGACAAAGCGGGGATACATCAAAGAGCAGGAATTGTGGGAGTTGAATGCACTCTGTCAGATACTGCCCGGCCCTACCTCGACACAGACTATTTCTGCCATTGGATACAGGGTAGGCGGGCCAAATCTAGCCTACCTTTCTCTTTTTGTCTGGATATTGCCTGCCACGCTTTTGATGATTATGGCAGCTTTTTTGATTGACTTTCTCCAGGAAAATACGCCGGGGGCCTTGAGTTTTGCAAAATTCATCCAGCCTATGGCTATTGGTTTTATCATCTATGCGGCTCAAAAAACCATTTTTAAAATGGTTAAAACCACGGAAGCTTCCGTATTGATGATGTTTTCGACCTTCATATCCTTTTTCTACAATTCACCTTTCATATTCCCATTATTGCTTCTTGTCGGGGGAGTGACCACTTCTTTGAAATACAGGAATGAACCCAAAGACGAGGGTGACAAAAAGCTCGTCATCGCTTGGGCCAATTTCTACCTTTGGGGAGGGATATTAATATTTGCGGCCGTGTTGGGTGCCCTTACCAAAAACCAGGCAGTGCTTCTATTTGAGAATTTTTATAGAAACGGGAGTTTGATATTCGGTGGTGGACAGGTGTTGGTCCCTTATTTATTCACGGAGTTTGTGGAGTTCAAAAAATTCCTCACTTCACAGGAATTTTTGACTGGCTATGCATTGTCCCAAGGCATACCCGGCCCCACATTCAGCATCAGTGCCTATGTAGGCGCACTGTCCATGCGTGACCAAGGGGTCTTGGGTTTGTTAATGGGTGGATTTATCGCCTCAGCGGGTATTTTCCTCCCCGGAACCTTCCTTATTTTCTTTGTCATCAAATTTTGGGACAAATTGAAAAAATTCCGTCCTGTACGAGCGGCATTGGAAGGGATCAATGCTGTGAGTTGTGGCATGTTGATCGCTGCTGCCTATTTGCTTTTCGAGCCTCTGGAGCCTGATTTTTTCAATATTGCGGCTATCATGGGGACTTACCTTTTATTGAATTTCACCAGGCTTTCCTCGCCCTTGATTATTGCGATGGGGGTTTTGGCAGGGATTGGGTTCAATCTGTTGTTTGCTTAATAGAAAAGGAATTTCTGAAAAATGTTTGAAGAGAAAAAATCCAAATCAATGTTTCAAAAAATGGGGAAAATGAAAAACCCCGCTTTCGGCGGGGTTTCTTGATTTTTATTGGTTGACCAACACTGCTTTTTCTTTAAACTTTTTGAGTTGCCTCCTCAATCCTTCGATGGCCTCATCAGTGGCGGCTTCGAATGAATCACTCTGATGCTTTGAAAAAAGGGTTTTACCGGGGACATTCATTTTGATTTCCACGATTTTGTTTTCCTTTTTCTCGTGATTGTCAAGTCTCAAAAAAACTTCACCGTCGATTATTCGATCAAAATAGGTGTCAAGTTTATCGGCTTTTTTCTGGATAAAATCGATAAGCTTTTGATCAGCATCGAAATGGATGGAATGCATTTGAAGTTTCATAATGTAATTGGTTTAAAGTTAAACTTATATTAAGCTTTTGGATGTGCCTGTTCAAACACAGCCTTGAGTTTTTCCATAGAATTGTGGGTATAAACCTGCGTCGCGGCGAGGTTGGCATGACCGAGAAGGTCTTTGACCGCATTGAGGTCCGCACCTTTGTTGAGCAGATGCGTGGCAAATGTATGCCGCAAAAGGTGGGGACTTCTCTTGGTAGTCTGTGCAAAAAGGTCTAAATGTTTTCGGACTATGCGGTAAATCATCATCGGGTAAGCTTGTTCCCTATTGTTTATAACGATAAAATAGTCACTATCTTGTAGATTTGAAAACGTTTCCAGAAATACTTTTTGGTACGAAACAATATTCTTTTTGAGCCCTGTTGTGACGGGAATAATTCTTTCCTTCTTCCGCTTTCCAAACACCTTTACCCCTTCACCATAGAGGTCAATGTCCTTCCATTTGAGTCCCAGTAATTCTGAGAGTCTCACGCCGGTCAGGTAAAGGAATTCCATAACCATCTTGTCCCGCTGCCCGTCAAATGTGGGTTCGAACTGTAATTCATCCAAGACCTTATTGATGGCTTCTTCCTGCACAAATTCAGGTAGCCGCTTGGGAGTTTTGAGAGACCGGATTTTGTATGTCGGGTCTTTGGTGATTTCTTCCGACCGCATCAGAAATTTGTAGAAAGACCGGAGCGTGGCTATTTTTCTGTTGACTGACGTAGCGCTCAATCCCTGATCGACGAGATCGATGATCCATGCGCGGATTTCGGGGTGATCTGCAGTACTGATATCTTGCTTTGCAAATGAGAGCATAAAAAATTCACCAAACTGCGCCAAATCCTTCTGATAAGCCAATACCGTGTGGCGGCTTGCCCTTTTTTCGAATTCAAGGTAATTGATAAAAGAATCGATCATTGATACGAGAAAGATGATTCAATGAAGTTAGTATAAAAATTCAAAGAAATGAATCAATTTGGGTTTATTGGTCACAGATTATGGATTATAATCTATTCGGCCGGTGAGCGAATTTTACCCAAGTAAATTGCCGGACTTGACTGCTGAAGGCAGGAGAGGGGCGCCAGAATCCCGGCAGCGCGGATTTTTGTATTTAAAAATGAATCGTATAGAATTTACCCGGCAGAGAGGCGCTTAATCACATAAAAAAAACGCATCCACTTTCGTAGATGCGCTTTTGTTTTTTTATTTCAAAAGTCAATAAATGAATTACTTCATTTCTGCCTCTTGCATTTTTTGCTTGTATGCGGCTTTGATAACTTGTTCTCTGTTTTTTACAGATGGCTTTACAAAGTGCTGTCTCGCTCTGAGCTCTCTTACGGCACCTGTTTTATCAAATTTCTTTTTGAAACGCTTTAGCGCCTTCTCGATAGATTCGTTCTCTTTTACGTTGACTATGATCATATGTATACACCTCCTTTCAGGGTTGCAAAAGTAGGAGATTAATTTACCAATACCAAAAATATTTTGGACATAAGTTGGAGTTGCCTGAATTTGTAAACTTGAAATAACCTATAAAAATAAAACCCGGCTTTTCAGTCGGGTTTTATTTTTATAGGTATGGATTCTAAATATTTGCTTCTTTGCTGTAACACATTAACTCAATAAGAATCAAGTCAGAATGCTGAAAGCTGATGACATCGGACATCGGTCTTCTGACCATTTAAAGAAAGTAAAATTCACTCACCCGAAGGAATGCGTAAAATTATATTTATAGATTCTCAATCAATTACCTTTTCAGCAAGAAGGACAATTTTGTTGTCTTTGACTTCGACCAAACCACCTTCGATGATATGGCTTTTTTTGCCTGTTTTTGTCGTATAGGAAACCGTTCCTTTTCCCAATGCGGAGACAATCGCGGCGTGGTTGTTCAATACCTGAAAGGACCCGTTGGCTCCTGGAAAAGTAGCCTCCGAAACTTCGCCTTCAAATACCTTTTGGTCCGGTGTAATGATCGTTAATTGTATCATGATGCGTCAAAACCTTATTTGTCCGATAGATCGGAATGAAAATTACATTACTTCAGCAAGCATCTTCTCACCCTTGGCAATTGCATCTTCAATGGTTCCTACCAAGTTGAATGCTGCTTCAGGCAAATGATCCAATTCCCCATCCATGATCATGTCAAAGCCTCTCATGGTGTCTTTGATGTCCACAAGGACACCCTTCAAGCCTGTGAATGCTTCGGCAACGAAAAATGGCTGAGATAAGAAACGCTGAACCCTTCTGGCTCTGTGAACGGCCATCTTGTCCTCGTCCGAAAGTTCTTCCATTCCCAAAATCGCAATGATATCCTGAAGTTCTTTGTATCTCTGAAGGATCTCTTTTACTCTTTGGGCACAGTTGTAATGCTCCTCTCCCAATACCAATGGATTCAAAATCCTGGAAGTAGAATCCAATGGATCCACAGCAGGATAGATGCCCAATTCGGCAATTTTACGGGAAAGTACGGTGGTCGCATCCAAGTGGGCGAATGTTGTCGCCGGAGCAGGGTCAGTCAAGTCATCTGCAGGTACGTAAACTGCCTGTACGGAAGTGATTGAACCGTTTTTGGTGGAGGTAATCCTTTCCTGCATGGAGCCCATTTCTGTGGCCAATGTTGGTTGGTAACCTACCGCTGAAGGCATCCTTCCCAAAAGGGCAGATACTTCTGACCCAGCCTGTGTAAATCTGAAGATGTTGTCAATGAAGAAAAGGATATCTCTTCCAGAACCTTCACCGTCACCATCTCTATAATATTCTGCCAAAGTCAATCCTGTCAACGCAACCCTTGCCCGGGCTCCGGGAGGCTCGTTCATCTGACCAAACACAAAAGTTGCTTTGGATTCTTCCAATTTTTTCATGTCCACTTTGGAAAGATCCCATCCTCCCTCCGTTTCCAATGAATGAAGGAAATCATCACCGTAAGTCACGATGCCTGATTCGATCATTTCTCTCAAAAGGTCATTTCCTTCCCGGGTTCTTTCACCGACACCCGCAAATACAGAAATACCTGAATATGCTTTTGCTATGTTGTTGATCAATTCTTGGATCAAGACGGTTTTGCCTACTCCGGCTCCACCAAAAAGACCGATTTTTCCACCTTTGGCATAAGGGCAAACCAAGTCAAGCACTTTGATACCTGTATAAAGGATCTCCGTAGCTGTAGAAAGGTCTTCAAACCTTGGAGCTGACCTGTGGATGGACATTCTTTTGGTTGACTTCACTTCTGGAAGTCCATCTATAGCCTGTCCGATTACATTGAATAACCTTCCTTTGATTTCTTCACCGGTAGGCACAGAAATCTGGCTTTCCAAATCAGTTACTTCCTGTCCCCTGACCATTCCTTCAGTTGCGTCCATCGCAATGGTCCTAACCCTGTCTTCACCTAGGTGCTGCTGAACTTCCAAAACCACTACCAAACCGTCTTGCTTGGTAACTGTCAGGGCATTCAGAATCTTTGGTAATTTGCCCCCTGCGAAAGAGACGTCCACTACCGGACCGATTACCTGAGTTATCTTGCCAATATTTGCCATTTTGTATTATTGATGTAAAAAGGATTGATGCTTTAAAATTCGATGCAAAATTAATTATAAAAGCTTAATACCAAAGGATGTTTGGAAATATAATC
>JBBRFK010000122.1:0-12047 GCA_038224435.1 Cytophagales bacterium | reverse complement strand
CCTTTCAGGTTTTTGCCATCGATATGGAATATTTCTCTTTTGCTGTCATAGTGAAATTCTGCCCCGAGTTTTTGGAAACCATAAAAGTGGGTATCCATTCTTCTTCGGCCTATTTTATCGCCTCCGGGTTTGGAAAGTCTGCCGTGTCCAAACCTGCCCAAAAGAGGGCCAAGTATCATTACTGAACCGCGTAGCGCAGATGCTTTTTTGAGAAAATCATCTGTATCAAGGTATTTCAAATCAACATTGTCTGCTTGAAAAGTATAAGATTCTGCACCGATTTTTTCCACTTTTACCCCCATGTCTCCAAGGAGTTCTATCAGTTTATTGACATCCCTGATGTCAGGGGTTTTGTGGATGGTGATTTTATCGGGAGAAAGGAGAACGGCACATAAAATTTGGAGTGCTTCGTTTTTGGCACCTTGGGGAATGATCTCACCCTTGAGCTTGAGGCCGCCTTTTACTTTGAATGAGGACATTTATCTACGCTTTTTTGAATTGACGCCGTTATTATTTCTTCTTCTGTCATTGCCCCCGGTGAATTTCCTTCTGGTATTGTTGGTATTGGCTTCAGGCTCGGAAGGCAACTTGAAATCTCTTCGGGTATTGGTTTCAAAAAGTCCCATTTCCCTTACCTTTTCGAGGTCGATGTGCAGCTTTCCTTTGGATAAGGTTTTGATGTCATCAAGAATGATGCTGTCATCAAAATTTTCTCTGTTCCAAGTGGAATGAAAACTCCGCATCAGCTGGCCAATATAAATGATAGCTCCTTCCTGCTCCTCATCATCCTCGATTTCAACTGCTTTTTCGATCAGTTTTTCAATGTTTCTACCGTAGTGTTTGAATTTGATTTCTCCTTTTGGATAACCTATTGGAGCAGGCTTCTTGTGGAGTAGTTCCCTTTCCGGGCTAGGGTAAGGGCCATCCACATCGAGTTGGAAATCCGACATGATGTGCAGGTCATCCCATATTTTCTGGTCATTTTCTGCTTTCATAGATGGGTTGAGCTGTTTGACCATCTCTACCAAAAGGAAGGCACTCTGCGTGCGTTTTTCCTTGTCTTCCATTTCGGAAATGTAAATGGAAAGGCGTTGGATGTTTTTTCCGTATTCTTTCAAAATAACTGAATGCTTATCTGTAATTTCTTGATTGCTCATAATGGCTCCCGTTTGTAGAATGGTTAAAGTAAAAAAACTTTTAAAAGGGGATTGATTTATTCGATGATTCGAAGCTTCGCAAAGCTAAGTAATAATGTCTTCTCTCCAAAATTATCGAATTGAATGCTTGCTTTTCTGTTGATTCCCTCTGTTTCGATCTTGTTTACGAGCCCAAAACCGAATTTTGGATGCTCTACCTTGGCACCTTCCTTCAGGTTGTTGGTATTGGAAGGTTTAAAATCAGGACTCGGCGTATGGATTTTTGCAGTAGTCATGGGTCTTTGGCTTTGGTTTTTGATTCCAACAAATCCCGATCTTCCTTCGCTGGATTCATTTCTCAATGCGCCGGAAAGTGCCGAAGTCATTCTTTTATTGACGCGGATGCACATCGGATCGACTTCTTCCAAAAACCGGCTTGGTTCACAATTCAACAACCTTCCAAATCTGTAACGGGTCAAAGCGTAAGTCAGGTAGAGCTTGTCCATCGCCCGTGTGGAAGCGACATAAAAAAGCCTCCTTTCTTCTTCTAAATCTTCCCGGCTCTGCATCATCATTTGGGAAGGAAATAAATCCTCTTCCATGCCTACCACAAATACCTGCTTGAATTCCAATCCCTTGGAGGAGTGGATCGTCATGAGCGTGACTGCATCTGTGGTGTCTTTATTCCTGTCATTGTCCGTCAGAAGGGCGATTTCCTGAAGGAAAGCCCCGAGACTTTTTTCTGGATTTTCGGGTTTGTCCACATATTCCTTGATCGCATTGAGCAATTCTTGGACGTTTTCGTATCGGTTGAGGCCCTCAATGGTTTTGTCTTCATACAGGTCTTTCAGCAATCCGGATTGCTTTGCAATGCTCGATGCGGCTTCGAAAGCGTCTTTTCTTTCCACTTCAATACCAAAACTTTTGATCATCGTGCAGAAGTCATCTACGGAATTGGCAGCCCGGCCACCCAAAAAGCTTGTTGCATTTTGGAGGACATTCCATAGCGGAATGTCATGGTCGTAGGCTGCAACCAATATTTTTTCAACCGTTGTATCTCCGATTCCTCTTTTTGGATAGTTGATGATCCGCTTGAAAGCCTCTTCGTCTTCATGATTGACCACAAACCGGAGGTAAGCCAATAGGTCTTTGATTTCCTTCCTTTGGTAAAATGACAAACCGCCCACGATTTTGTAGTTGATGTTCATTTTCCTGAGCGCTTCCTCCATAGACCGGGACTGGGAGTTGGTGCGGTAGAGGATTGCAAAGTCACTGTTATTGAGTTTTTTGTTGTTTTTCTCTTCGAAAATAGTGGTTGCGACAAGTCTTCCTTCCTCGTTGTCCGAACTGGCTTTTATCAGTTCGATCAGATCGCCTTCGGTATTTTGTGTCCAAATGTCTTTTTTGAGTTGGGCTTTGTTTTTGGCAATGATGCTGTTGGCAGCCTGCACGATATTTTTGGTGGAGCGGTAGTTTTGCTCCAGTTTCACTACGAAAAGGTCCGGATAATCTTTTTCAAAATTGAGGATGTTCTGGATATCCGCACCCCGAAAGGCATAGATACTCTGGGCGTCGTCGCCCACCACACAGATGTTTTGGTGAACGGAAGCGAGTTTTTTGGTGATGAGGTATTGGGAGACGTTGGTATCCTGAAACTCATCGACCATTACATATTTGAAGCGCTGCTGGTATTTGTTAAGTACGTCAAGGTGGTCTCGGAAAAGGACATTGGTGTTGAAAAGCAAATCGTCAAAATCCATAGCACCGGAGCGGAAAAGCCTCTTTTGGTAGTTTTTGTAGATTTCTCCCATCCTTGGTTTCATCGCTGCCTCGTCATCGCCCTTGATAAAAGGATCTGTGAGGTAAGTTTCCCATGCGATAAGTCTGTTCTTGGCACCGGAAATCCGGGAAAGGACCGTATTTGCTTTATAGACTTTGTCGTCCAGCTTCATTTCCTTGACGATGGTCCTGATCAGGGATTTGCTGTCATCGGAATCGTAGATGGTGAAGTTAGACGGATAACCGATTTTGTCAGCCTCCACTCTGAGGATTTTGGCAAAAGTCGAGTGAAAAGTACCCATCCAGGTATTGCGGGCATCGAGTCCGATCAGTCTGTCGATCCGGTGTTTCATTTCCGCAGCGGCTTTGTTGGTAAAAGTCAGGGACAGGATATTGAAGGGATCGATTCCTTTGGCATGGATCAGGTGGGCGATGCGGTAGGTGAGTACCCTGGTTTTGCCCGAACCTGCACCTGCGATGATCATCACCGGGCCATCTGTATGTTCTACTGCTTCTCTTTGTGGGGGATTGAGTCCTTTTAAATAATCCATGCGTCAATTTAATCCATCAAGTCGCAAAGTTAAGAAATTTGGGGTCTGGATGAAAATTACTTTACTTCCACCTGTTGTGGCTCCAGAGGTAAATTTCGGGTTGTTCACGGATAAATTTTTCGGTTAGCCGGATAAATTCGTCTGTAATCCTATTCGGTTCGGTATGTGCGTAGGGTGGTTCGCCTACCAATTCATAGGTGATCGTATAATGTCCTCTTTTTGGCCTTTTCATATTGACATAAAAGACCGCATAGCCATACCTTTTGGCGAGTTTCTCGGGGCCTTCAAAAAAAGCCGTTTCCCTGTTCATAAACTTAGCAGTGTACCTGCTTTCTGCATTTCCCGGTCTTTGGTCTGCAGCGAGGCCGATGATCCTGGGGACTTTTCTTTTCTCAAGGAAATTCCTGCTGAAGTTTGATTTTTCTACCAAAGTTCCTCCAAATCTTCCCCTGATGGCCATTATCAGGTTGTTGAATACTTTATTGGAAAGTTGTGAATAGGTGGTTTCCAACCTAGGGTCTACTAAGGCATTGAATCCGACTACAAAGGCCTCCCAATTTATAAAGTGGCCACTGACCATGATGACTATTTCGCCCTTGTCCAACCTATCTGATAATAAATTACCGTCTATGATCAGCAGCCTTTTGGCCAATTCATTTTTGCTGATGGTGTAGAATTTCAGAGTTTCGGCAAAGGAATCTGTCAGCGTCCTAAAAAACTTCTTGGCGATGGCCTTTCTTTCTGCCTCGGAATTTTCGGGAAATGAAAAGGCAAGGTTCTCCAAGATGACTTTTTGTCTGTATTTCAAAACGTGGTATCCTATTAGATAGAGCACATCTGTAAAGATATATAATACCCAAAGTGGTAAATAAGATATCAGTTTAAATAGAAACATGCGCAAAAATAAGGTTGAATGATTTTGGACTTTTTTTCAGAAGATTCAAAATAAGCCAAAACTGCCGACTTTATTTGAAAATATTAGTGATAAATTCTTCCAATGATTACTTTTGAATCTTATGTCTGAAGTTCAGCGAAAAAAATATACCGAGCAGGAAAAGAATAATATCTTCGGTCAGGAATTTATGCCCAACATAGATTCGATGTATAATTTTGCCTACAGGCTGACCTTTGATGAGGACGATGCCAAAGACCTGGTACAGGATACCTACCTCAAGGCTTTCCGTTTTATCAATTCATTTGAGCAGGGAACCAATGCCAAAGCTTGGCTGTTTCGAATTCTGAAAAATTCCTTTATCAACGATTACAGGAAGAAATCAAAGCAGCCTGCAAAAATTGATTATCAGGAAGTTGAAACTTATTACAATTCAGATGATGTTGATTACACCAGTACCACTGACCTGAGAGTAGATGCGGTGAAGGACATGCTTGGAGACGAGATATCCAACGCACTAAACAGCCTGGCAGTGGATTTCAGAACAGTGATTATCTTGTGCGATCTTGAAGGATTCACCTACGAAGAGATGGCCAAGATCCTTGATATTCCTATAGGAACGGTGAGGTCAAGACTGCACCGTGCGAGGAACTTATTGAAAGACCAACTGCGTTCATATGCATCCACGATGGGATATCAAACTGACGACGAGGAATAATCCCGGGTCTATTGGTATCCAAGGTTGATTTTTATTTAAGGAAGGGAAGAAATTAATTTAACGATATAGATTACCAATTAGGATTAAAATGGACGATAAATCAGCATCAACCGGAGATAGGAAGCTTTCATGTAATGATGTGAGTAAATGTTTCCAACTTTTGGAAAGCATCTTGGACGGTGAGAATATACCTAATTCTCAAGAAGCGCTCAAAGAGAAACTGGCCAAGTGTGAGCCTTGTTTCAAGCATTTCCACTTGGAGCAGGCAATAAGGGATGTTTTCAAGACCAAATGCACCAAGAAACCTGTTCCACCAGAGCTTGAGGCCAATATCAGACAGATCATTCAGGAGAAAAAATAATTCCAATATGCCGTCAGGAAAAGCCATCATTTTTTCAGCACCTTCAGGATCAGGGAAAACCACTATCGTCAGACATCTTTTGAGCAAGTTTCCCAGTCTGGGTTTTTCCATTTCGGCTTCCACCCGGGACAAAAGGGGAAGAACAGAAGAAAACGGCAAAGATTACTATTTTTTGACTCCCGATGAATTCACCCACAAAATCGGCAATGATGAGTTTATCGAATGGGAAGAAGTCTATGAAGGCAACTTCTACGGTACACTCAAAGAAGAAATCCAAAGACTTTGGGACGAGGGAAAACACGTCATCTTCGATGTAGACGTCAAAGGTGGCATTAACCTCAAAAAATATTTTGGAGAAAAGGCTTTGGCTATATTTGTCAAAGTCCCCTCACTCGAAGTATTGCATGAAAGGCTGAAGGACAGGGGGACAGAATCTGAAGAAAGCCTTTCCCGACGTCTTTACAAAGCAAAATTTGAAACAGGATTTCAGGATAAATTTGACATCAGCATTGTGAATGATCATAAAGAAAAGTCTTTTGCAGAAGCTGAGAAAATCGTAGAGGAATTTCTCGCCAAATAAACAGCATGTTATTTTGAAAATAGGATTGTTTTTTGGATCTTTTAATCCTGTTCACATTGGGCATTTGATAATTGCCAATGTGATGCAGGACAGGACTGATTTGGACGAAGTATGGTTTGTGGTCAGTCCACAGAACCCTTTCAAGAAACAAAAATCATTGTTGCATGAATTTGATCGGCTTAAAATGGTAGAGCTCGCCATTGCCGATCATTTTTATTTGAGGGCATCCGATGTGGAGTTCCACATGCCAAGACCGAGCTATACCATCGATACACTTACCTACCTTTCAGAAAAGCATCCAAACCATGAATTCAGACTTATAGTCGGCGGGGACAACCTGACACATTTTCATAAGTGGAAAAATTTTGAGGTGATATTGGCCCAATATGGACTGTACGTCTATCCCCGTCCTGGCGATATTCCAGATTTAAAACATTCAAATATCCAATATGTGTCTGCACCGCTGATGGATATCTCAGCGACTTTTATTAGAGAATCGGTAAAAAACGGAAATTCTGTCCGATATCTATTGCCTCAGACTGTGGAGGATTATATCAGGGATAAGAAGTTATTTTTGTGATTTATTTTTCGACTACAATTAAGAAATATTCATCTTCATAATTTTCAGGAAGTGTTTTTTTAACCTCTTTGGAGAGGTTGTTGAATTGTAAGCTCATATTCTCTACCGAAATTTCAAAAACTATCTATTCATCATCTGAGAATTGGATATTCCTGATTTTTATTCCGGAGTTCAAATCATCAACATACTTATCTACGAGCTTGGCATTTTTTGTTTTTAGATCAATCACCATGGGATAAGTGTAATCTATGTGAGAAGTTAAATAAAATGCCGAGTGGAAAGCTAAGAAAAGGGGATCATGGAGGTTTTTAATAATTAACTCAAATATGCTTTTCCTTTCCTGCGGCTATTTCATAGAGCAATTCCCTTGACCTGTGGAGTTGGGCTTTCACAGTTCCAAGAGGTTTGTCAAGCTCTTGGGCGATTTCGTCATAAGACAATTCATCGAAATAGCGTAGTTGTACAAGTTTCCGGTATTTGGCGGGAAGCTTGTCCACAAAAATCCTTACCATTTCGATACGTTGTGACCTGATAAATTCATCCTGTGGATTATTGTCGTCGTCCTCCACATCTATCGTCACCGAATTGCCTCCGTCATCGCTCATGCTGGTGTTGAGACTCATGGTCTTGAGTTTCTTCTTCCTGATAAAATCAATAGTATTGTTGGTAGCGATGCGGAACAGCCAAGTACTGAAAGTATAGTCTTTTTTGAATTTATGGAGGTTTTTGAAAGCCTTTGCAAAGGCTTCCATGGTCAGGTCTTCGGCATCATCGGTGTCCCTGATCATTTTGAGAATCATGAAATAAACAGCCTTTTTATACCGCTTCATCAGCATGGCATAGGCCTGTTGGTCCGACTCAAGGACGGCTTTGTCTATGAGTTCGAAGTCCTCTAAGGCCTTGCTTGAAAATCCTCTTTCGTTTATTTCCATTTAACTTTTTTTGACAGGTACCCCAATGAACCCAGAATCCAAAAATACCCCATGTACATGACATCGAAAAACAACGACCAAAAAACCTGAATATTACCTTCAAGTTTTTTTCTGGCTGAGCGAAATACAGAGGTGATTAATATAGACCGGACTACCATTATACCCATAATAATCAAAATTTGTTCCCAATTTTGATGAATTACAGAAAATATAAGTAATACCATCCCGGTAACCCAAAATAGAAAATGGGAAAACGCATACCAACCCACTTTTTGTTTGTTACCTGTGGTGTAATATTTGCCAGCATGAAAATGTCTTTTCTTTTGCGTAAAATATTCTTCCCAAGTGTTTTTTGGAACGGAATAGGTGATGCTATCCGGATCGACCACGACTCCCACATTGGTACTGTTGGCATGGAGGTTCACAAACAGATCATCATCGCCACAATCAATATCCCAAAGTCCCTTGAATGCTTTTTTGGTCATAAAAAAACTTCTTCTGTAGCTGAGGTTTCTTCCTACTCCCATAAAAGGTGCTTTCCAAATCGCAAATGATACATATTGGATGGCTGTCCAGATGGTTTCCAATTGGATCCATTTGTTAAGAAAACCGCTTTGCGATTCATACTGGGAAAATCCCAATGAAAAATCCTTTCCTTCCAGCCTTACCGGTGCTGTCATCAATTCAATCCATTTATCAGTTTTGGGAGTGCAGTCTGCATCCGTCAAAAGCAGGACGTCATTTTTTGCTACTTTGATACCAAGGGTCAGTGCATATTTTTTTGGTGTGACGTGGCCCGGGGTGTAATGGACGGTGACGGTCCGGAGCTTTGGATAGATCGCCATCAACTGTTCAAGGACTTTTTTGGTACCGTCATTTGATCGGTCATTGATGACCATCACATCAAAGTTTGGGTAATCCTGCTGAAAAATAAGCGGAATGATTTTCTTCAGATTGCTCCGTTCATTGTGCGCCGCAATGACCACAGTGACAGCTTCTTTTTGCGAAGTTGCAGCATTCGCTTTCTTTTTGTAAAAAAAAGCAAATCTTCCAAACAAAATCAGCAGGTAAAATAACTGAACGGCAAGGCTGACATAAAAAACTATCCACAAAATCTGTATAAACATCCCCTTGTTATTGTGGGGCAAATATAAAATCAAATTGAGCAATCATTTAAGAATAAGCTTATATTTTTGTGATTCAAAAAAAATTGAAAACCATCTCCTATCAAAATCAGGGTGGCGGTGACTAAGACAGGAATGAAGTTTAAGTTAGAATCTACAGACCCTGACAGCAAAGCAAGGGCAGGATTACTCAAAACAGATCATGGGAACATTGAAACCCCGATTTTTATGCCTGTCGGGACGGCTGGTTCGGTCAAGGCCGTGCATCAGCGGGAACTGGTATCAGACATCAAAGCCCAGATCATCCTAGGAAATACCTACCACCTTTACCTGAGACCTGGCTTGGATGTTCTTTTGAAAGCTGGTGGACTTCATAAATTCAATGGCTGGGACAAACCGATTTTGACTGACTCTGGGGGCTATCAGGTTTTTTCCTTGGCAGCCAACAGAAAGTTGACTGAAGAAGGGGCCATATTCAAATCCCATATTGACGGCTCCAAACATACTTTTACACCTGAAAATGTAATGGATACTCAGCGGGTTATCGGGGCGGACATCATCATGGCTTTTGACGAATGCCCACCATATCCCTGTGACTATGCCTATGCCCGCACATCCATGGACCTTACACACCGTTGGCTAAAAAGGTGCATAGAAAGATTTGACAGTACCGAGGGGATTTATGGCTACAGCCAATCCTTGTTTCCGATCATTCAGGGAAGTGTATTCAAAGACCTGAGAAAACAATCTGCCGAATTTGTGGCTTCCTGCGAAAGAGAAGGCAATGCAATTGGCGGGCTTTCGGTGGGAGAACCTGTCGAGATGATGTACGAAATGACCGATATGGTCACGGATATTTTACCGAAGGACAAACCGCGATACCTGATGGGGGTAGGCACTCCTGCCAATATACTGGAATGCATCGCATTGGGCATCGACATGTTTGACTGTGTGATGCCAACCAGGAATGCGAGAAATGGCATGCTGTTTACTTCCGAAGGCATCATCAATATCAAAAATGAAAGGTGGAAGGAAGATTTCAGTCCCATTGACCCAAATATCAATTCCTACGTTAGTACCTTTTATTCCAAAGCCTATTTGAGGCATCTTGTGATCGGAAAGGAGATTTTGGCAGCCCAGATTGCAAGTATCCATAACCTTGCGTTCTATTTATGGCTGGTCGGTCAGGCAAGGGAAAAAATCAAGGCCGGGGAATTTGCAGCTTGGAAAACAGGAATGGTAGAAAAAGTAAGCAGAAGGTTATAAATATGAAAATTCTCGATAAACTCATCATCAAAGATTTTCTCAAAACCTATTTCTTCGTGGTTTTGATGCTGATCATGGTTGTATTGGTGTTGGATTTTACCGAAAAAAATGATGCTTTTATCAGGAATAAGGTCCCCGCAAAGGACATCTTCGTTTATTTGGGAAATTACGGACTTTATCTCAATAACCTCCTGACACCGATTACAGTATTTATATCGGTCATTTTCATCACTTCCAAAATGGCCGGAAGGACTGAAATCATCGCCATATTGAGCAGCGGGACAAGTTTTGTCAGAATGCTGTTTCCATTTCTTTTATCTGCCTCTATGATTGGTTTAGTAAGTTTTCTGATGAATGGGTGGATCCTTCCCGGAGCTACTGCGGGAGTTACCGAATTCAAATCAAGATGGCTTGAGGATGACAAATTTTTTACCCAGCAAAACATCCACATCAAAGTTTCGCCTGACGTCTATGCCTATATATCGAGGTATTATACCTCCGGCAATACTGGTTACAATTTCACTTTGGAAGAAATCAGGGAGGGAAAGTTGATCGCCAAGCTTTCGGCAGACCGGATCGTGTGGGATACAGCCATAAATACCTGGACAGCCAAAAACTGGAGAATGAGGGTTCTTCATGATAAAGGAGAGGAATATACCGTCGGCGAATCTTTGGACACCCTGCTTTCTATCACGCCCAATGACTTTGACCTTCCCATCAACCACCACGAGACGCTGAAGCTTCCTGCCCTCAACCGGCAGATCAAAGTTCTGGAGGAAAGGGGAGCAGATAACGTCAATTTTTACAAAATTGAAAAGTACGTCAGGTACATGTCACCCTTTGCAGCGGTGATTTTGACATTTATCGGGGTGATAGTTTCTTCCAAAAAAACAAGGGGAGGATCAGGGTTTCAGATCGCACTCGGATTCATGTTGGCATTTGTATATATCATTTTGTTTTTACTTTCAAGGACTTTTGCGGAAGCAGGCACGGCCTATCCCATTCTTGCCGTTTGGATTCCGAATATGGTTTTTGCGGTTACCGGGTTACTTTTGTATAAAACAGTACCTAGGTAAAATATGTCAGAAAATGCTACTGTCAAGGATTATCTCATGCTCCACTTCATCGTGGGCATCTGGAGCATTACGGCTATTTTGGGATTGTTGATCACTATCCCTTCTATTGAGTTGGTTTTTTATAGGACGCTCATCGCTACTGCGATGCTTGGACTCATTTTCCTTTGGAAGAAAACCTCCATCAGGGTTTCCAATGCTGAACTTGTTAAAATCATCGTAACAGGATTCATCATTTCGGTCCATTGGATATTGTTTTTCTGGGCAGCAAGGGTTTCTACGGCTTCGGTAGCTCTTGCAGGGATGGCGACGACATCCCTGTGGACGGCATTTCTCGAGCCATTGATAAACAAGAAAAAGGTCAAAGCATTTGAAGTAATTCTTGGACTTCTTGTGATTTCGGGATTGTATGTGATTTTTAGGTTCGAGTTTGGTTATTGGCTTGGATTGTTGATGGCAATTGGTTCTGCGCTGATGGGCGCGTTATTTTCGGTCATCAATGGAAGACTTACGATGAGCCACAGCCCGTATGTCCTGACATTTTATGAAATGCTCGGAGCATGTGTTTTTGCTTTGCTCATGTTGCCTGTTTTTGCTTTTTTCTTTGCTGAAAATGGCCTCCAACTCATCCCTGCACCGATGGATTGGTTTTGGCTGTTGATACTGAGCGGGGTTTGTACTGTATATGCTTTTTCGGTTTCAGTGGAATTGATGCGCAGGATCACAGCTTTTGCAGTCAACCTGACAGTCAATCTGGAACCTGTGTATGGGATAATTCTGGCGGTTTTGATTTTTGGGGAAAAGGAAAAAATGACATCGGGATTTTACCTTGGGACTTTGATCATTTTCATTTCTGTGCTGGTTTATCCGGTTTATAAGTATTTATCTAAAAAAAGAATGAAAAAGAGGATGTTGGGAATCTAGCCTAAAAAGTAGTGATCTCCTTCAATGTTGTCAAAGCCAATTTCAATTCTGCTTCTGAGACAGTGCCGACTTTTTCAATAAGTCTTTCTTTTGAAATGGACCTGATATGGAAAACCAACATTTCAGAGACT
>JBBRFK010000121.1:0-12088 GCA_038224435.1 Cytophagales bacterium | reverse complement strand
ACGTATTTCATTTTTTGATATAAAATTCTATGTATTTTATATATACATAAAGGAAATACTTTAAATCGGGTGATTTAGAGTAATAAATAGAATATTATAATAAAAACAAAGAAATGGCAATAAAAATTAAAGTCGGCGTTTATGTTCCGAAAACGATTATTCTGCCCAATTTTAGGTAAAAAAACAAAACTTCTTACCTATTTCCATAGAAATCAAAAAAGACTGGAATTCATATAGGATAACCGGAAAAAGGAGAAAAAAAAAGAGCCGTCCAACAGGCTGAACGGCGGGATAAACTGAATTATTTGTTATTGAAAATATTTAAACCGGATTCTATACCAAATCTTTGACTTCAACCTGCTTTCCCCGGAAGTCTGCACTTTGGCCTTTTTTCAAATCCCATAATGCAGATATTAAAGGTGAATCCCTCGAAACCAACTGGTAATCGATACCATCCAAAACCACTTTTCCCATGGGTATCGAAACCCAAATATTTCCCATCGGAACTTGTAACAATGCACCTTCATCTACTTTTTCCAATTCTTTCACAGGCACTGCGTTCAGCTGAGCCAACATCACCCTTGATGATGAAAGCCTTTTTTCCAAAATATCCCTTGTCTGATGCAACATTTCCTGATGGGTTTCAAATTTGTCACCGGCGGAGCTTTTTTCTTCCACCTCGGAAGATTCCTGCAACTCGGTGAGTTGACGTTGGATGTCTTTAATCTGATCTCTGAGCATTTCTTGGGCTTTGGCCAACAATGCAGTTTTGGTCGTAGAATTCATGGGTACAAATTAAATTGAAAAAAGGGAGAAAATAGAATTTAGCTCTTCCAAAGAATCTTTTTTCTTGGTTCCTTATGGATTGGCGGTATCACCAAAACACAAAAAATGCCATTCTGGGTTATTTCCCCCACTATTTTGAAAGGAGAACCCAAAAAGCAAGCTTGTCAAATTACTGCCTCTTACCGACCAAAGTAAAGGGAAGCATAAACAGATTCCTGATAAATGAGAAGGAAAGGTCTATGGCAAACCCCAATAACCTAAATGGCAACAATAGCAACCAGACGAAAGGGTAGAGGATAAGGGCAATAATCGCAATCGGCCAACACAGAATAAATAGAATGCACCAAAGAAGAAAGCTGATCATATAGGTTCGTTTTTCATTATTCTTTCAATACCCGTACCAAATCCGGAAATGGCTTTCCTATGGATCCCAATGCTGTTATTGTAAATTTCACTGTATTAAAATTGAACACTCTTCGGACATTTTTATCAATTCAAATTCTTCATTACTAATTCATAATTCTCAATTCATCATTCTTCATTCATAATTCTCCATTCATCATTTTTCACTACTTATTCATAATTCTCCCTCATTTCTGATGAAAAGTATCTGAAACAAAACCCAACACTTCCGGCAGCGAGGTCCTCCAATATGTCCAAGAATGTCCACCGTCTCTGATCCGGAATTCATGGGGGATTTCTTTTTTCTTCAATGCAATATGGACAAGGCTGTTTCCTTCATACAGAAAATCATCATCTCCGCAATCAAAATACCATTTGACGGATTTCATGGGATCAGCCTCATTGAGTGCAATCTGCTGAAGGGCATTGTGTCTATCAAAGTAGGGTTGCAGGGAAGATTCATTTTTAACCTCAACCTTATTGGTCTGCAATCCTTGTTTGAATTCTTCAAATGTGGCATTTCTCAGGGATGCACTCAGCGGGCAGGCGGAGGAGAAAAGCTCAGGACGGTGCATGGCATAGAAAAAAGTACCCCCACCACCCATGGAAAGACCTGCAATGGCCCGAAATTTTTTCTCGGCTTTGATCCTATATTTCTTTTCCACGGCAGGCATCAATTCCTCAAAAAAGAAATCTTCGTACCTCCATTCATTATTCACATCATTGAAATAGCCCCTTTTGCCAGTATTGGCATCCGGCATCACGATAATCATGGCTGTGGCTTTTCCTTCTTGGATGGCTTTGTCCGCAATATGCTGGACTTCCCCAAACTGCACCCATCCTGTCTGATCATCTCCTGCACCATGAAGCAAATAGAGAACAGGGTAAGAACGCTGGGAATTTTCATATCCGGGGGGAAGGTATACTGCGTACTTCCTTTCCATGTTTAGGATTTTACTTGTCAATGTCAGTTCATCGAAAACTTTGCTTTCTTGGGAGAAAGCAATCAGGCTGACAAACATCAAAATCAGGGAAAGAAAAGAAAATCTGTTCATGGGCTTAGAGGTTTTTGTTTAGTGAAGATCAGAACCTGACCAAACCGGTCATGGTCAATCAATTTTTCAAACTACCAAAATTTATCTTTGCCTCAAAGAGTTCCGAGGTTTTCGGTAACTAAACGAATCCTATGGTCATTTTCTGCTTTTGAACTTTCGCCGAAAGGATTATCTTGTTTCAAAAAAATCCAGATCATGCAAAGAAGAGAATTTATCCGGTCCACAGCTTTGGCTTCAGCTGCCTTTGTCGGCACACCATTTTCATCTTTATTAGCCAGCCAAGAGGTTGGGAGAAAATTCAAAATTGCGCTAAACCCCGGGACAATCGGTGTCAAAGCCAACTTTGCACAGACTTTGGATTATGCATTACAATATAAATATGAAGCCATCAGCCCCTTTACCCAAGAAGTGATGGAGTCGTATTCTGAAGGTCAGCTGAATGAAATTCTTGCCAAAATGAAGGAAAACGGCATTACCTATGACTCCACAAATGTTCCCGTCGAATTCCGGAAAGACAATACCAAGTTTAACGAGGATTTCAAAGGCTTGCGAAAATTCTGTCAGACAATGGAAAAACAGGGAGCCACCCGAGTCAACACCTGGATTATTTCTTCACATAATGAGCTCACTTACAATGAAAACATGAAGCAACATGCTTACCGCCTAGGAGAGTGCGCCAAAGTGATGAAAGACCATGGCATCCGGTTTGGCCTCGAATACTTGGGAATGCGGACGATGATGACCCAAAACCGCTATCCATTTATCGGCAGTATGAAAGAGGGAAAAGAGTTGATCGGAGCCATTGGGGAAAGCAATGTAGGATTTGTCTTGGACACCTTTCATTGGTATTGTGCCAACGATACTTTAGAAGACCTTAGGACATTAAAGCCAGAGGATGTGGTCGTTGTCGACCTCAATGATGCCAGGTTGGGCTTTACAAGGGAAACCCAAATGGATGGAAAAAGAGAACTGCCAATGGCCACAGGGGTAATCAATACCAGAGATTTTCTTCAGGGTATCATCGACATCGGCTATGATGGTCCGGTCAGGACAGAGCCATTCAACCAGCAATTGAATGACATGGAAAATGAAACTGCATTGAAATTGAATCTCGAAGCGATAAAGAAAGCCTTGGGAACTGTAGGTTTTTAAGGTAAATGAAAAATTGCGGATGATCGAACATACCAAAACCAAAATCCCCAAATGAGACTTTCTCAACTTTTTTAATTGATGGAAATGGAACACTTAATTGGGTAATTGGCTTAAGATAAGTATTGTAAACTTTAATCTATCGGCTCAAATGTATTTTTCAGATATGCTAGACCAAATAAAAGCTCATTATCAGGATGAATCCTCTGATTTACTTTTGACCCTAGTGGGTAGGATTAGGCCACCAAAAAACAACCTTGCACAAGCTAAAGAAAACCTAAATCAGTTTAGGGATATTTTGAAAGAAAATCCGGATGTCATCATCCTGCTGAGCTCTTACCTAAGAGCTTTATTTGATGAGAAGCAATGTGTACAGATTTTTACCGAATCGGGAATCCTCACCAACAGGGGTTTCTTCCAAGAGGCTTTTGATCGGATCAATACATCCTTCCTTCCAAAAGTGTATGATGAAAAAGATGTCATGACTATTTTTGTGGCAGTTTTTTACAAAAAGTGGGATTATCTCTGGCTCGAAGTGATACCAAATGAAGATTGGGCGGACCTTTTTCAGTTGCTTGGATGGGTTGAAATTGAAAAGCTGCAGCAAGAAGAACCCTTGATTGCGCAGACACTCAACAGCATTTTGGTGCTTTCCCAAAGGATAGGCGCCTTGGGATTGGAACCTGATATTCTTTCCAAGCTCCCTGAATTGGAGCATTTTGATTCCCCGTTTATTGTGCAGAACAAATCGGTTTATGATTATGTAGACCAATACCAAACCGACCCTGAATTTGATAAAACCGATCAAAACACGGACTACAAACATCTCATGGTGATGCTGAAGCAGTGTGAAGATTACCTTCAATTGATCCGCAAAAACAAGAAAAAATTTGGTACAGACCTTCATTTTTCTTATCAGCTTCTCCGGCTCAGGCAAAATATAGAGAGGATAAAATCTATTTTGAAATTGGTATCCAAATCTGAAGAACAGTCATTCTTCCAAGGTGAAATTGATTTGTTCAAGGTTTTGGTCAAGGCTGTGAACAGGAAAAACAGC
The DNA here is from genome assembly GCA_038224435.1 of Cytophagales bacterium. Lineage (GTDB taxonomy): Bacteria > Bacteroidota > Bacteroidia > Cytophagales > Cyclobacteriaceae > Cognataquiflexum. The sequence goes on along the minus strand of JBBRFK010000121.1, from coordinate 7,639 downwards.
CTTAGAGACCACATTGAAGATAACGTCAACCTGCTTGCTTTCCAAATCACAGAGCATGCCGGAAAAACAGGGGAGCATTACATCGCCAATTCTGCGAAGGAATGGTGGAAAATGCTAGGAACTTCTATGGGTGGCGGGTTGATAGTAGGATTTCTTTCGGTGATCAAAGTCCTCATTTATTACCTGAAGCTGCCTCTTTTTGGGGAAGCTTTTTTGTACAGTATGAATTATTCATTTGGATTTATCGGAATCCATCTGACACATTCCACTTTGGCTACCAAGCAGCCTGCCATGACCGCTTCCAGACTTGGTTCTGCATTGGATGAAGTAGAAAAGCCGAAATCCATAGCTTTAGGAAACCTGGCAGAGTTTATTGTCAAGATTTCCCGGTCTCAATTTATTGCATTTGTCGGAAATGTGGCCATTGCGTTTCCTGTTGCTTTTTTGATCGCCTATGGATACCATTATTTCTCAGGAGGCCAAATCGCCGGCAATGAGAAAGCATTCAAATTGATATCGGAACTTGATCCTTTACATAGTTATGCAATTTTCCATGCAGGGATAACAGGGGTTTTTCTATTTCTTTCCGGAATGATTTCGGGGTATTACGACAATAAAAGCCTCTATAACAAGATCCCCCAACGTATCAAAATCCACAGAGGCTTGATCAGGATACTTGGACAAGAGCGGACCAACAGTTTTAGCAATTATATCGATAACAATCTCGGAAACCTTGCAGGAAATTTCTTTTTGGGAATATTTCTAGGCTCTATCGGAACCATAGGAGTAATCCTCGGTCTTCCGCTTGACATCCAACATATCACTTTTGCCGCCGGCAATTTAGGATTGGCAATTGTTTCGGTGGGAGATCAGTTGACGCTCCATCAGATACTGATGTCAGTGGCAGGGATTATCAGTATTGGGCTGATGAATTTTCTGGTGAGTTTTTCTTTGGCGATTTTTGTAGCGATCAAGTCCCGCAAAGTGACGTTCAAGCAAAGCAGAAAACTTTTTGGGATTTTATTCCTCCGTTTCATCAAAAGGCCACACCACTTTTTTCTCCCTTTCTATGGAAAAAGTCCCAACGAAAAAATAGGAACTGAAAACGAACCCGACTTCAAATCAACAAACAAAGAGGATATCTCAGAACCTCAGGAAAGAAAGGTAAGACCCATAAAAAAATAATGTGCCGATCCACAATGATGCCGCCAAGTTTATTCGAACCAATTTTGGTGCAAATAATCAGCCATTGTCAATACCTGCCTTCCGGCGGCAGGGTCTACAGCAGGATCAATTGAACTTCAAATGTTATTTGGTCGGTGGCAAGAAAGCTTATATTCAGATAATCAAAAAAATAGATTAGAAAATTTAGGTCTTTTCCGAGGCAATTTAACCCTACCCGTGATGTTCTGGGACATATTCCCACATCCTAAATCCCCCCTGAAAAGCCAGGCTGTTATTTCCAAACCTACAAAGTGGAGGCAGTTCTGTCAACAGTTTTGAGTTACCGCCGCCGATCACGACATCATCAGGAAGGAATGCATCGGAAAACCCTGAAATTATGTTTTTGACATGGATATGCCACTTTGTTAGTCCCATTCTTTCCAAACCTCTCAAGCCAACATAATCCTCAAATGTTCCTTTTTTATAAGGTTGATGGGCAAGTTCCATCGGTATCGCGCAGCCGTCGACGACGATAGCGGTTCCCAAACCTGTTCCCAAGCCCAGAAAGAGTAAAACACCTTCTTGATATGAACCCAAAGCCTGCATCGACGCGTCATTCATGATTTTTACCGGTTTCGCAAAAGCTGATTCAAAATCAAATCCGACCCAACCCTGTCCCAGATTCTTGGGTTCTGTCAATATTTTACCTTTTTTGATGATACCGGGATAGCCTATCGAGATGAAATCATATTCCCAATCTTTGGTAAATTCCAGAACCTCTGAAACCATTTTTTGGGGAGTCAAAAAGCTCCCAGAGGGTATTTTTCTTCTTTCCTGATCGTTATTTGCCTTGACTTTGACGTTTGTTCCTCCGATATCGATGACGAGTATTTTCAAATTTTGTGGGTTTAACTGTCCGCAAGTTAAAAAATAGACTTGCTCTTTCAAATGAAGATTTGATTTAAGAATAAGGAAAAAATCAATAGGGGATTCTAAAATCTTAAATAAAGACATATGAGAGAGCCGGTGCTTAAAAAAAAAATTAAACATAATCACAGTTTTGGTCCATCGGGATCGGATTACTTATAATTTTCCAAGGAAATAAAATCAAAAAACTCAGTTTAGACTGACACTGGAGAAAAAAATGTCAACCAAAATCAGGCAAGGTCAATAAAGAATCTTTGTTCGAAAAACTTTGGCAGGTGCACTTATCCGGGTAGGCATTTTGATTTTGCTCACTTTTTCATAATTACATGACAAACATCATGTAATTATTTGATTATCAGCTGTAATTTTTGGAATGCTTATCATCATCTTTGATAAAAGCCATTCAAAATGAAGGTAAAACTCCCAAATATCAACAATAATCAATTTCTGAATGAAATCGGAGATATTTCACGTTTTACAGCCCGGTTTTTTAGGGAAGTTTCCAAACCGAGGCAGGAATACGGGGAATTCATCAACCAATGCTACTTGATAGGATACAAGACCTTGACCTTGGTCGGGGTTACGGCATTTATCATGGGACTCGTGCTGACAATACAGTCGAGGCCGACCTTGGTTGAATTTGGGGCAGAATCCTACCTGCCGTCGATGGTTTCTGTCTCTTTGATCAGAGAAATTGCACCGGTGATTACAGCTTTGATCTGTGCCGGAAAAATCGGATCCGGTATGGGTGCAGAACTTGGTTCCATGCGGGTGACTGAGCAAATCGACGCCATGGAAGTATCCGGTACCAATCCTTTCAAATACCTGGTCGTAACCAGAGTCATGGCGGCTACCTTAATGGTTCCGGTCCTTTCAAGCTTGGCCAACGCTATCTCGCTCTATGGGGGTTACTTGGGAGTAAATATAAGAGGGCAGGTCAGCTGGCATTTATATTGGTTTCAGGTTTTTGGTGTACTGGATTTCAGTGACATGCTGCCTTCTCTGGTCAAAACTTTCTTCTTTGGTTTTGCCATTGGAATCATCGGCAGCTACAAGGGGTATAATTCCACAAAAGGAACTGAGGGGGTGGGCAGGTCAGCCACTACAGCGGTCATAGTTGCATCATTGTTGGTGTTTATTATTGATCTGATAGCTGTTCAGATTACGGATATCTTGGGGTTAAATTAATTGGAAATCGATTTGAAACATGTCATCGTAGTAAAAAAAGTCAATAAATCATTTGGTGAAAACCATGTTTTGAGGGATTTTTCCATGGAAGTGATGCCTGGAGAAAACCTCGTAATCCTTGGGAAATCCGGATCAGGAAAATCCGTTTTGATCAAATGCATCATCAATCTGATACAGCCTGATTCAGGTCAGATCATAGTCCTGGATCAGGATATCAATGACCTTGATCAAGATGAAATTGATAAATTGAGGGCAAAAGTCGGTTTTCTCTTCCAAAGTAATGCGCTCTACGATTCGATGACCGTAAGAGAAAACCTGAAATTTCCGCTTCGAATCCATTGGACCAAAGAGGAAAGGGCAAAAGGATCAGAGAAAGCTGTCAAAGAAGCATTGGAAGATGTCGGTCTTTTGGATACCATCGATATGATGCCGGCGGAGCTTTCGGGCGGGATGAGGAAGCGGATCGCGCTCGCCCGTTCATTGATACTAAAGCCAAGTGTCATTCTCTATGATGAACCGACGACTGGTTTGGATCCCATTACAGCAAGAGAAATCAGCGAACTGATGATCAGCATACAAAAGAAATACAATGCTACTTCTGTGATCATTTCCCATGATTTGAACTGTATCCGTATCACCTCCAACAGGGTCATCATGCTGATTGACGGCAGATGCTATGCAGATGACACTTATGAAAATCTTCGATTATCCAAAGATCCCAAAATCAGGGAGTTTTTTGACTGACTATGAAAGAAACCAAAAAAATTGAAAACTCGAAATTGGGAATCATGGTATTGGCAGGCCTGGTATTCCTGATCTTTACCTTGTACATGATCGGCAAAAACCAAAATATCTTTGGTTCATCGATCACCATCATCTCTGTGGTCGAAAACGTCAATGGCCTCGTTCCGGGCAATAATGTCCGCTTTCAGGGCATAGATGTGGGAACGGTCAAATCGATTGATATGTCCAATGATTCGGCCATTCATATCACGCTGTATATCCAAAAAAAGATGCAGCCCTTTATAAGAAAAAATGCCGTCACCACGATCAATACGGATGGATTGATGGGAAATAAAATCATCCATATCCTTCCACAGGAGGGTTTGGCTCCACAGGTGGAGGAAGGCGATATGCTATCTTCCAAACCACCACTCAATACAGGTGAAATGCTAGAAAAGCTAAATGTCACCGGAGATTACCTCGAAACAACGCTTTTTAATCTTTCCGAAGTGTCGGAAAAATTAAACAAAAGTGAAAGCCTTTGGGCATTGCTTTCTGACGACCAACTGCCCGAGGATATCAAAAATGTGATCGGAGAGTTTAGAAAAGCCGGTTCCAATGCTGCCGAACTTGCGAAGACAGGTAAAGAAATTATGAAGGATTTTGAAAAGGGCAAGGGCATTATTAATCAGGCTTTTACTGATTCTGTAATGGCTGAAAACCTAAGTGAGTCTATTGAAAATATTCAAAAAACGAGTGCTGATGCAGCATTGATGATGGAGGAGATGAGAAAAATCATGGAAAGCATCGGGGCGGGAAAAGGCACTGCCGGAATGATTCTCAGTGACAGCCTGATGAGGGAATCACTCATGAACAGTATGGTGAACATTGAAAAGAGCACTTACAATTTCAACCAAAATATGGAAGCACTTAAGGGAAATTTCCTTTTCCGGAGGTATTATAAAAAACAGGCGAAGGAAGAGAAAAAGCAGGAGGAAGATTGAATTTGATTTACATTTTCAGGTTTGGATGAATTTGGGATTTTTAGTGTGTAGCGTAACTAAGATTTGGATCGGTCAGTAATGGAAAATATTTTAAAATCGGAATCAGTCTTGGTCATGGTGATGGGCCTTCCGGGATCGGGAAAGAGCTTTTTTGCAAAAGCGTTGGCCAAGGAAATCGGGGCTACGTACCTTGGAAGTGATGAGCTTAGAAAGGAGTTGGGAATGATGGGGAATTATAGTTTGGATAACAAACTGACCATCTATGAGGAAATGTTCAAAAGGGCAAAGGAAATCCATAAATCAGGGAAAAGCGTGGTTTTGGATGGTACTTTTTTTCTTCAGCAAGTCAGGGACCTGGTCACTTTTTTGACAAAATCATTGTCATGGAAAATGAATATCATCCGTATTATGGCAGATGAGGAGTTGATCACAAAAAGACTTTCCAAGAAAAGGGAAGACAGCGAGGCAGACATAGAAGTCTACAAAAAGATCAAGTCTGAGTTTGAACCCATTTTGGAAGAGCACCTATCGATCCAGTCCTCAGACAACAACCTTAAAGAATGTTTGGAGAAAGCCTTACAATTCATCAAATCAGACCATGAAAAGGCAAGAAGTCAGTGAGTTGGTAAAAAATGGATTTTTTGAAGGAAATCCTATCAAAGGGAAATTGGAAGAGACCAATATCTCTTGGGTAATCCTTGGCCGAAAACATGCTTTTAAAATCAAGAAAGACATCAAATTGTCATTTTTGGATTATTCGACCCTAGTCCTGAGAAAAAAATACTGCGAAAAAGAATTGGAACTCAATAGGCGTTTTTCCCCCATCTACCTATCTGTCCAACCCATAGTCCACCTCAATGGGCAATGGTCGGTTGGAGATGGACCTGGGGAGATAAAGGATTATGCGGTTTGCATGAAACGGATGCGTAGTGAAAAAAGAATGGATGTGCTTCTGAAGAAAAATAATGTCAATCCAAAAAGCATTGACCTTTTGGCAAAACAGGTTGCCAAGTTTCACCAAACCGCTGAAATCATTGACATTGACTTCGATCCTAAAAAAGCAAAGGAAATTTTCAATGACTTGAATTCTGTCCAAGATGTGGTTTCAAAGGAATTTGGAACTCCCTATTTAAATGCTATTCCCAGGTTAATTTCATTCAGTAATCTCTTTTTGGAAAAACATGAAAACAGGTTATTGCAAAGGTGCAGGGAAGGTTTCAAAAGGGATGTCCATGGTGACCTCCACAGTGGCAATATTTTTTTATATAAAAATCCTGTACTGTTCGATTGCATTGAATTTGAGGATGATTTTAGGCAGATTGATATCTTATATGAAATCGCCTTTCTCTGTATGGACTTGGAGTTTTTTGGAAGGGAAGACCTTTCTGCTTTGTTTTTGGAAGCCTACAACGATATTTTGACCTGCTTCCCAAAAGAAGAAGACCAAGCAATATTCGGGTATTTCAAATGCCTGAGAGCAACTATCAGGGCCAAAGTGTTTTTATTGAACAGCAAGTCAGAACCTGATCCTGAAAAAAGGAATCAAAAATTGGCAAAGGGGAAAAAGTACCTTGACCTTGGGGTGGAATATCAGGAAAATCTACGGCATTAAACCAAGTATTAAATAACATCTAAAATATAAATGCAACTGAAACCCACTATTTTCATTCGGGTTTATTTTAGTTGCTTGCTTGATTTTACCTGTCATTGGTAATTTATTTAGGTAAAAATTAAAAATACCCTGTTCACAGGATAGTGAAAAAACCGTTTTTTGAACTAATTTAGCCAACCAAGAATCAAATCTTTTAGCGTAAAACCAGAATGGCCAAACAGAACAAAGCCTCCAACGAAGAACCTTTAGAAAAACAGCTTTGGAAAACTGCTGACAAACTCCGCAAAAACATTGATGCGGCTGAGTACAAGCACATCGTATTGGGGTTGATCTTTCTCAAATATATCTCTGATGCTTTTGAAGAATTGTATACAAGACTCAAAGCAGACCAAGAAAACGGTGCAGACCCCGAAGACAAGGACGAATACAAAGCCGAAAATGTATTTTTTGTGCCCCAGGATGCCCGTTGGATTTATTTGCAATCAAAAGCCAAACAACCCGAAATCGGAAAATATGTGGACGATGCCATGGATGCCATCGAAAAAGAAAATGCATCCCTCAAAGGAGTTTTGCCAAAGGTATTTGCGCGACAAAACCTCGACCCGACAAGTTTGGGCGAATTGATTGACCTCGTAGGAAACATTGCTTTAGGCGATGCCAAATCAAGAAGTGCCGATGTGCTCGGACATGTTTTTGAATATTTCTTGGGAGAATTTGCCCTTGCAGAAGGTAAGAAAGGCGGACAGTTCTATACACCGAGAAGTGTTGTGGAATTATTGGTTGAAATGCTGGAACCCTACAAAGGACGTGTTTTTGATCCTTGTTGTGGATCCGGGGGTATGTTTGTTCAAAGCTTGAAATTTGTGGACAGTCACTCCGGAAGGGTAAACGACATTTCTATTTACGGACAAGAGAGCAACCAAACCACTTGGCGCTTGGCCAAAATGAACTTGGCAATCCGAGGCATCGACAGTTCACAGGTCAAATGGAACAATGAAGGTTCTTTTCTCAATGATGTCCA
>JBBRFK010000120.1:0-12291 GCA_038224435.1 Cytophagales bacterium | reverse complement strand
GTGGATGCCTTCCCAGGACATATTGCCTGCAGTTCGGCTTCTAGGTCGGAGATCGTGGTACCGGGATTTAAGGAAGGAAAAGTTTGGATTGTCCTTGATGTGGACAGCGACCAATTGGACGGCTTTGACCAGAACGATGTTTTTTATCTGGAAAAATTGTTGGCTTTGGTGGATAAATATTGCTGAGTGACTCCACCCGCCGTTTGGCTACTGCCTACTCTACCAATGACGTGTTTGCAGGCATCACTCTAAAAGAAACGAAGGGTCTCATATAGTCAGGAGATTATTCACCTCTGCAAGTTCCGGTTCAGAATGACGGTACCCAAATGTCATTTCCTATTTTGGTCGTTTTCCTGAAAATTTTGGAGACTCGGGATGACGGAATCCAAACAGCCTAGTAAAAACTGACTACCGCCACTTTCCAACTGAGATCTTTCAGTCGTTCCTTCATCAGGATGACGGAATCCAAACTGCCTACTGTTCAAATGCCGACATTTTATCCAATAACTCTGCAGGATCGCTGCTGACTATCAACTGGTCCAATTGTGCCTGATGGAGAAATCCCTCTTTGGCGGAATGCTGGAGAAAAGTAATCAATCCGTCATAATATCCATTGACATTATAAAGTGCCAAAGGCTTGCTGATGTATGCCAATTGGTTCAAAGTCATGATCTCAAACAATTCCTCAAAAGTCCCGATCCCGCCGGGCATGGCGATAAAACCATCACCCTTTTCGGCCATCAGCCACTTGCGGTCACGCATGGTTTCTACGACGGTCAATTCTGTCAATCCCCTGTGGGCAACTTCGATATCCACCAATTTTTGGGGAATGATGCCATAAACCTCCATACCGGCTTCAAGCATTGCATCGGCAATCACGCCCATCAGACCAACATTTCCGGCCCCATAGACCAAAGCCATGTTTCTTTTGACCATTTCATTGGCCAGATCTTTTGCACCTTCTTCGTAAACAGGATTTTTGCCTTTGTTTGATCCGCAGTAAATGGTGATTTTTTTCATAATTGTTGAGTTTTCGATAAAAGTAAAAAAAGAGAAATCGGTTTTTATTTCCAAGACGAATTAATTGTATATCCCAGGAACTTTGAAAATGTTTGAAGTACTGCGCTTTCTCCTTGAAGTCTTGATTGTAGCTAACTTCCGTCTTCTGTCTTCCGTCAAAAGCTTCCTTCTTCCGACCCCATTATTAATAAAACTTATGCCATTCTCACAGTACCAATTCTCTTTTTAAGCTAATTCTCCTTAATTTTGACCCTATGAAAATCTGCTTTGCCACCAACAATAAAAAGAAAATAGAAGAGGTCAAGTCTGCCCTGGGAGATGATTTTACCATCGTTTCATTGGAAGAAATAGGGTGCCACGAAGAGCTTCCCGAAACGGGGGATACCTTGAACCACAATGCTTTCCAAAAAGCAAGGCATGTCAAGGACCATTATGGAGTGGATTGCTTTGCGGATGACACGGGATTGGAAGTGGATGCATTGGACGGCGCACCGGGCGTTTATTCAGGGAGATTTGCCGGCGAACCACGGAGTGACGACCGCAATGTGGACCTTCTTTTGTCCAAAATGAAAGGCATCGAAAACAGAAAAGCAAAGTTCAGGACCGTGATTGCATTGATTCTCAATGGAGAGGAACATGCATTTGAAGGTTCAGCCGGAGGAGAAATCATCCCTGAAAAAGTCGGAACAGGGGGTTTTGGCTATGATCCTATATTCCAACCTGACGGATTTTCCAAAACTTTTGCTGAACTGACTTTAAAAGAAAAAAACACGATCAGCCACCGCGGCAAGGCCGTGAAAGCTTTGGCAGACTTTCTCAAATAAATATTTAAATTTGTTCCCCATGAACAAACCATTTATTGTAGGTATTACCGGGGGAAGCGCATCAGGCAAAACATTATTTTTAGATAGACTTTTGAATTCATTTGATTCCGGGGAAGTTTGTTTGATTTCCCAAGACAATTATTACAAACCCAGACACCTGCAGCCGGTAGATGAGAAGGGCATCCATAATTTTGACACGCCAAATTCCATTGATTTTGCACAATATGCTGCCGATATCAAAAAAATCCAGAGTGGAGTGACGGTGTACAGACAAGAATATACTTTCAACAACCCAGATAAAAAGCCCAAAACACTGGAATTCGCACCTGCACCGGTGGTGGTGGTAGAAGGGATTTTTGTGCTTTATTATCCCGAGTTAGCGGATTTGTTGGATTTGAAGGTTTTTATTGATGCCAAAGAATACATCAAACTCAAAAGGAGGATTGTCCGGGATAAGGTGGAGCGCGGCTATGATTTGGATGATGTGCTCTACAGGTATGAAATGCATGTGATGCCCACTTATGAAAAGTACATAGAACCTTTCAAGAATGATGCTGACCTGATCATTCCGAACAATAGAAATTTTGACCATGCCCTTGATGTCATCAGGACATACCTTCGTCTTAAATCAAAATAAGAAGAATTGCTTCAAAGTCAGTTTTTTTTAGGTTAGGCCTTTTGTATTTACAAATCTTTATATATTTGCTCCCCCGTGAGAAAACCAACCCGAAATATATTGAGACAGAGAGCGACCATTTTGTTGGTCTTGTTCTTTTGTATGTTGGTCAGCGGTGCCGAATACTTTCCCAAGGCAGCAGGTCAAACCAAAAAAGCCAAACAGGAAAAATCACAGGAACCGGAATCTTCCTCAGAAAATCAGACTTTTTTAAATGTTGCCGTTGATGCCGTAGTCCCTTTCGTGACCGTGCTTTCCCAACAGGTATTTTATCTGATTTATGAGAATTTCATTTTAGAACCACCCATTTCAAACGGCGTCAGCATTTCATTGCCTTTGAATTTTCCGTATTGGGAAATCCTATTGGAGAGGATAATTTCACCCAATGCACCCTGATATTTTTTGATTCTGACAATCTGAGCCAGTTATGGCTTTTCCTTCAATCTAGTAATCAACAATCAATTTATAAAAAATCAATCTTATGCGTAACCAAGGAGTCATTGTGTTTTTGACTGTGGTAGTCACAGCATTGTGTCTGTATTACCTGTCATTCACATTCGTATCAAACAACATCCAACAGAAGGCTGTAGCATATGCCACTGACGGATCGGGAAATCTGGATTTTGCCAGAAAACAATCCTACCTCGATTCGATATACAGGGAGCCTGTATATAATTTTCTGGGGGCAAAATTCACTTACAAAGAAATCAAAGAAACCGAACTCGGTCTCGGTCTTGACTTACAAGGCGGGATGCACGTCACTTTGGAAGTTTCTCCCATCGAAATCCTCAAAGGATTATCAGGAAATAGCAAAGATCCTGCTTTCAACTCGGCTTTGGATGAAGCTACACAAGCTGCCAAAACCAGCAACAGTAAGTTTGTGGACCTTTTTTACACCTCTTGGCAAAAGCAAGCACCTGGCCAAAAACTGAGTGCCATTTTCGCCACAGCAGCCAACAGGGGCCGGATTTCATTGGAATCTTCCGATTCTGAAATCCTCAAAATCATAGATACAGAAGTTGAAAATGCCATCGAGCGTTCATTCAATATCTTGAGAACCAGAGTGGATAGGTTCGGTACTTCCCAGCCAAACATTCAGAGAATCCAAGGTTCGGGCCGAATCCAGATCGAACTTCCGGGCGTGGACAATGCCACTAGGGTGAGAAATCTCCTTCAGGGTGTCGCAAAGCTCCAATTCTGGGAAGTAGCTGAAGTCAATGAGTATCTGTCACAATTGGAAGCTGCCAACAGCCTTTTGGTGGCCGAGGCACAAGCCAAAAAAGCTGCTACCCAACCAGCCATCGCAGAGACTGATTCTGCAAAAGCGGCCTCAGCATTATCTGAATTAGAAAAACAATTGGCGGGAACTGCAGATTCAACGGATGTTTCCACCTCTGTTTCTCCGATTTTTTCTTTGACCAAATCCCAACAAGGATTAGTGTATGAGATCAGGGATACTGTTGCCATCAACAGGATTTTTGCACGGGAAGATGTAAAATCGGTTTTGCCTAGGGATATAAAATTCCTTTGGTCTGTGAAGCCTGAAGTGGCCGAAAATCTTGAGTTGTTGGAGCTTTATGCCATTAAGAAAAGCAGAACGGGAGATCAGGCACCTTTAGAAGGTGATGTCATCACGGATGCACGTCAAACCTTGGACCAGACTTCCCGACCTGCTGTCAGCATGCAAATGAATGCTGATGGAGCCAGAAGATGGAGGAAATTGACCGGTGATAATACCGGACGAAGGATCGCAGTAGTTCTTGATGATTTTGTCTACACTGCACCGATGGTACAGGGTGAAATTCCATCAGGACAGTCCGAAATCACCGGTAACTTCAGCATCGATGAAGCCAAAGATCTTGCAAATATCCTGAAGTCAGGTTCACTTCCCGCACCGACCAAAATCGTGGAAGAAGCCATCATTGGTCCGACCTTGGGCAAAGAAGCCCAAAACCAAGGCGTCATTTCTATGGTTGCCGGTTTGCTATTGGTAGTTGTATTTATGGTGGCCTACTATGCAAAAGGAGGATTTGTCGCCATCGCGGCCTTGATTTTCAATATCTTCTTTATTTTGGGGATTTTGGCACAGTTGGGAGCGGCACTGACATTGCCTGGTATGGGGGGTATTGTGTTGACGATAGGTATGTCGATTGATGCCAACGTATTGATTTTTGAAAGGATCAAAGAGGAGATTGCTAACGGAGTAGGTTTGATAGCGGCAATCAATGAGGGTTATAAGAAAGCCTTTTCTGCGATTTTGGATTCAAATGTCACTACCTTCTTGGTAGGCGCGATACTATATGCCGTGGGACAAGGTCCTGTCAAAGGATTTGCCATCGTCTTGATGATCGGTATAGCATCTTCATTCTTTTCGTCAGTATTTATCACGAGATTGATTGTACATCTGATGAGCAAAAAAGGAGATAATAGCAGCATCTCGTTCTCTTCTCCTTTTGCCAAAGGCTTGTTGAGCAACCTGAATATTGATTTTATGAGCAAAAGAAAGGTTGCCTACATTTTTTCCACAGGTATCATTGTAGTGGGTCTTGCGATTGGCTTGATCAGTGGTTTGAAATTTGGGGTTGATTTTACCGGCGGTAGGTCTTATATCGTGACATTCGCCCAACCTGTTGTAGCATCTGAATTGAAAGTGGGTCTGGACGGAGAATTTGACGGTTCGGTAGAAGTCAAATCATACGGTGCGAGCAACATCATGAAGGTGACTACTTCATACTTGATCAATGAGGATGACGATGCTTCCAATCTGGAAGTGGAAACAAAAGTAAAAGATGGAATAGCCAACATCATGGGCTTGACCTATTCTACAGATGCTGCCAATATCCAAGATGGGCAATTTGCCATCACAGGTTCTTCCAAAGTCGGTGCAACTGTAGCGGATGACATCAAAAAATCATCTGCCGAGGCCATGTTCTTCGCATTGGTTGCGATCTTCCTCTATATCCTTTTGAGATTCCGTAAGTGGCAGTTCTCTTTGGGAGCGATCATTGCATTGGCACATGACGTGCTCTTTGTCATCGCTGCTTTTGCCATAGCAAGTGCTTTTGGTGCCACCTTTGAAATTGATCAGGTGTTTATAGCGGCGATTTTGACGGTCGTGGGTTACTCTATCAATGACACGGTGATTATCTTTGACCGGATCAGGGAAAACATCGAAATGAGAGGTACTTCCAAATTGGTCAAGATGTTTAACGACGCCATCAACCAGACCATGGCCAGAACTTTAATTACTTCTCTTACTACTTTGATTGTGGTATTGGTGTTGTTGATTTTCGGTGGTGAGGTGTTGAGAGGATTCTCCTTTGCCTTGTTTATAGGTATTGTCGTAGGTACATATTCTTCTATTTATATTGCTTCGCCGATTGTGGTCGATTTGATGAAAAAAGAAATAGAAGCAGAAAGTGCGCAAGAAGTTGTCAAGAAGACAGTTTAATAGATATTTTTCCAAAAAAATGGGGAGTCAAAGCGATTTGACTCTCTTTTTTTTGTCTTTCCAGTAAAAAATACCCCAATCACGGGATTTTTCGAAATTTTGATTCCTTGTACTTTTGTAGGAATAAAATCGGTTGAAATGTCAGGAAATGTCTATTTGTTTTTGATTGGATTGAGCCTTGTTTGTTCTATCGGTTACCTGCTGAAGGCTAAGAACAATAAAATGCAGGGCCACAGTATCATTTTGGGAATACTGGTTTTTGTTTTGATTTTCGAATCCCTAGGCAGCTATACTGCAAGCTTGAAGATCAACAATTCATTGCTTTACAATGTCTGTTGGGTATATCTGGAATCCCTGCTTTTGGTTTTGTATTTCTACCAATCGGAAAAAAGTGGCCCTTTCAAAAAAAAAATCATATATGCTGTCTCGATTTTGTTTGGTTGGGGCATCGTGAATTCAGTATTTTTCCAGCCTATTACCACCGGTTTTCAATTCTATTCTTTTTTGCCCAACACTTTATTTATCCTGTTCTTATGCGTCCGGTTTCTGTTGCAGTTATTGAATCTGCAAATTTTCAAAGATTGGAATTTAATCGCTGTACCTCATTTTTGGATAAGTACCGCAATCCTATTTTTTTATGTTGAAGCCCTGCTTGTATTTGGCTTGTACCAGTTTTCCCCAGAATTGGTTATTGATAACGTCGCCATCTTTTTTGGTTTCAACAGAATGATGGCGGCCCTGATGTACCTGATCTTTGGATTTTCATTTTATTTCCCCTCTCTATCCAAAAAAATTGGAAACCCGGGAAATAATATAGCCTTACTTTAAATTATCGCTATTTTTTTCTTTCTTGAATAGTGGAAAAAAAACTTAAAAAAATATGACAAGAGAACAATTGGAAGCATTTAGATTGGCCTATGGAAAATCTGTAAAAAAATGCATCAAGGGCAAAAACAAAGATGGCAAAGAAATAGAAGAACAATCGGATTGGGTGTTTTTTGATAGGGAACTGATCCAAAGCTTACTCGACATGACTGATCCAAAAGTAGGAGGTCTGAAAATGTACTTTGGCCAATATGATAAAGAGAACCTCGATATCCTGCCTATCGACCGAAAAGACAGGGAAGATTATATCGGGAGGATTTCTATAGCCATCGCTGCAGCTAACAAATCTGAAAAAGGATTTATCGACATTGATGCAGATTTAAATAATTCAACTACTTTAGTCCGAAGTTCTGGTAAAGGCACAGAAAACGGAGGCCATCTGTGTCCTCCTGAATGTAATCCTTAATAACAAATGGCTTTTTTCTATTGGTATATCCTTATGATTCTTACCGGGCTGCTTTTGAGCATACCCTGTTTTTTTTTGGATTTAAAAAGTTATAAAAAAGGGCATAGAATTATTTTTTCTATTTTGGTTTTGGTTTCATTGGTAGAATTATCCGGAAGATATTTGGGAAGGCAAGGGATTACAAATCATTGGGTATATAATATCGGATTTGTTTATGGAGAGACGATATTGATTTTAATTTACCTTTCCGTGGTTTTGAATAATCCTAAGAGCAAAGTTTTTTTGAGGTTTACAGCTTTGTTATTTGGTGTTTTTGCGGCGGCGAACACCCTTTTTTTTAATCCGATTCACCAATTTCATAATTTTAGCCTCACAATTGGAAGTATACTTATAATCTTTGGATGTTTTTATTTTTTCTATTCGATTATGACACAGGACACTTATCTGGATGTAAAATTGTGGCAGGTTCCTGATTTTTGGGTGGTATCCTTTTTTCTTCTCTTTTACAGTGCATCGATGTTGTACTTTACATTTTTGTTTAACGTCATTGAATTAGAAGAAGCACTCTGGAAACTATTGTCTTTTGTGTTAAAATTGATTGGAGGGACAATGTATCTGGTATTTGGGTTGGCTTATTATATCCCCTATTTTGAAAAAAAGAAATCAGGTCAGCTTTCACCTGATTTCAATAATTCAAAGAATTAGCCTTTTAGAATTCAGCCTTTTCCATGCTTGTAGCTGATTTCTAAGAATGAATTTACAGGGCTCCTTAGGAAGGGGAGGTTCAAATGGTTCTTAAAAAGATTTTAGTCAGAGTTACTGGAGCAACTATGTATTTACAAACCACAGGAGGTTTAATTGGGCCTCAACCGTTATTTTATTTGGATAGTGTTATAGAAGCGTACATACATATTTGATGATAGGTTTGGCTTTTTATGCTCCTTTGGTTTTCCAAAAGGATTCTGCTATTTTGGTTAATCGAACAACAGATTGAAAATCACCCATGCAAAATGACGGTTCTGATCTTTTTATAATCATCCTTTTGGGTTTTTTCCTGATGGTGGTGATGGTGTCTTTTATCGTGATCATGGTGATTTACCACCGTCAGCGTCAGATCAAAAACCAGCAGAAAGTCAGGGAAATCCAGGCTGAATATGAAAAAACCATTCTCAATGTTGAAAAAGAACTGCGGGAGGATATCCTCGCATACGTGGGAAGAGAACTGCATGACAACGTAGGGCAATTGCTTTCACTTGCCAAAATGTACCTTTCAAGTCCCAAGCTTGAAAAAGTCTCTGAAGGCAAAGGAATGATCAATGAGATCATCCATGAAGTCCGGGCACTTTCCAAATCCCTGAACCTGGATTGGGTAGAGGCGATTTCCCTTGAGGATTTTATCCAAAAAGAACTTAAAAAATTAGAAACTGCGGAATTTTGTAAAGTGGCTTTTCACCAATCCGGGCAAACACTTCAACTGGAGAAAGATAAAAAACTCGTGCTGCTGCGGATCATCCAAGAATGTCTCAATAATGCCGTCAAACATGCATTTCCTAAGTTGATAGAGATATCCGTGGACTCAGATAGCGCCCGCTCGGTGATTAGGGTAAGGGATGACGGCAAAGGTTTTGAATATAACGGGCAGTCATCGGGATCGGGGATTTATAATCTTAAAAATAGGATGGCGACCATCGGAGGGGAGATGGTGCTGAAATCTGCGCCTGGCAAAGGGACTGAAATAAAACTAATTTTGCCAAATCAAAATCCTTGATATATCTTCCGAAATCAATGATAGAATTATGATCCGGATCGCATTAGCTGATGACCATAAGATGTTTGCCAAGGGAATAGCAAGTTTATTGGAGGAGAATGATGATTTTAGGATAGAAGGTATTTTTTCCAATGGCTTGGAGCTGATCAAATTTTTGGAATCAAATGAAGTGGATGTGGTCCTTACAGACATGAATATGCCGTTTTTGGATGGTGCCGGCGTGATCGAATCCGTCAAACGATTGATTCCTAACTCAAAAGTAATCGTCCTTTCCATGTATGATGAGGAGGAGATTTTTTTGAAATGCAAAAAATTGGGAGCGGACGCCTATGTATTGAAAAACGCGGACTCAGACGAATTGATCTATACCATCAAAGAAGTCAATGAAGGAACCCATATCATGAGTTTCCAGAAAGTGTTGCAGCAGAACATCGAGGATGGGTATTCGGATTTTTACAAAGAGAAATTTAAACTTTCAAAACGTGAATTGCAATTGGTCAGGATGATCAAGCAAGGAATGACCAATAAGGGAATCGCAGAAAACCTGCACCTCAGCATCCACACCGTAGAATCCCACCGGAAAAAAGTCCATTCAAAACTGAAAGTTAGTTCTGTAGCAGAACTTGTAAAGAAAGCAATTGAATTGGGAATATGAGCAAAATCAAAACAGCACTTGTTGGATATGGATCTGTGGGACAAAACATCCATGCCCCTTTGATTTCGGTTTGCAAGGACCTGGAACTGGTAGCCGTGGTAGAGCGGACCCAGCAAACGTCAAAGGAAAAATATCCGCATATTGAAGTATTCAAAAGCCTGGAGGATTTGCTGCAAGCTGATACTGCGGATTTGATCGTGATTGTGACACCCAATGAGCATCATTTTTCGCAGGCCAAAGCAGCCTTGGAAGCTGGCAAGCATGTGGTCGTCGATAAGCCGGTCACCATCCATTCCACCGAAGCCGGGGAGTTGAGAGATTTGGCAGCATCCAAAGGATTGGTGCTTTCTGTGTTCCAAAACAGAAGGCTAGACGGCGATATTTTGACTATCAAAAAAATACTTGATGAGAAAATTTTGGGAAGGATTGTCCACTTTGAGTCCCATTTTGACAGGTTCAGACCCCATTTGGTTGACAACTGGAGGGAAAAGGAAGTGCCAGGAAACGGGATCACTTATGACCTAGGGACGCATTTGATTGACCAGGCGCTAATGCTTTTTGGCAGACCTCACTGGATTTATGCAGAGATATTGAAGCAAAGAACCGGAGCCGTCGCAGATGATTTTTTTGACGTTACGATGATGTATGAAGGTCTGAATGTGAGGCTGACAGCGAGTGTGTTGGCCAATGCGCCGATCCCAAGATTTTTGGTTCTCGGGGAAAAGGGCTCCTATGCCAAATACGGTTTGGATGTACAGGAGAAAGCTTTCAAATCAGGACAAATTCCTGAAGGTGCCAATTGGGGATTGGAAGATGCTGAAGCATGGGGCAAGCTTCACCTTGAAAACCAAACCATTTCTTACCCAACAGAAAGAGGTGACTATAGGATTTTTTACCAGAATATCGCTGATGCCATCAAAGCCAAATCCGGACTTCATGTGAAAATGGATGAAGCTATCGATGTTTTGAAAATCATCGAAGCAGCTTTTTTGAGCAATAAAGAGGGAAGAAGGATTAACCGGAAAGAGATTTTTGGGTAATTGGCTTTTTTGTTTCTTGTTCTTTCCCTTGCTATTCAGCCAATTTCTTTAATTTTGCGCCCATGGCAAAAAATGACACCACTGCGGAAAACACGCAACTCAAAGATATAATCGCACACGCCAAGGAATATGGCTTTGTGTATCCTTCCTCCGAAATCTACG
Organism: Cytophagales bacterium; assembly: GCA_038224435.1. Lineage (GTDB taxonomy): Bacteria > Bacteroidota > Bacteroidia > Cytophagales > Cyclobacteriaceae > Cognataquiflexum. The sequence goes on along the minus strand of JBBRFK010000120.1, from coordinate 1,404 downwards.
ATGGACTTCAGGCAGTTTACGATTATGGCGCTTATGGCGTGGAATTGAAAAACAACCTGAAGCGGCTTTGGTGGGAAACCATGACTAGGTTGAATGACAATATCGTGGGGATTGATGCTGCCATTTTTATGCATCCTACGACCTGGAAGGCTTCGGGTCACGTGGATAGTTTCAACGATCCGATGATCGACAACAAAGACAGCAAGAAGCGCTACCGTGCTGATGTGCTTGTTGAAGAACACGCCGCGGTTTTTGAAAGAGCAGGTGATATAGAGAAAGCAAATGCTTTGACAGGAGCTTTGGCGAGATTACTTGAAGCGGAAGATTTGGAAGGAGTAAGAGATCTGATCGCCAATGAAGGCATCAAATGTCCGATCAGTGGCACTTCCAACTGGACGGACGTTCGTCAGTTTAACCTGATGTTCTCTACACAGGTAGGATCGGTGGCGGAAGATTCCACCACGATTTATTTAAGACCTGAGACCGCACAGGGGATTTTTGTGAATTTCCTGAATATCCAGAAAACTGCTAGGATGAAGGTTCCTTTTGGAATCGCCCAGATCGGCAAAGCTTTCAGGAATGAAATCGTCGCCCGTCAGTTTATTTTCAGAATGAGGGAATTTGAACAGATGGAGATGCAGTTCTTTGTCCGTCCCGGTTCGGAATTGGAATGGTACAAAATCTGGTCTGAGACGAGAATGAAGTGGCACAAGGCTTTGGGTATCCCTGAAGAAAAACTCAGAAGACATGACCATGAGAAATTGGCACACTATGCCAATGCCGCCATGGACATCGAATATGAGTTTCCATTTGGATTCAAAGAAGTGGAGGGCATCCACTCCCGAACAGATTTTGACTTGAAAAGCCATCAGGAATATTCCAAAAAGAAGCAACAATACTTTGATCCAGAGATCAACCAAAATTATATCCCTTATGTCATCGAGACTTCTATCGGTGCAGACAGGCTGTTTTTGATGACGCTATGCAATGCTTATGTAAATGAGCAATCTGAAGAAAAACAACGGACTTATCTCAAACTGCACCCGGCTATCGCTCCGGTCAAAGCGGCCATTCTTCCTTTGATCAAAAAGGATGGCCTGCCTGAAAAAGCAAAAGAGATAGTGGAATTGTTGAAGTATGATTTCAACATCATCTATGAAGAAGCAGCTTCAATCGGCAAACGTTACACAAGACAGGATTTGATCGGGACGCCATTCTGTATCGCAGTGGACCATCAGACATTGGAAGACAACATGGTGACTATTCGCCACCGTGATACCACCGAACAGGAAAGGGTACTGATTTCCGATTTGCACGCAAGATTAAGTGAAGCCTGTAGCTTCAGAAGAATCTTCGAGAAGTTTTAGGATTGAAAAATATCAAAAACAATCCCTTTGGAAGTAA
>JBBRFK010000119.1:0-12296 GCA_038224435.1 Cytophagales bacterium | reverse complement strand
GATATGGCCCAAACTACAAGAGATTGACCTCTTCTCATATCTCCGGCTAGAAATACTTTTTTATTTGTGCTTTGGTATTCTTTTGATAGTGGAAGTGTATTGTCTGTAGTCTGTACACCAAAAGAATCCAACAGTCCGTTTTGGGCTGGACCGGCATACCCGATAGCAATAAAGGCAAGGTCACAAGGGACCGTCCTCGTTGATCCCGGAATCTCCACAAACTGCATTCTTCCGTTTTGTTCTTTCCATTCCAGATTGATTAGAACCAATCCTGTTACTTCCCCTTTTTCATTGCCGACAAATTCCTTCGTCAATACAGAAAATACCCGGTCAGCACCTTCCTCATGGGAGCTGGAAGTCTTCAAAGTCATTGGCCATTCAGGCCAAGGATTGAGGTCAGTTCTTTGTTTGGGAGGTTTAGGTAATAACTCCAATTGAGTGATACTTGCCGCACCATGCCTGTTGGAAGTGCCGATACAATCACTTCCTGTGTCACCCCCTCCGATGACTAGAACATGTTTCCCTTCTGCAGAAATCGGATTTGCAGTAATTTCCCCTGAGATCACCTGATTCTGCTTGCCCAAAAATTCCATTGCAAAATGCACTCCTTTCAGTTTGGATCCTTTGATTTTAAGTTCGTGGGGCTGCTGTGCTCCGGTAGACAAGACCACCGCATCAAAATTCCGTAAGATATTTTCTGCTTTGATATTGAAGCCTACTTCGGTCCCGGTGCTGAAAATGACACCTTCTTTTTCCATGATTTCGATCCTACGGTCAATGACCCACTTCTCAAGCTTGAAATCAGGAATGCCGTAACGGAGTAATCCACCTACTTTTTTGTCCTTTTCAAAAAGTGTAACTTCATGTCCAGCCTGATTGAGTTGGTCGGCTGCCGCTAATCCTGCAGGGCCTGAACCGATTACAGCTACCTTAAAACCTGTTTTCAATGTTGGCATTTTCGGCTTGACAAAACCAAGCTCGTATGCTTTTTCTGCGATGTTTTTCTCGATAAGTTCGATTGCCACAGGGTCTTTGTTGATACCAAGGACACATGATCCCTCACAAGGTGCAGGACAGATTCTGCCTGTAAACTCGGGGAAGTTATTGGTGCTTTTCAAAATCTGAAAAGCCTCTTCCCATTCATTTCTATATACCGCATCGTTGAAATCCGGGATAATATTTCCCAAAGGACATCCCTGATGACAAAAAGGTACGCCGCAATCCATACACCTTGCTGCTTGATGGTTGAGTTTTTGACCATCAAAAGGCTTATAGATTTCCTTATAGTCGTTCGTCCTTTCTTCCGGGATTCTGGTTTCCGGAAGCTCTCTTTTGAATAAAATAAATCCCTCTTTAATTCCCATCTTACACCAATGTTACTGATTTTTCCAATGCTTTCTTTATCAAAACTTCTTTGTAATCCCTCGGAATCACTTTTAGAAAACGTTCTCTGTATTCACCCCAATTGTCAAGGTATTCAATTGCCAATTGGCTGTTGGTAAATGAAACGTGCTTATTAAGCTGTTCTTTGACGGTTACAAAATCGTCCTCGTTCAATGGATCCAAATCCACCATTTCCTGATTGATGAGATGGATATAATCTTTGAGAATGTAGGCGATACCGCCGCTCATACCTGCGCCAAAGTTTCTTCCGATTTCACCAAGGTTGATCACAAGTCCACCTGTCATGTATTCACAGCCATGGTCTCCGATTCCTTCGATTACAGCTTCGACCCCGGAGTTTCTCACACAGAATCTTTCCCCGCCTTTTCCATTGATGTAGGCTTCTCCTGATGTAGCACCATAGAAGGCCACATTGCCGATAATGATGTTTTCATGTGCGACAAAGTTTGCATTGCGGCTAGGATATACGATCAGTTTTCCACCTGAAAGTCCTTTTCCAAAGTAATCGTTGGATTCTCCCTCGAGCTCAAAAGTGACGCCTTTTGCCAAGAAACCACCAAATGTCTGTCCTGCAGAGCCTAAGAAATTGAAATGGATGGTGTCCTCCGGTAATCCAGGACTTCCATAAATTTTGGATATCTCATTGGACAGCATGGCGCCTACTGTCCGGTCTGTGTTGTTGATATTGAATGTGCCAATCACAGGGCTTGCCTGCTCCAATGCAGGAATCGCCGATTCTATCAACTGCCTGTCCAAGACATTTTTCAGGTCAAAATCCTGATCTATCTGCTTGTGGATACCGACATGGTCAGGAACTTCTACTTTGTGGAATATCGGACTCAAATCTATTTTGTCCCATTTCCAATGGTTCATATGACCGGTGGCTTTCAGAACATCGCTTTGTCCGACCATTTCGCAGATGGTGCTGAAACCCAGCGAAGCCATGATTTCTCTGAGGTCTTGTGCCAAAAACATAAAGTAATTGACGACGTGGTCTGGATTTCCGGTAAAGAGTTTTCTAAGTTCGGGATCCTGGGTAGCAACACCAACAGGGCAGGTGTTCAGGTGGCATTTACGCATCATGATACATCCTTCCACCACCAATGCTCCGGTGGAAATGCCCCATTCTTCAGCTCCAAGCAAGGTAGCGATCGCAATATCCCTTCCTGTTCTCAATTGTCCGTCTGTCTGTAAGACCACCCGGCTGCGCAGGTTGTTTTTGACAAGAGTTTGATGGGCCTCAGATAATCCAAGTTCCCAAGGTAATCCGGCGTGTCTGATCGAGCTCAAAGGAGAAGCGCCTGTTCCTCCATCAGCCCCTGAAATCAGAATCACATCTGACATGGCTTTGGCGACACCTGCAGCCACGGTGCCGACACCCGCCTGGGATACAAGCTTGACGTTGATCCGGGCTTTTCTATTTGCATTTTTAAGATCGAATATCAGCTGTGCCAAATCTTCGATGGAATAAATATCATGGTGTGGAGGTGGTGATATCAACCCAACTCCCGGAGTGGAATGTCTTACCCTTCCGATCCACTCATCTACTTTATGGCCTGGAAGTTGACCGCCTTCGCCTGGCTTTGCACCTTGGGCCATTTTGATCTGAAGCTCAGCGGCATTCGTCAGGTAATTGCTTGTAACGCCAAACCTTCCGGATGCCACTTGTTTGATTGCGGACCTTTCCCAATCCCCGTTATTTTTTTTCTCAAAACGGATTTCATCTTCCCCTCCTTCACCGCTGTTACTTTTTGCGCCGATCCTATTCATGGCTATGGCCAAAGTGGAATGGGCTTCATGGGAAATCGAACCAAAAGACATTGCTCCTGTTGCAAACCGCTTCAAGATAGATTCCACCGGTTCTACTTCGTCTATTGGAATGGAAATCCTCTTCTTAAATTCAAATAATCCCCTAAGTGTCAATGCATCTTTGGTCTGATCATTGATTTTCTGGGCAAACTTCTTGTACATTCCATAATCATTGAGCTTGGTGGATTTCTGTAAAAGGTGGATGGTTTCAGGATTGAACATGTGTTTTTCTCCTCTTCTCTTCCACTGGTACACTCCTCCTGCTTCCAAGATCGGGCTTTCGGTTTCATAAGCTGCGTGATGACGGATAAGCACTTCTTCAGCCAATTCATCAAATGAAATCCCAGAAATCCTGCTTACCGTTCCCTTAAAGCACCGGTCAATGACCTCGGGTCCCAGTCCGATCGCTTCAAAAATCTGCGATCCTTGATAAGATTGCAAAGTACTGATCCCCATTTTGGAAAGGACTTTTAAAAGCCCGCTGCCGACAGCTTTCTGAAAGTTATGGAAAAGCTGATTTTGGGGAATATCTTTGGCAAATGCTCCTTTTTCATTCAGGTGAATGAGTGTTTCCAATGCCAGATAAGGATTGATCGCAGATGCACCATATCCGATTACGGTAGCAAAATGATGGGTTTCCCGGATGTCACCGGCTTCCACTACCAAACCGGCGCGTGTTCTGAGTTTCTTTTTCACCAAATGGTGGTGCACCGCACCGATTGCAAGCAGGGTTGGAATTGGGGCTTTGGTTTCAGTACTGTTTCTGTCAGAAATAATAATGACGTTCTTGCCGGCGTATATTGCCCCTTCTGCTTCTTTGCAAAGCTGATTCAATGCCTCAAGTAATCTGCCTACCTGATGATCTGGATCAAAATGGGCGTATAATGTCACAGTGCGATATCCTTGATCCTCCAGATGTTTGATCTTTTCCAAATCCTCATTGAGCAAAACAGGCTGCGAAATATGGATTTGTCTTGTATGGCGGGGACTTTCTGCAAGGATATTGTGGCTTTCCCCGATCCTCGTAAACAACGACATGACCAGCCTCTCCCTGATCGGATCAATCGGAGGGTTACTAACCTGTGCAAATAACTGCTTGAAGTAATTGGAGATGTGCTGACTTTGTTTTGAAAGTACTGCCAATGGCGTATCTGCCCCCATTGAACCTACAGCTTCATAGCCTGCTTCGCCCATCGGGGATAGGATCACTTTCAATTCCTCAGAGGTGTAGCCAAATATCGTTTGGCGTTTTTTTATTGCTTCAGTTGTGTAAGGATGCTCCAACTTTTCTGGATCGGGCATCAATTTGAGTTTTAGACGCTCCTCTCTTACCCAGGCTTCGTAAGGTTTGTTGTCGCATACAGAAGATTTGATCTCCTCATCAAAGGAAATTTTTCCTTTTTCCAGATCTGCCCAAAGCATTCTGCCTGGACTGATTCTGCCTTTTTCTTTGATGGTTGCTTCTCTTATCGGCAGAGCACCTGCTTCGGAAGAAAGAATCAACCTGTCATCGTTTGTAATGAAATAACGCAGTGGTCTCAGGCCGTTTCTGTCCAAAGTCGCTCCAAGGGATTTGCCATCAGTGAACAGAAGCGCCGCCGGACCATCCCAAGGCTCCATCAAAGAAGCATGGAATTTATAGAAAGCCTTGCGGTCCTTGTCCATCATATGATTGTCCTGCCAGGCCTCGGGAACCATCATCATCATCACATGGGGGAGTGTTCTGCCACTTAAGGTCAGTAACTCTACCATCGCATCGAGATTTGCGCTATCCGAGTTCTTTTTGTTTGTGATAGGCATCAACTTTGAAAGCTCATCATCGGTGAAGAAAATCGAGCGCATCAAAGTCTCCTTGGACTTCATTTTATTGAGGTTTCCGCGGATCGTATTGATTTCACCATTGTGGGAAAGATACCGGAATGGCTGAGCCAATCTCCAGTTTGGAAAGGTATTGGTAGAAAACCTTGAATGGACAATGGCAAGCCCTGACGTGATATTTTTATTTTGTAGGTCCTTGTAAAAAGGGAGCACCTGATCAGTTCTGAGCTGACCTTTATAAATCAAAGTAAACGCCGAAAAGCTTGCAAAATAAAAGGCTGAATTGACGCCGGGAATCGCGAGGTTGATGGTCTTGGATGAGAAATTTCTCAAGACATACAATTTCCTTTCCAGCTCAAGGCCGCTAAGTCCGTTTTTGTGGGTTACAAAAACCATCTCAATATTGGGCATGACATCCAAGGCGCCTGAGCCCGGTACAGTTTCATCTACCGGTACATTTCTGTATCCGATAAGGTCAAAACCCAGTTCATTTATAATTTGGTTTAGCTGTTCTTTTGATTTTTTGTAAAGCTGTCTGTTTTTTGGGAAGAAGGTCATTCCCACGCCATAGCTTCCCTGCTCGGGCAATTGAAACCCAGCTCTCGCTGTTACTTCTTTGAGAAAGGAATGGGGAATCTGTATCAGTATGCCTGCGCCATCTCCTGTTTTTGGATCACTACCCCGGCCGCCTCTATGCTCCATGTTGCTGAGCATAAACAGCGCATCACTGATAGTCTCATGGCTTTTGACACCTTTGACATTCACCACAGCGCCGATACCGCAGGAATCATGTTCAAATTCCTCATGATAAAGTCCATTATTCATTACAATCAAGGTTAATAGGTTTAAAGAAATTGTTGCGAATATTACAAAAAAATTTGCGTTTTTTAAAATACAAGCAACAAAACAGGGTTATAAATACATAGTTTGTACATAAATGGAGCTATGATTACATTTAAGAAAAATTACTATTTGATAAAAAATCAAATCAAATTTTTCTTAAATGATAACACAAACCCAATAACAGGTGTTCATTTTTTCCTATAATTCAAAAAATCCCGAGGAAGTACTTGATTAAACTTAAATCGAAAAAAGTGATTTTTTTTTAAATTTTTTATATCGCAAAAAATAGAAGTGAATCTCTGAAATATCACCAACAGTTCAAAAACAAGAATAAAAATAATGGGTTAAAAAAAATGACAGAACTATATTCTGTTAAAAAAAAGGCTTTAATCCACATTATCTCCTCCGTTTTCCTTCTCTTGGCCGAGAATCCGGACTTTCACCTTCTTGATCCTTTTGGTGTCAACAGCCAATATGGTAAACTCAAATTGATCAAAGTTGATTTTTGTACCGTTCTTTGGGAAACTGGAATTAATTTCGAGTAAAAGCCCTCCAAGCGATTCACTTTCTCCTTTGACTTCGTCAAACATTTGTTGATCAAGTTCCAGTTTTTTGCAAAAGTCATTCAGGGAAATTTTCCCTTCAAAAATAAAAGTGGAAGGATCTATTTCCTTGAAATAATAATCTTCGACGTCGTCAAATTCATCATTGATCTCCCCTATGATTTCTTCAATCAGGTCTTCCAAAGTCACCAAACCTGACGTTCCTCCATACTCATCGACTACAATTGCCATGTGTACTCTTTTCTTTTGAAAATCCTTGAGCAAAGTATCCACTTTTTTGTTTTCGGGAACAAAAAACCCCTTCCGGATCAAGGCATGCCATTCAAAATTTTCATCCTGATCGATGTGGGGAAGCAGGTCTTTGATATATAAAATCCCTTCGACATTGTCAATGGTCTCTCTGTAAACGGGAATTCTTGAATAGCCGCTTTTATTGATTTTATCCATCAGTTCATGAAAATCCGTGTCGATTTCAATGGCAGTGATGTCCATTCTCGACTGCATGACTTGCTTGACTGAAAGCGTCCCAAAGTTTACTATTCCTTTAAGAATGTCTTTTTCCTCCTCAGAAGTGTCTTCAGTTGTAATTTCCAAAGCTTGATTGAGTTCATCGACTGATAGCGAATATCCTTTTTTGACAATTCTTTTTTCGACTACATTGCTTATCGTCATCAAGAAGGCAGATAAGGGCATCATGAAAATCGAAAAAAAGTAAATGAAAGGAGCCATCATGAGTGAAAACTCTATTTTTGCCTTCGTGGCGTAGACTTTTGGGACGATCTCACCAAAGAATACAATGGCAAAAGTGACACCGATGGTCTGTACCAATATGACTAGAATTCCTGTGGCATCGGTGCCAAAAAACTTCCAAGCAATAAAAGTCGTCAGGGTTACTATTCCAATATTGATAAGGTTATTGAGAATCAGGATGGTGCTTAAGAGTTTTTTTGGAGACTCCACAAGCAAAATGACTTTGGTGGCCCTAGCATCTGCCTTTTCGTCAAATGAGGCAAGATCATCAGAATTCAAAGAAAAAAATGCTACCTCCGAGCCTGAAACCAGCCCTGAGGCGGTCAAAAGCAAAATAAAAATCAGTGAATTAAACAGAATATAACCGGCTGAAATCTCGACGATTTCAGCCAGTAAAATAAGACTCGGGTAAGGGTCATCCATTAATTCAAGAATATGATCAATGCAAAATTAATCAAATACTCAGAAATTTCTCAACTTTTTGATTTAGAAGGGCAAATCATCATCCTCCATCGGTGGTTCACTCACTGCTGAAGGCTGATTTGATGTGGCGTTTGCGCTATAGTTTTGCGTATTGGATGGGGCACCTGCACCTTCAGGTTTTCCACTCAGCATTGTAAAACTCAAGACCCTGATTTTGGTCTTTTTTCTATTCTGACCTTGGTCGTCCTGCCAACTATCTGTTTTGATTTTGCCTTCCACATATAGCTGCATTCCTTTTTTGAGGTACTGTTCAGCTATTTTGGCTTGGCCATCCCAAAGTTCAAGATCATGCCATTCCGTATTTTCCACCCGGTTTCCGGATTTGTCTTTGTACGCTTCTGTTGTAGCAAGACTTAGTTTTGCTACCACTTTATCTCCCTCCAAATGCTTTACTTCAGGATCTGCTCCCAGGTTTCCTACTAAAATGACTTTGTTTACTCCGGCCATATTGATGTTTGTTTATATTGTTAACGAAAAGTTTGTCTTTAAATTAATGATTATTTTTGATCATCCAAAAATTTCACGATTAATCTCGGTTTTCCCAATTCCTCCAATTTTTCAAAGTTTACAAGTTGGAAACCTTTCCTATCCGCCCAGATTAGAACCGCATTCCTCTTTTCTTTTGGACTAATCACATTTACAAAGTTGGCAAATATTCTTTGATGGGTAAGAATGTGTTTGTACCACTTTTTCGGGTCTGTGACATTTGTTGTCACAAAATTTCCGATTTCTTCTAAAAAATTGATTTGGTCTTCCATTTCATGTTGACTTGATACCTCTTCCATTGGAAAATCATGTAGTCCTTGCCAGATGTCCCCTTCGCCTCTCCTTCTGATCACCACTTCATTCCCGCAGATTATAAATGCATATCTGAAATACCTTTCTTTAATTTTTAGTTTTTTGATTTTAACAGGCAGGGAATTTACCAGGTCATTTTTGAAGGCGAAGCACCCCAGCTTCATCTGGCAATTGTAGCAATCCGGATTTTTTGGGACGCATTGCAAGGCGCCGAATTCCATAATGGCCTGATTGAATTCTGCAGGTCTATTTTTTGGGATGATGGAATTTGCCAAAGCTTCGAATTCTTTTTTTCCGGTATTGCCAGCTATGTCTGTAGCTATGCCAAAATACCTGGACAATACCCTGAAGACATTGCCGTCCACGACAGCTACAGGTTCATTATAGGCAAATGAGGCAATGGCAGCTGCGGTATAAGTGCCGACTCCTTTCAGTTTGAGCAAAGATTGAAATGTGTCGGGGAAGGTGCCTTCATGGATTTCCATGATGTCTTTGGCACACCTGTGCAGGTTTCTCGCCCTGCTATAATATCCCAGTCCTTGCCACAGCCGCATCACTGTTTCTTCGGAGGCATTGGCTAAATCTTCCACATTTGGGAAGGTTTCTAAAAATTTTTCAAAATATGGAAGACCTTGGGCCACTCTTGTTTGCTGTAGAATAATTTCGGACAACCAAATGATATATGGGTTATTGGTGTTTCTCCATGGTAATTCACGCTTATTATGGGGGTACCACTCTAATAAAGTATGGACAAACGGATCGGAAATCAAAATCAAAATAGTTAATGTGTTATGGCAATGTTAAACATTTCAATCTAATTTTGGGCATTTTGTTTTTATATTGGATTGCTTCCTTTAAATTTGCAGTCCCAAAAATAGTTGGTTAATAGGTTGTTAAGCTTATCCCATAATAAATTAAATTCATTAAAAAGTGACTAAAGCAGAAGTAATCACCAAGATTTCGGACAAAACCGGAATCCAGAAAGACGATGTAACTCAGACAATTGAGGCATTCTTCAAAGTGGTAAAAGATTCCATGGCGGAGGGAGATAATATCTATGTAAGAGGTTTTGGCAGCTTTGTGAATAAAAAGAGAGCTAAAAAAATCGCACGTAATATCTCTAAAAACACAGCGATCGTGATCGATGAGCACTTTGTGCCATCCTTCAAACCTTCTAAAGTGTTCATTGAAAAAATCAAAAACAGTAAAAAAATCAAAGAACTAGCACCTCAGGATTAATCCTGAGTGCTTTTTTCCTTATGAAAAAATCCCAAATTCTAGTTCTAATCCTTGGGGTAACCACGATAGGCATACTGTATTCTCTCCCACGTGTAGTAGTAGACAATGAGGAGGGAAATACTCAGATAGCCGAAGAGCAGACTTCCTCTGCTCCTACGTCCGAAGAAATGCACGATGCTCCGATGGATGCCGGTGATAGGGATGTTCTTATTGGATTATTGACTGATATTGAAAAACAGGACAGTAAGGAAAAGATTGTCGCTTTGTCAGATCAAATCGCTTCACTTTACATTAAGGCAGGCAAATTTGACAGCGCGGCATACATATTTGATCGGGCTGCTGTAAAACTTGAAACTCCGGACAGCTGGGAAAAAGCAGGGGCTGCATACTATGAAGCTTACACTTTTGCCCTGGATCAAGAAAAAGTTTCTCTTCTTGCAGAAAAAACCCGTACTTACCTCGCCAAAGTTTTGGATAAAGATCCAAAACGCCTTGACCTAAAAACAAAAATGGCAATGACCTATGTCTCTTCAGCCAACCCGATGCAGGGTATCACCATGCTGAGGGAGGTATTGGAAGAAGATCCGACCAATGAAGACGGACTCTTCAACATGGGCGTACTGTCAATGCAGTCAAGTCAGTACAAAAGAGCGGCTGAGAGATTTGAAGAATTGGTCAAACACCATCCTGACAATGTGCAGGGTCAATTTTATCTCGGTGTGAGCTACTTCGAATCTAAGCAAAACAACAAAGCAAAACAGCAATTCGAGTTGGTTCAGAACATGAGCAAAGACCCTATGGTTTTGGCAAGTGTAGAAGGTTACCTTGAGAGGCTATAAATAATTGTTCAACTTTAAATCCTTAAAACTATGCCTTGCGGTAAAAAAAGAAAAAGACACAAAATCGCTACGCACAAGCGTAAGAAAAGACTTAGAAAAAACAGACATAAGAAGAAGTAATTCACTTCTTCTTTTCAAGTTTTTATACTAAACGTTCATTTACATCATAAAACAAGACACGATTGAGCACAGAATTATTAATCGATTCTGCTCAGAACGGTAGTCGCATCGCCCTTCTCAAAGATAAAAACCTGGTAGAAATCCACTCAGAAGGTGGAGAAAACCAGTTTAAGGTCGGAGATATTTATTTGGGTACTGTCCGTAAAATTGTCAATGGCCTGAACGCAGCCTTCATTGATGTTGGCTACGAAAAGGATGCATTCCTGCATTATCAGGATTTGGGTCCCCAGATCAGCAGCCTCAACAAATTTACCAAGGTCGTACGCAACAATAATTATCCTAACCTCAACCTTAAGGGATTTGAGAAAGAACCTGATATTGAAAAGCTAGGAAAAATTTCCAATGTGCTGACTAAAGGAAATCAGGTTTTGGTACAGGTGGTCAAAGAGCCCATCTCAACCAAAGGACCGAGACTATCGTGCGAGCTCTCCATCGCAGGTCGCTACTTGGTATTAGTCCCATTTTCTGATACAGTCAACGTGTCCAAAAAGATACGGAGTGCTGAAGAAAGAAAAAGGCTGGTACGCTTAATTACCTCCATCAAGCCGGCAAATTTTGGTGTCATCATCAGAACGGTAGCTGAAAGTCAGTCAGTTTTAGAACTAGACAAAGACCTCAGAAACCTATTGACGACCTGGGAAGAAGGAATGAAAAAACTGGCTAAAGCCAAAGGACGCGACAAAGTAATTGGAGAAATGAGCATGGCATCCTCTATCATCAGAGACTTGCTCAACGAATCATTCGATGCAATCACCGTAGAGGATGAATTGACCTATGATCAAATCAGGTCTTACATCAGATCTATTGCCCCTGAAAAGGAAAAAATTGTGAAGCTTTACAACGGTAAAGCGAAGCTCTTTGAAAGTTTTGGAATAGAAAAGCAAATTAAAAGCTTGTTTGGTCAGACGATAAGTCTTCCACAGGGCGGATATGTCATTATCGAGCATACTGAAGCCCTCCACGTCATCGACGTCAACAGTGGAAACAAATCCAACCAAGAAAGTGATCAGGAAACAACGGCATTGAAAACCAACCTGGTCGCAGCGAAAGAAATTGCACGACAGCTTCGCCTCCGGGATATGGGAGGTATCATCGTCATTGACTTCATCGACATGAAAAAGGCCGATAACAAAAAGGCCATTTATGATGCCATGAGGGAAGAAATGAAAGATGACAGGTCTAAAAACACCGTATTGCCATTGACCAAGTTTGGTCTGATGCAGATTACAAGGCAGCGAGTGAGACCTGAAGTCAACATAGTCACCAAAGAAACCTGTCCGTCATGTAACGGTACAGGAAAGATCCAGGCCTCCATTTTGGTGGCGGATCAATTGGAAAAAGACCTCGAGCACATTGCTACTATCCAGAATGTTTCCAACATCCAGATCGGATTACACCCTTACCTGTATGCGTATTTCACGCATGGAGTCATCTCTCAGAGAGTAAGGTGGTTTTTCAAATACTTTAAGTGGGTAAAGCTGACTAAAGACTCTTCACTCCCGGTGACGGAGTACAAATTCCTGGACGACTCAGGAGAAGAAATAGAACTAACTGTAAAAAGCGAGACCGA
>JBBRFK010000118.1:0-12339 GCA_038224435.1 Cytophagales bacterium | reverse complement strand
AGAAATAGGGCTAATGTGCAAAGGGCAAAACTTCAGAAAAGGCTGAGTCAAATCCAGGAAGTAGAAACCGTAAACCAGCTGAGACAAGACATCGAAAGTGCCTATACAAGCGCAGATGCGGCAAGACAATCTTACCAAGCTTCCTTGGTCCGGGTCGCTTCTTTGAAAGAAGCATTCAGGATTTCCCAACAGCGTTTTGATGCAGGCGCCATCAACTTTGCTGATTTCCAATTGGCACAAAACAATTTCTTCAATTCCCAGGCAGACTTGGTTACCGCCAAGTACACCTATATATTTAGAGTAAAAGTCTTGGATTTTTACCTCGGAAACCCACTCAAACTTTAATAAAATACCAAATCGAAATGGCAAAGAAAAAATCAAATAAGCTTATTTACATTCTTTTAGGAGTTCTGGCAGTAGTCATCGTATTCGCCATCATCGGACGGTCAATGGGCTGGATCGGAGGCGAAAAGGAAACCAATGTGGAAACGTCTGTCGCTTCAAAAGTTTCCATCATCGAAAAAGTGAGTGCCTCAGGTGTAATTGAGCCTGAAACAGAAGTCAAACTCAGCCCAGATGTGGCAGGAGAAATCATTGAACTCAATGTATTGGAAGGAGACTCCGTCAAAATCGGAGACCTTTTGGTCAAAATCCGTCCTGACAACTTTATTTCAGCGCTTGACAGATCTAAAGCAAACCTCAACCAAAACAAGGCCAACCTTGCCCAGTCCAAAGCAAACCTCAAAAGATCAGAGGCACAGTATGTGAGGGCTGATTTGGAATTCAATAGAAATGAAAAGCTTCACCAAGACAAGGTTATTTCGGATTCTGATTGGGAACAGATTCAATCCACCTTTTTAACTGCCCAAAATGACCTAGATGCCACCAAGCAGCAAGTAATTGCAGCAGAATACATAGTTAAGAGCTCTCAAGCTACGGTAGACGAAGCTTCTGAAAACCTCAGATTGACCAATGTGTATTCTCCATTCAGCGGTGTAGTTTCCCAGCTTTTGGTGGAAAAAGGAGAAAGGGTCGTGGGAACTGCCCAAATGGCCGGAACAGAAATGTTGAGATTGGCGGATCTGAATAAAATGGAAGTCCGTGTCAATGTCAATGAAAATGACATCGTCAGGATAAGCAAAGGAGATACCACTATCATTGATGTAGATTCCTATTCCTATGCAGGCAAAAAATTCAAAGGTGTGGTAACTTCCATCGCCAACTCAGCCAATACCAAAGCGAGTGTGGATGCCGTCACGGAGTTTGAAGTCAAAATCAGCATTTTGAATGAATCCTACGCCGATCTGATTACGGAGAAAATCAAATATCCTTTCCGTCCCGGAATGACCGCAAGCGTGGACATCATTACCCAAAAGAAAGACAATGTACTTGCCATTCCTTTGGCAGCCGTAACCACGAGGGAGGATTCCACTGCTAAAAATCCTGAAGGAACCAAAGCAAAAGAACTGGTCTTCATCATTGAAAACAACAGGGCCAAACAGACTGAAATCAAAACCGGAATCTCTGACTTTGACAATATCGAAGTTTTGGAAGGATTGAAAGAAGGTCAGGAAATCATCTCAGGTCCTTACTTCGTTGTTTCGAAGCAACTCAAGGACAATGACGCTGTCAAAAAAGTGGACAAGGCAGATTTGACACCCGTGAAAAAATAATTACTTCAATTTCCCATCACCATCAAACTCCCACAGATTTCATTTGTGGGAGTTTCTTTTTACCAATTCTTCAAAACAGCATACACCAAATGGATGGGCAAGCCCATGACCGTAAAATAGGAACCTTCAATTTTTTCAACCCCTATAAATCCAATCCACTCCTGAATACCATAAGCACCTGCTTTATCAAAAGGCTTGAAATTGGATATGTAATATTCGATTTCCGTATTTGACAATTTTTTAAAATAAACTTTTGCAGTATCAGAAAGCGTCAGGTTCCTTTCCAAGGTCAAAAAAGTGACTGCCGTGGTTACGAGATGTTGTTTTCCTGAAAGTCTAGAGAGCATTTCATAGGCTTCTTCTTTGTCCGACGGTTTTCCAAGTATTTTCCCTTCAAGAATCACCACTGTGTCTGAGGCAAGGAGAATTTCTTCAGGTCCGATTTCTTTTGCAAAAGCCGCTGCTTTCTTTGCAGACAAGTATCCGGCAACTTCGGAGGGATTAAGATCCTCGGGAAAATCTTCACCTGTATCCTTTGTCCTCACCTCAAAATCGAATCCCAATCCTTTCAACAATTCTTTTCTTCTTGGAGATTGGGAAGCAAGGATGAGTTTTTTTGCACCTAAGTCAATCATGGTTGAAATGCTTGGTATGGAAACTTAAACTCACCTTCATTTACCGAGGCAAACAATAAACCCGAAACTGTTTTTGGATAGAAATAGGTTGACTTTTGGGGCATCATGAACCCTGTTTTGCAAACTTCCAAAACCTGGGATATTGATACTTCTTTTGTTATGACTGCAAAATCCGCTGTGCCCTCTCGTACTCTTCCAAAGCATCTCCTCAGGTTTCTTTCATATTCCAATCTATCCGAAAAACGCTGCTCCTCGATCTTAATTTCCAAAACCTTTTCGATAAAAAAGTAATGTAAAACCATTAAATCCACCGATTTAACCACTTCGGGAACAGCCAAATCAAATTCCTTGAATTTTTCAGGTTTGAGCCTGATTTTATAGGCGCTGTCTTTGAATACCAATCCGAATGCCCATTGTCTGTGCAGGATCAATTCTGAGATCTCATCCGTGTCATAGACTTTTTTTACAGTAAACCATTCTTCCGCTTTTTTGAGAATCTCATTTTCTGAGAATGGAATTCCCATGAAAAGCCGGTGGGTTGGAAGTATTCTCAAATCTTTTGAGATAGAATTGGTGAAATACATCAGGTGATAATTATAGGCTTCCTTTCCCGTATGCTCGTGATTTAAAGAAGTCATTTCTTTTCGGTATGCTACAGCAGCTTCATACCTGTGGTGGCCGTCCGCAAGGATAATGGATTTGGAGGCAATCAGTTCCAAAAAAATCCTGATGGTTGGCAGGTCTTGAATTACAGACAAAACCTCCCGCACACCTTGGTAATCCTCGACATCATAGATGGGATCCTGGATCGCTTCATCCATGTAGGGTTCCAATTGATGCATCGGATCCTCATAGAGACTGTGTGTCGGACTTGGCTGAAATTCAGTGGTCTTAAGCATCTCCACGCGGTCATTGACAGATTTTGGGATGGTATTTTCATGGCGAAGCACTACACCTTCATGCCAATCATAGGCCTTGATCTGTGCGATAAAGCCTTTCCTGCACGATTCTTTTTCTTCCCCCGGCAATTTGAAATACTGGTAATAAACATATATACCCGGTATTTGATCCTGGGAAATCACTGCTTCCTGTTTCCAGTTTTCGAGAATATCCTTGGCTGAGAGGGCAGGATGATCGCCCAAAGGAACAGAAAGGTGTATGCTGTTATGGGGATTTCCATAAAGGACCTCCCGCTGCTTTTGGGAAACAACATCAAATAACGGAGAGATCAAATCCTCCATCTGTTCCTTGAACCGGTCATGGTATCTCCAAGCTTTAAGAGGTAGAATTTCAGCCATCAGATCAATCTGTTTTTCCAATTTGTTTTGCTGCCTGACACTTGGCTGCTATTGGCATGCTTTAAACTTGATTTGTTTTTTTCCAAGATATCGACCGCAAGACCTGCCAAAAGCACTAGTTCCTCCTCTTCCCATTGGATGTCTAATTTGTCGGGAGAAAAATACTTCTCCACAAACTTGGTATCGAAATCACCCGACTTGAAAGCTACATGTTCCATTACAAACCGGCAGAATCCCAAAGTGGTCTCAATACCGGTAATCTGATAATCATCAATGGCCCTAACCATTCTCTGAATGGCTTTTTCCCTGGTTTCGTCGTGGACGATCAGCTTGGCGATCATTGGATCATAATAAATCGGAATATCCATTCCCTGTTCAAATCCATCGTCGACCCTTATTCCCGGACCCTGCGGCCGGATGTAGGTCTGGAGATTGCCGATATCAGGGAGGAAATTATTTCTGGGATCTTCTGCATAAACCCTGATTTCAAGGGAATGCCCATTGATTGTCAAATCCTCTTGTTTGAAGGAAAGAGGCTTTCCTTCAGCCACCCAGATTTGTTCTTTCACCAGGTCTTTTCCTGTGATCATTTCGGTCACAGGATGCTCTACCTGCAGCCTTGTATTCATTTCAAGGAAATAAAAGTCCAGGTTTTCATCCACTATAAATTCAACAGTACCGGCTCCATAATAATTGCAGGCCTTGGCCACCAAAACCGCTGCCTCACCCATTGCCTTTCTCATCTTTGGAGAAACAACCGCTGAAGGTGCCTCTTCGATCACCTTTTGATGTCTCCTTTGGATGGAACATTCTCTCTCAAACAAATAGACCACATCTCCATGTTGGTCTCCCAAAACCTGTATTTCGATATGCCTGGGTGAAGTAATGTATTTTTCTATGAAGACCGATCCATCACCAAAGGAGGATTGCGCCTCTGAGATGGCACGGTTCATCTGTTCCTCAAATTCCGATTCGTCTTCCACGATCCGCATTCCTTTGCCACCTCCGCCGGCACTTGCTTTGATCAGAATGGGATAGCCTACTTCTTGGGCTCTTTGCTTGGCTGATGGAATATCGCTGATGGCATGGTCAGTACCAGGTACCATTGGAATACCATATTTTAATACTGCTCTTTTAGCGGCAAGTTTGCTTCCCATCACCTCGATAGACTCAGGGGAAGGACCCACAAAAATGATCCCTGCGTCAGTTACCTTTTTGGCAAACGCAGCATTTTCGGATAAAAACCCATAGCCCGGATGGATCGCATCGACTCCCATCGCTTTGCTCACTTCGATGATCTTGTCTCCTAGAAGGTAAGATTGATTAGAGGGAGGAGGACCGAGACATACCGATTCATCTGCAAATTTTACATGGGGGGAATTGCGGTCGGCTTCGCTGTAAACTGCAACGGTTTTGATACCCATTTCTTTGGCAGTCCGCATGATCCGAAGGCTTATTTCTCCCCTGTTGGCTACCAAAAGCTTTTTGATTTTTTGCATAAATGGGTTTATTTCTTAAAAAAACGTGTCCTGCGAAGTACGCAAAATATTACCAGTTAGTAAAAGAATATTTGATTTGGAATTGGATTTTTGCAGGGCTGGACTATTTTTGTTAGTTTTGCCCGATTTGATGGATCACTTATCCATTCAAAAAATTGTAAAACCTAAAAGAATTTAGCCTTGGATTTATTCGCAAAATTACAAACCAACCTCGGCCCTTTGGGCAAGCACTCAGATCTTGCTGAAGGGTATTTCACATTTCCAAAATTAGAAGGAGAAATTGCCCCCAGGATGAAATTTAATGGCAAGGAAGTCTTGACGTGGAGTCTGAACAACTATCTAGGCCTTGCCAACCATCCAGAAGTAAGAAAAGCTGATGCCGATGCAGCTGCTAAGTGGGGAGCTGCTTATCCCATGGGAGCGAGAATGATGTCAGGTCAAACTGACCTCCACGAGCAGTTGGAGAGAGAACTTGCAGCGTTTGTCGGCAAAGAGAGTGCATATTTGCTCAATTACGGATACCAAGGCATCATGTCTGTCATCGATTCCATTTTGGATAGAAAAGATGTGGTCGTATACGATAGCGAGTGCCATGCCTGCATCATCGATGCATTGCGGATGCATTTGGGAAAAAGATATGTATTCCCACACAATGATATAGAAAGCTGCGAGAAGCAATTACAGCGGGCCACCAAATTGGCAGAAGAAACAGGCGGAGGCATCTTGGTCATCACTGAAGGTGTATTCGGTATGACCGGAGATCAGGGAAGACTGGCGGAGATCGTAGCTTTGAAGAAAAAGTTTGAATTCAGGCTATTGGTAGACGATGCGCATGGATTTGGAACTTTGGGAAAAACAGGTGCAGGTGCCGGTGAAGAGCAGGGCGTACAGGATGACATAGATTTGTATTTTTCTACTTTCGCAAAATCCATGGCATCCATCGGAGCATTTATCGCAGGCGATAAACATGTCATCAGGTTCCTGAAATACAACATGAGGTCACAGATTTTTGCCAAGTCCTTGCCAATGCTTTTGGTAGAAGGTGCTTTGAAGCGTCTTGATCTTATCAGAACCCAACCGGAATTGAAAGAAAACCTTTGGAAGATTGTCCATGCCTTGAGAAGTGGCTTGAAAGAAAAAGGATTCAGCACCGGAAAATCAAACTCCCCTGTCACTCCAGTAGTCCTAAACGGAACTATCGGTGAGGCGGCAACAATTACAAGAGACCTGAGAGAAAACTACAATATTTTTTGCTCGGTGGTCATTTATCCTGTAATACCTAAAGGAATGATTATCCTAAGATTGATCCCAACGGCTGTACATACCATCGAGGATGTAAATGAAACAATTGCTGCCTTCGAAGCCGTAAAAGACAAACTAACAAGCGGTTATTACAGAAATACTGAAATGGCGATGTCTTTTGGAGAATAATTAAAACCAAAAAAGGGCGCTATTGTGTTGTTTTAGAAACAATTTAGCTATATTGACCTCACAAATAAACTTATCATCAACCTTAAAAACTGACTTTTAATATGAGCAGATTTAGCGAACTAAAAGATCTCGTCCTTGGACTTGAAGGAGATTTTGAAAAATTCTATGACAAAACCAACCAAGCTGCAGGCACCCGGGTAAGAAAAGGTATGCAGGATCTTAAAAACTTGGCACAGGACATCCGAAGCGAAGTTCAAGAGAAGAAAAACGCAGGATAATTCAAAAATAAAAAAAGGTGCTGAACTGTTCCTTTTTTTATGGTTTGATACTGATAAAAAAAAGCCTTTAAAAGTTGATTCTTTTGAAGGCTTTTTTTATTATTTCTTTTCTATTAAAGTGCTGACATCCAATTTGTTGTTTGCCCTATTGACATCCGCCAACCTGAGACTTGGATCTATCTCCACCGACTTAATGGAAGAAATAGGCATATCAAGCTGAACTTCCTGCGAATAGTTTGTCCATGGCCATCTTACCGTCATTGACCTTGCAGCCATCCCCTTTTCTTCCGGTTTATTGCCCCTCTGTATTACCAACGGCAGATAAATCATTTCTTGGGAACCATCGTTATAAGTCACAACTATATCCAAAGGCATTGGCATCAAGCCGACCCTTTCCAAGGTGATTTTGGTTTGGTTGTCAGCAGCTTCCACGGATTTGACACCATAATCTATGGTTTTGGTGGAGGTGACAAAATAGTCATAGTACCAATCCAATTCCAATCCGCTTGTTTTTTCCATTACCCGGATGACATCATGTCCATTTGGATGCATGAATTTCCAGTCATTCCAAAGCCTGAGCATGGCTTTATCAAAATTTTCCTTTCCTATGACATAGGCAAGTTGCTCCACAAAAACTGCCCCCTTATTATAAGTACCCGGTCCGTAGGCTGAATTGAGGTTATAATGATCGCCGTGCGTTGTTAAAGGCTCTTCGTATCCGGCTTTTGCCAGTTTGAAATAAGAATTATATGCACCATTTTGAACAAAATTGGGGCTTTTGGCAAAAACCGCATCCATCACCACACTGGTACCCCAAGTGGTAAACCCTTCGTCCAACCAAGGTTCTGAAGATTCATTGAAACCAAGGACGCCATAATACCAGCTGTGGATGAGTTCGTGCACCGTAACGCCTACCAAACTTTGGAGTCCTCGATTGCCCGTTATCAAAGTAGACATCGGGTATTCCATACCGCCGTCACCACCTTGGACTACGGAATATTGCTCATAGGGATATTTCCCAAAATGATCGCTCATATATTGTATTGCATCAACGGTATACCCTTTGAGCTTTGTCCAATTCTCTTCTGTTTTGTCACTTTTCACAAAAAGAAAATGAACTATGGGGCCATTTTCCATTTTGACTTTTTCGTGGGTATACTTTGGATCTGCCGCCCACATAAAATCATGTACGTTGGGTGCGGTAAAGTGCCAAGTAAGGTTTTTTCCTTTTGTCACCACCTTGACTCCTTCTTCTTCATAACCATGACCGATCTGATTGGCATTTTGCAGGTAGCCGGTTCCGCCGAGGATATAGGTCTTGTCTATGGTAATTTTTACATCAAAATCTCCAAAGTTGCCGTAAAATTCTCTCCCAACATATGGATTGGCATGCCACCCTCTCCTGTCATAAGCTGCCATCTTTGGATACCATTGAGACATAGAGTATCGGATTCCTTCTGCGTTGTCCCTACCTGCTCTCCTGACCTGTAATGGAACCTGGCCTTCAAATTCCATATCGAAAACAACCGTCTGCCCCGGCAGGATCGGCGTATTCAAATCCACTTCCAAAATTGTCTCTACGTGTTCAAAATCAACCTTTTTTCCGTCCATTATCAGCTTTTTCACTTTCAGCATCCCGATTTCTTCCGGAGAAAGTTTCTGAATCCTATCCATGACCCTCCTGTCCGGATCCGTGATGGTTCGTGAACGTACGTCCATCATGCTGTTTGGTTGGAATGCGTTGAAATACAGATGGTAAAATACACGGGTCAAGGTGTCAGGTGAATTGTTGGTATAATGTAGTTTTTGAGTTCCCTGATAGGTATTCTTCTCCACATCCATGGTGACATCCATGATATATTTGACTTTTTGCTGCCATCGGTCCGACTGGGCATAGACAGCTGAAAAGGCAGCTAAGAAAGTGATTGCTAGAATCGATAAACTGAATTTTTTAATCATAATCGAATTGTTTTGGGTCTAAAATAAGTCAAAATACATTTCCCCTACAAACCAATGATATAATTAGTGTTTGCCGCTGTTAATGGAATATTTGGTATATTCAAAATTCAAATAGCGTATGATATGAAATCCCTTTTAACATCAATTTTATTGGCCTTTATTATTTTAATTCAAGTATCCGAAGTTTATTCTCAGGACAGTATTTCCACAGATAAAAAGAAAATATATGTTTTTAAGATTGATGACAACATCGATCCGAGGATGAACCGCAAGGTGAAATTGGCTTTGGAAGAGGCTAATAAACAATCCGCTGCCATGGTTATCATCGAAATGGATACTTATGGTGGTGCTGTCAATGATGCCGACGATATCCGTACCATGATAATGGAATCAAAAATCCCTATCCATGTATGGATCAACAAAGATGCCGCTTCAGCAGGGGCATTGATTTCCATAGCCTGTGACAGCATATACATGGCTTCCGGTGCCAGTATCGGGGCTGCAACTGTGGTCATGGGTGGCGGAGGTGAGGCTGCTCCCGACAAATACCAATCCTACATGCGCTCCATGATGCGCAGTACGGCAGAAGCAAAAGGCCGTGATCCCAAAATAGCCGAAGCCATGGTGGATGAAGAAATTGAAATCGAAGGGATCAGTGAAAAAGGCTCTGTCATCACATTCGCTGTATCTGAGGCGATTCAAAATGGGTTTTGTGAGGGTGAAGTCAGTTCGATAGAAGAAGTCATCGAAAAGCAAGGCATCACCGATTATGAAATCATCGAGCAAACCACCTCAAGTGTCGAATCCATTATTTCTGTCTTTTTGAATCCCGCAGTAAGTGGCTTTTTGATCCTGATCATCTTTGCTGGCATCTACTTTGAATTGCAGACTCCCGGAGTTGGATTTCCGTTGGCTGCCTCCGTTACGGCCATCATACTGTATTTTATCCCCTATTACCTCAACGGCTTGGCGGAAAATTGGGAGATTGCAGTTTTCATTGTCGGCTGTATTCTTTTGTTGGTAGAAATCTTCGTGATTCCCGGATTTGGCATTTTTGGGATATTGGGAATCCTCGGAATCCTTACAGGCTTGACGCTCGGCATGATTCCAAATGATTCTTTTGACTTTTCCTTTGTTCCCGCCGGAGATTTGTTTGTGGCACTGCTAACAGTAATCTTAGCTGCTATTGCGGCTTTGGGCCTGATATTCTTTTTGGCACCAAAAGTAAATAAATGGGGCGCCTTCAGCACCATCGCCTTGGCTACTACCCAACAGCGGACTGATGGTTATACCTCTTCAGTTTATGAAAGCAGCCTTTTGGGCAAAGAAGGGACCAGCCATACAAGGCTGATGCCCAGCGGCAAAGTCATCATCGACGATGAAGTATATGATGCCTATTCCCGGGGGGAATTCATCGATGAGGGTGAGAAAATCAAAGTCATCAGTACCGAAGGAACTTCATTGAAGGTGAAGAAAATTTAGAATTGGGTGTTGGTTATTGGGTGTTGGTTATTGGGTAATGGTTATTGGGTAATGGTTATTGGTTAATGGTTAATGGTTACTTCGACTCCGCTCAGTACAAGTATTGGTTAATGGATATTTATTATTTGTTAATGGTTATTGGTTAATTGTTATTGGTTACTTGGACTCCGCTCAATACAAGTATTTGGTTATTGGTTCAGGGGAAATACTAAATGCAAAACCAGTTTGTGAATTTGAATTGGGGAGGTTGAAAATCGGTATTTCTAAAATAATTGTGAGGTAAAAATTTAAGTCAGGTACTGAAAATGAAAATTCTTGTTTTAAACTCCGGCAGCAGTTCTCTTAAGTACCAGCTTTTTGACATGCCAAACGAATCTCCCCTTTGCAGCGGTTTGGTGGATAGGATAGGTCTTGACAATGCCACTTTGACCCACAAGCTTTTTCGTGAAGACATAGAAAAAGTCTTTAAGTACCAAATAAATATTACTGACCATGAGGAAGCCCTTTTGGCTGTCACAGATCTTTTGGTAAATAGTGAAAAAGGGGTCATAGCAGACATGGAAGAGGTGAAGGCTATCGGCCACCGTGTGGTACATGGTGGTGATCAATTTGCAGCTACGGCTTTGATCACGGCTGAAGTCAAAAAGAAAATCGAGGAATTGTTTACTTTGGCACCTTTGCACAACCCACCGAATCTTCTGGGGATCATAGTCGCCGAAAGGGTGTTTCCTTCAGCAAAACAAGTGGCTGTTTTTGACACTGCTTTTCACCAAAGTATGCCTCCAAGAGCCTATCGCTCAGCTATTCCAAAGGAAATGTACACCGAAATGGGAATCCGGGCTTATGGATTCCATGGCAGTAGCCATCAATATGTTTCCGAAAAAGCCAATGAATTCTTAGCCATACCCGATTCCAAAATCATCACCATCCACCTTGGCAACGGCTGTAGCATGACAGCAATCAAAGGCGGCAAATCCATTGACCACTCCATGGGTCTCGGTCCAATGAGCGGACTGGTGATGGGTACACGAAGCGGCGATATCGATCCTTCGATTATCTTTCACCTGATCAATGAACGGGGCTATGCTCCACAAAAAGTCAATGATATCCTGAATAAGAAAAGCGGTCTTCTTGGACTTTGCGGCTTCAGTGACATGCGGGATGTGAAAGAGGCAATCAAAGAAGGCAACGAGGATGCCAAATTAGCCTATGAACTCTTCGCCTACCGCATCCAAAAATACATCGGAACCTTTACGGCAGCGCTTAATGGCCTTGATGCCATTGTTTTTACAGCTGGTATTGGAGAAAATGATGCTGATATGAGGGCCGCTGTTTGCCAGAATATGGAGTTTTTTGGAATCTATTTGGATCAAGACAAAAATTCCAGAAGAGTTGCGGACATGCGCGAAATCAACGCAGAAGGAACCAAAGTGAAGATCCTGGTCATTCCTACCAATGAGGAACTTGAGATCGGTAAGCAAACTTTTGATTTGGTCAATGGCTGATGGTTATTGGTTATTGGGGTAATGGTTATTGGGTATTGGGGTAATGGTTAAAGGTTATTGGTTATTGGGTAATGGGTAATGGGTAATGGGTAATAATTATTGGGTAATGGTTATTGGAGTAATAGTAATTGGGGTAATAGTTATTGATTATTGGTTATTGGGTAATGGTTATTGGTGAAAAGTAAGAAGTAAGAGGTGAAAGGTATCGGGAAAATGATGGGAGGTTTATAAGGAGCGTAAAAAATCAGAAAATAATAAATCAGAAAATCAGGAGTTTATAGAATTGGTGGGGATTAATGAAATGGTGGGATTTGTAAATTCAAAGTTAAGGCCTACATTTGCAATCCGTAAACGACCAATCCATTTTGGAGTCAATATAGAGGAGTGGCAGAGTGGTTCCCGATAGCTATCGGGACAGGCAGTCTTAAAAACCTCAAGGATATAGTAAAAAAAATAGAGGAGTGGCAGAGTGGTCGATCGCGGCGGTCTTGAAAACCGTTGTACCGTGAGGTACCGGGGGTTCGAATCCCTCCTCCTCTGCACTTTAAAAGCCTGGCTGATGCCGGGCTTTTTTCGTTT
>JBBRFK010000117.1:0-12379 GCA_038224435.1 Cytophagales bacterium | reverse complement strand
CTGCCAGTTCCAAGAATCCCTGATGGAATCTTCCAGGGAATACTTTGCCTCCCAACCCAAGACTTTGTTGATTTTGTCGGTATTTGCCCAGACTTTTTCAATGTCTCCCGATCTTCTTGGACCAATCTCATAATTCAATTTTTGGCCGCTAACCTTCTCAAAAGTTTCAATCACTTCCAATACTGTATTTCCATTTCCTGTACCGACATTGAAGATGTCATAAAAGTTATCTTTTTGCTCAGATAGAAATTTTAAGGCTTTGACATGCGCATCTGCCAAATCCATCACATGGATGTAATCCCTGACGCAGGTACCGTCTGCTGTATCATAATCATTGCCGAAAACAGTGATTTTTTCCCTGATTCCTGCCGCAGTTTGGGTGATATAAGGAATCAGATTAGCAGGAACACCGATAGGCAACTCCCCTATCTCAGCGCTTGGATGCGCACCTACCGGATTGAAATAGCGCAATGCAACAATCCTTGATTCAGCACCACTCAAGATTAAGTCCCTTAAAATGTCTTCACAGATTTTCTTTGTATTGCCATAAGGACTTTCTGCATCCTGTCTTGGAGTAGCTTCTGTGACAGGCAATACCTTTGGTTGGCCATAAACTGTGCAAGAGGAGGAAAAAACAAGGTCTTTGACTTTGTATTTGGACATCAACTCCAATAAGATGATCAATGAATCTATGTTGTTGGAATAATATTTCAAAGGTAATCTTGTGCTCTCTCCAACTGCTTTGGAAGCAGCAAAATGGATTACACCTAGAAAATCATTATCCTGAAAAACTTTTTCCATGCCAATCTTATCAAGGCAATCCACTTCATGATACACAATTTCTCTTCCAAGAATCGATTTGATTCCATCCAACGCAGATTTTTCGGAGTTGGAAAAATTGTCAACAATGACAGGTTCAAAACCCGAATTGACTAAAGCAACAGCAGTGTGAGAGCCAATATAACCTGCGCCCCCTGTGATCAAAATTTTCTTCATGACTAAAACAAATGGTTTTCTTTAAAAATATTAGGATCGTTAAAATTAATTAAACTCCCGATCCCGCAAACAAAAAATATTAAAAGCAAATCAAATTCTATTTCAATAAAGTGAAAGCGCCCCGCTGTTGGAGAGTTTGTTTTTGACCCTCAACATTGAAAAAATACTCAATCATATAGGTGTAAGTGCCGATCACAGCCTCCTGATTCCATATTTTTCCATCCCAGCCTTTTTCTCCTACATAGACAAGACTTCCCCATTTGTCATATACCATCAACCGAAACTCTAGATCACAATTGCTTACCCCTTCAAAAAGACCGTCATTCGGATGGAATCCTGTCGGCATTCTGAGTATCGGAACACCTTCTTCCATCTTTCCAAAAACCTTCTTTTGGCAACCATTAGCGTCTTCCACAAACAAACCATATTCTCCGGAAGGAATGTCAACAACCCTCGGAGCGGTACCGCTGTCCCAATCCCATTGGAATAAAAACGGAGAAACACCCCCTTTTGGAATGGCCAAAAGTGAGCCGTTTGCCAGACCTGAACAGGCAAATTTTTCGATTTGGAAATTAACTTCAATTATTGGAGGAGAATCGATGTTGATATCCAAGACAAACTCACAACCTACTACATCCTTAACAATAATTTCATATTCACCTCTTAACAATTTAAAAATCTGTAACTTATTATCAACTCCAATAAAATCATATCCCTCAATCCTATATGGTTTTGTTCCTCCTCGTAGTTCAAAGACAACCTTTCCATCTGCCAAATCAAAACAACTGGCATTGGTGATTGCAGGTGTACCTATCAATTCAAATTCCTCAGAGGATGCAATCTCGAGCCCTTCAAAAAATATTTCACAGCCGCCTGAGTCTTTCACCAAAACCGAATAAATCCCGATACCCAATCCTTCAGCTAAAGATCCTTCCAGCAAAGGGTCATGAGACCAATCGTAGGTGAATTCCCCGGATCCTCCAATTGCCAAAACCTCTATCCTTCCCAGGCTGGATCCAACGCAAATTTCTTCGGTAAAAGAAATTAAATTTGCTTCGATAGGCGGATTGACTTTGATTTTGAGCCTTTTGGATTCCCCTCCACAGGAAACATTGATTTTACTGTATTCCTCAAACCAGATTTCACCCTCTGAGCCAACACCCTGCCATTCGACTGTGACCTCGTTGGTATTTTCACCAGAAACAATTGTTCCGCCCGTTGCATACCATTGATATGTCCTATCAGGGATAAGGTTCTTGACTTTATAGGAGTAAGATTCACTTTCTTCAAAACAAATCTGACTTTTTCCTTCTGGGAGCTCTGGTTCAATGGCAGGATTAATCAAAATACCCAATTCAACAGGTGTACCAAGACATCCTTGGTTTGTCACCGGAACAGCAATCACTTTGGCATCAGGGTCAAAATCCTCCCACCTGATTTGGACGGAATAACCACTTGAGTCAATGATTTCTCCACCGGTTACTTCCCATATGACTTTCTGAGTGTTTTGATAATTTTCGAAAACATAAGTCCCTTCATCTATCAAGGGGCAGACATTATCCGGGCCTGATATTTCCCCCGAAGATTCGACCACTTCTACTTCAAAAAACGCCTCTTCAATCTGATCACATGCCCGATCACCTGTAAACGCCACGATTTTTATCTCATAAATTCCCGGTTCTTCAAACAAGTGATCGACCTCCTGCCCTTCCTGCATATCAGTTCCGTCACCAAAAGACCATTCAAAAATCTCAAATTTGGGATTGGAAGGAATAATCTTCCATGCTCCAGTTTCACCTAAGCAAGCCACTTTATCTCCCTCTACTTCAAAATCATAGGCTACCTCAGTTTCAAAATTCAGATTGGAAAGGCTCGCTCCGGCCGAATATCCATAGGATTCAATAAAGCCCGAACCATAGACATAGGCGATCACACCGTCAGGATTGGATAGGGTATGGACACCCTCAGCTATTTCCACCCGGGCATAAACATAACCTTCATTTCCAGGTACTGGCAAAAATTGATTTCCTACATTGAGGCCATCTATGACAGTTTCTCCCTGAGTACCTGTTGTTGCAATGATATTAACATAATGGTTGATAATTCCTACCACCTTAACAGCGGAAAAGGCTACACTTTTGATCAACTGTGGATTGGGGCTAAGGGTAATCATTGTTGGGTCACCATTGCTGGCTAGAGGACCGTTTTGAACATTGCACCCCTGACTTTTGGAAAAAACAGTGACAGCAATTGGTTTTGTGGCAATTATGTTAGCCAATTCCTCCGGCCCAAAAAAGAAAGTAGAAAACTTCCCTGAATTTAGATTTCCTTGAGAAACACCGTTTACAAAGATTTGGGTGCTGTTTTCAGCAGCAAGAACCTTGACCATTTCCCCTGACGTCCTTCCTTTTAAAGGTACATGGATGTATTCCTTGCCCCATGAAAATAAAGGATAAGCTTGCTGATACAAATGGTCTCCAGTGGTCCCTTCACAGTCCGTGCCTATTGAAGTCATTTTATTGCCACTAAAAACCGAAATGTTCTTACAATCGCCTTCCTGACTTCCTATGACCCTAACCCTAGTCCCAGTCAGGTCTCCTTTGGCTTTAATCTGGTAACTTTCTCCTTTTTTGAGTTTGATATTGATAGGCGCTCCTGCCGGAATAGTATTGACCGTGGCCGTAGTGGTTGTGATTTCGATATTGGTATCGTCTTCCACGGCGACCACCAAAAGAGTACTTTCATAATTAATATTGCTTCCTCCGGAAACACCTGGTCCAAATTGTTCAGCATGGGCAGTTACCAGATAATCCTTTCCCAATGAAGAAAGCGGCAGGACTACAGTTCCATCTGCACTCCTTTGCCGAAAATTGAATGCGTGGACAGCAACATTCCCGTCTGCGCTGATATATACTCCCAGATTCTCAACTTTTCCAGAAGTACGGTGGATAATGTCTACTCCTCCTTGGGGAAAATCATAAACGAATTGCTCCCCCGATTTTATTGAAAATGGAATGGTATTGTTAACATATTGGATGATGCCGCTTGCATCTTCATTTGCAGAAATAATAATGGAAGCTTGGTCTATTCTGTTAGGGACAATGCGGTTGTTCTCCATAAAACCTACAAAAAACTCTCTCCCTATGGTGGATAACTGTCCAAACACAGGATTGAAGCAGCCGAAAATCAGCAACAAACCCAAAATATAAATAAAAACTTTACCTTGGAACCGCATTCTCAATTAGAATACATTATATGAGACGTAATTTATCAATAATTTTTTTTTGAATAGGGACCATTCACTTTTGTGGAAGTAGTTTTTGAAGGAATTTGTTATTATGAAGTTCAAAAAAATTTCTCCAATCTTTAAAATAAAACACCCATTTATACATTTTTTCTATTTTAAGATGATGTTACCAAATATTTAGAATTTTAGAAAAAGCCCCTTCCAATCTTAAATTCAACTTTCTTATCTCAATAAGGTAAAAACCCCTTTACTTTCTTTCGTTGTTATTTTCCCATTGACACTGACTTCAAATAAAATAAGGTATGTGTAGGCCCCTACTGGCGCATCTTCACCATTCACTCTCCCATCCCAACCTGAATCACCAAAATAAACCATACTTCCCCATCTGTTAAAAACTTTTAAATGGTATGGCACTTCACAATTTGCCACAGGCCCAAAAAGTCCGTCACTTGGGATAAAACCCGTTGGCATTCTTGTAACAGGTAACTCTTCAAAGATTTCTCCTTTACCTTCACTGATGCAGCCTCTGCTATCTTGGATACTTACCTCATATACTCCTCTGGGGATTCCTGTCAGCGTGGATCCTGGAGAATTATCAAATTCCCAATTATAGGTAAATGGACCGATTCCTCTGGTATCGGCAACATACAGTTCCCCATTGGATTGGCCGGGACAGCTTGCCTTTTGGATTCTTACATCTGCTACCGCCGATATAGGAGAATTCACCGTAAATGTCACCGGAATACTGCATCCATTGGTATCTGTAATCAGATAAGAATGGGACCTCCCTTCAAGCCCTTCAAGTAAAATTTCGCCCCCCATGATAATTACCGATTGAAAATCAATGGTATATGGACCAACTCCTCCCTGTACGAGGATATTCGCCGTCCCGTCTGGTCTACCGAAACATGAGGTGCTTTCTGTGCCAAAACTTACCAATTCAAGTAGTTCAGGTTGATCTATTTCCACATTTTCAATCAAAACAAAACAGCCAAAGGAATCAGTAACTTTTACTGAATAATTTCCCGCAGATAAATTGAGTGCATCTGGAGAGTTTAAGGTAGAGGAGTGACTCCATTCGTACCTGTAGGGTGCTTTTCCTCCTGTAATGGTAAGTTGGATTTGACCATTGGATTCTCCGAAACAAAGGACCTCAGATTGTTGCGACAGAGAAGCTTCAAGCAGTGGATTGACCACAACTTCCAAAACCGGTGAAGTTCCTTCACAAAAATCATCGAACAAGCTATATTCCCGGTACCAGATTTTCCCGGTAATTCCAGGATTAACCCATTTCACTTGAATTTTACTTCCTTCATTGCCATCTGCAAATTCTCCCCCTTCAATGAACCATTCATACCCTCTATTGGCAAATCCTTGAGGTATTTTATATTCATCCAAGCGCTCAGGGTCAAAGCAGATTTCACTCAAACCTTCGGGAACTTCAGCATCAATTAAAGGATTGATAACGACGCCAAACACTATTTCTTCCCCAGGACAACCCTCAGTGGTAAAAGGCAATGCAATGATTTTAGCATTTGGATTTGCGACACCCCAACGGACTGTCACTTGGAGATTTTCTTCGTCAACATCAATGATTTCCCCACCCTCAACCTTCCATTCCACTTTTGAAAAATCCATTTCGGATACCACCCCGTAAGTAAGTTCTTCTACCAATGGACAAGCTTTTGCAATTCCCCTGATTTCACCTTCGGTTTTGATCACAGTCACTGTGAACTTGACTTCCTGCTGTTCGTCACAGGAGTTTTCACTGATTGCAGCTATGATTTTGATTTCATATTCACCGGTTTCAGTATAAGTATGTGGGACTTCCTTGCCGACCACCGGATCGGAACCATCTCCAAAATCCCATATGAAATAAGTGAAAAGCTCATTCTCAGGATTAATTTGCCACAAACTTTCATAGTTATAACAAGCTACTTTATCCCCAGACACTTCAAAATCATATTGGTTTATAGCCTCAAAATTAAGGTTGTCCAAATTGGCACCGACTGCAAAGCCATAGGATTCTATAAATCCAAATCCATAAACATATCCGATCAATCCCTCAGGATTACTCAAAGTGTGTGCGCCTTGGGAAATGGAAATCCTTGCATATGAATATTCGCTACTTCCCGGAATCGAAGCAAACTGATTACCAACATTGCTCCCATCAAGCCTAGTCTGGTCTTTGGAGGCCGTTTTTACAATGATATTCACATAGTGGCTTGTGATGGAAGGCAGTTGCAGTGCGTTGAAAGTGATGTTCTTTAACAATTGTTGGTTTGGGCTGTAAGTGATCATAAAAGGATCCCCGTCATTGAAAAGCGGTAGCGTGGAATCATTACAAGCCTGACTTTTTGCAAAAACTGTCACAGAGGAAGGTTTATCAGTTCTAATATTTGCCAATTGATCAGCTTCAAAATCGAGGGAAATAAATTTTCCGACATTGATCACACCCCTCAAAATCCCGTCAATAAAAACGGAGGTATTATCTTCGGAAGCCAATATTTTGACCAATTCCCCCGAAGACCTTCCTGCCAACGGAATGTGAAAAAATTCTGTTCCCCAGGTATTCACAGGATAAGCCTGTTGGAAAAGGTTATCATTGGCTAGGCCACAATCACCCACACTTGTCCATTTGTTTCCTCCAAAAACGGCCAAATTCTTACATTCTTCCGCATTATCGCCCACTACCCTCACCCTTGTTCCTGTAAGATCTCCCCTCGCTTTGATTTGATAACTTTGACCTCGGTTGAGCGTAATTAAAAACGGAACCAAAGGTGCTTGTCCGCTCAATGTTTCAACCGATGGTGTGATTTCGACCTTGGTATTACTCTCTACGCCGACCACCAAAAGCGTGCTTTCGTTATTTACATTTGCATTGTAATTGACTACTGTGGTCATTACCTCAAAATGTGAAGTGATATAGTAATCCTTTCCCAAGGTAGTTATCGGTAAAATCACTGTCCCATCCGCAGATCTGAATCTTTCATTAAAAGCATACACGGATACATTTCCCGTAGAAATGATATATACCCCTTTTGATTCGATCACTCCCGAGGTCCTGTGAAGTATGTCGAAATCATTTATTTGGTGGAAAAACTGCTGACCGGTAGCCAAAGAAAAAGGATAGGATCTTCCTGCATATTCCAAGACACCGGCTGATGGTTCACTTGCTGTGACCACGACGACTCCCCTGTCCGGTGCCTCAGGAGGAATCCCGTTGTTTTCCATAAACCCAAAATAGAACTCCTTACCTAAGGTTGTTATTTGGGAATGGGCATCAAAAACAATGGTCAGATGCAACGCTGCTAGCAAAAAAAAGAAGGCCTTATGATTTTTAATACTCATTACTCCGAAATTCAGACCAAAATATAAAATAATCTTTTGGGTATTAAAACAAATTTTAGAATGAAATGCAATTTTCTTTTTATGACATGTTAAATATCCTGAATCAAACCCAGTTTTAAGTATTTTTGAAATCAAATATTTTATATTAAAATATGGATTAAATAAAAATTTTATCCTCCGGTCATTTCTAGATGCCAAGATTTAGTGAAGCTGGATATGATTAAAAATACCCTGTTTCCGAGAGTATTTTTTGACCTTGAAAAAAAAATTTTAAACAAGTTCAGCCTTATTGCTTGTATCAATTAATAAATTAATTAGTTTGGCCAAATAAACTTACACACGACTATGGAAAATTTTAGCGAAATGGATTCTTTGCTTAAGGTCTTTTGGTATTTGGCAATTCCATCTACTTTGGTCTTTTTGGTACAGACCATCATGACATTTATTGGAGCAGACGCTACAGACGGACTTGAGGCCGATTTTGACAGCAATCTGGAAGGTGCTGAAGGGCCTTTTCAGTTTTTTTCCTTCCGTAATTTGATCCACTTTATGCTTGGATTTGGTTGGACGGGGATTTCATTTTATAACATCATCGAGAATAAAACCCTGTTGATTGGAATTTCTCTGTTAGTGGGATTGGGTTTTGTAGCGGTATTTTTCCTGATCATTTCACAAATAAAAAAGCTGGCAGAAGACAACACATTTCAGATCAAAGAAACATTGGGAAAAACAGGTGAGGTCTACCTGACCATTCCGGCAAAAAAATCCGGAATAGGTAAAGTGCAGATTAGCATCAAAGGTTCATTCAAAGAACTCCGCGCAATAACGGAATCCGAAACCCTGAAATCCGGCACTTTGGTAAAAATCAGGTCTATCGATTCTGATAATATTTTGGTAGTAGAAAAACTTTAACACTCAATTCTTATATGGAAACAATTTATATTCTAGTAGCAGCAGTAGCAGTATTTTTTGTGTCAATCACAGCTTTGGTATCGAGATACAAAAGATGTCCCTCTGACAAAATCCTCGTGGTCTATGGTCGTACAGGAGGGACATCTGCCAAATGTATCCATGGAGGTGGTGCATTCATATGGCCTGTGATCCAGGATTTTGCCTATCTCGACCTCAAGCCGATTTCTATTGAAGCCAATCTTACCAATGCCCTAAGCCGTCAAAATATCCGTGTAGATGTTCCCTGCCGATTTACAATTGCCATTTCTACAGAAACAGACAGCATGGGAAACGCCGCTGAAAGGTTACTGGGACTCAGCCCTGAACAGATCCAAGAATTGTCAAAGGACATCCTTTTTGGCCAGTTGAGATTGGTCATAGCGACAATGACGATTGAAGAAATCAATTCTGATAGGGATAAATTTTTGGATAACATTTCAAAAAACGTTGATAATGAATTGAAAAAAATCGGTCTCAAGCTGATCAACGTCAACGTGACCGACATCAAAGACGAATCAGGATACATCGAGGCATTGGGTAAGGAAGCTGCTGCAAAAGCCATCAACGAAGCCAAAATCTCTGTTGCCGAACAGGAAAAAATAGGTGAAACAGGCAAGGCAATGGCCGACAGGGAGCGCGATGTTCAAATCGCAGAAACCCACAGAGATAGGGATGTGAAAATCGCAATTACCCATAAGTCGAGAGAGGTAAGTATCGCCGAAGCCTTCAAGGATGAATCCATCGGAAAGGCCGAGGCTGAAAGAGATACCAGGGTCAAAACTTCCGAAGCCAATGCATTGGCAGTAAAAGGAGAAAACGAAGCCAAGATTTCCATTGCACAATCCGACGCCATCCGTAGAGAAAGAGAAGCAGAAGCTCAAAGAACAGCCCTCGCCGCTGAAAAAGTCCAACAGGCAAGAGCCTTGGAGGAATCGTATGTCGCCGAGCAAAAAGCAGAAGCTGCCAGGTCTGAGAGGGATAGGTCCACACAAATCGCCAATGAAGTTATTCCAGCTGAAATCGCCAAACAAAAAGCAATCATTGAAGCCCAGGCTGTAGCTGAGAGAATCAGGGAACAGGCAAAAGGTGAAGCTGATGCG
The DNA here is from genome assembly GCA_038224435.1 of Cytophagales bacterium. Classification (GTDB taxonomy): domain Bacteria; phylum Bacteroidota; class Bacteroidia; order Cytophagales; family Cyclobacteriaceae; genus Cognataquiflexum. Next base: position 2,734 of record JBBRFK010000117.1, on the reverse strand, counting down.
ATATTTGCCAAAATGGATGCCGAGGCTAGAGGCCTTTATGAAATATTGACCAAACAGGCAGAAGGTTACAGGCAGGTCGTGGATGCCGCAGGCGGAGATCCAAACAAAGCATTCCAACTCTTATTGATTGAGAAACTCCCTGAGCTTGTCAAAACTCAGGTAGATGCTGTGAAAAATATCAAAATCGACAAAGTCACAGTTTGGGACTCCGGTTCAAATGGTGAAAACGGAAACGGTTCAACAGCCAACTTTATCTCCGGATTGATGAAAAGTGTACCTCCTTTAAATGATTTATTCAATATGGCAGGATTGAATCTTCCTACCTATCTGAAAGGGGCTGAGGATACCAAAGAAATACCTGAAGAAAAAGATCCTAAATAAATAACTCCATTCAAGTAAGGTCAAAAACATAGGCTTTCGGGAGATATAAAATTAATCTTCCGGAAGCCTTTATTTAGTATAATACAGATGAATCAAAAATATTGCTTGACCCTTGATTTAAAAAATGACCCTCAACTCATTGAGGAATATGAAAGTTATCACAAATCCGTAAAACCTGAAATCCTTCAAAGCTTCAGAGATGCGGGTATAATTTCCATGGAATTATACCGTTGGGAAAATAGGTTGTGCATGATTATTGAGGTGGATTCAAGCTTTACATTTGAAAAGAAAGCCGAAATGGATGCAAATAACCCGAAAGTTCAGGAATGGGAAAACCTCATGTCAAGCTTTCAACAAAAGTTGCCCGGTACAGCAGAAAATGAAAAGTGGCAACTGATGAAAAAAATATTTGAGACTTGAAAATTAATTATTTTTCATATTTTTGGTTAAAGTAATGCTTTAAATCCTGTGCCGTACAAAGAAAAAGAAATCGAAAAAAAATACTACTCCATTGGAGAAGTAGCTAGCATGTTCAAAGTTGCACCATCTCTTATACGTTATTGGGAAGGTGAATTTGACATCATCAAACCCAAAAAAGACAAGAAAGGCAACCGGCGTTTTACCAAAGATGATATTGAGAAAATCAGGTATATCTATCAATTGGTAAAAATCAAAGGATACACGCTTCAAGGTGCCCAAGAGGTAATCAAAGGCGATCACCTAAAAGTTTTTGACAAAGCAGCCATGGTGGACAGGCTCAATCAGATCAAACGTTTTTTAATAGAAATACGGGATACCATGCATGTCGAATCCAAATAGTAAGGAATTGATTTTTGAGTTAGCGCTTAATCTAATCCCTAATATCGGCCCTACTTTATACAGAAATATCCTAGCCTACACCGGCTCGGCAAAGGATTTTTTTGACCTTGCGCCGGGAAAAATTTCAAAAATCCCTCGTCTCAATAAAAAGCTTGCTGAAATCAGGAAGGACAAGGACCAATACCTTAGGCAAGCTGCAGATATCATTTCAAACTGCGAAAAAAAAGGAATAAGATTACTTACTTTCTCCGATCAAAATTTTCCTGCAAGGCTCAAAGTGATGGACGATTGCCCGATGGTATTATACACCAAAGGACAGGTAAATCTCAATCCAAACAGGTCAGTTGCTATCGTAGGAACTAGAAACGCCACAGAGTACGGAAAAAACATCACAAAAAAGATCATAGAGGATATAACTCCTTACCACGCTACCATCGTCAGTGGATTGGCCTACGGCGTGGATATCGAAGCCCATAAGACAGCCTTGGCAAATAACATTCCCACTTTGGGCATATTGGGATCTTCTGTAGATCAGATTTATCCGGCCATACATAAAAATACCGCAGACCAAATGATGGAAAACGGAGGTGGTCTTGTGAGCGAATATCCACCGGGAACAGTGATGCATCCAAGCAATTTCCCGAGGAGAAACAGGATTATATCAGGTTTGTCGGATGCTGTGATTGTCGTGGAAGCAGCACAAAAAGGCGGGGCATTGATCACCGCTGAGATTGCATTCAGTTACAATAAAGAGGTTTTTGCCGTGCCGGGTAACTTGCTGTCCACCTACAGTGAAGGTTGCAATAACCTGATCCGATCCATGAAAGCATCTATTTACACCGGCCCAAAAGACCTTGAAGAATCACTGTCATGGTCAAAGGAAAACCTGACAGCCACAAATACTAAAAATAAAATATTCGATCTCACTAAATACAATGAAGAAGAAAGAAGCGTGTTGACTATCCTGATTGAGAAAAAAGAACTAGAAATCGATCAGATTGCGATTTTACTTAATGTATCCATTTCAAGTTTAGCTTCTACCTTATTGAATCTTGAATTTGAAGGACTTATCAAATCCCTTCCTGGGAAAAAGTATAAATTGACTACATAAAAAAAGTAGGAATTCGGAAGTAATCTCCTTTAATCATTCTTCCCTTTTTCTTCCCTTATTTCGGCTTCCCGTTTTACGAACACCCGCTTTCCTGTCAATAACCAACATAAGGATTGATTTAAGTTAAGCTGCTGACAATTGCAAATAGAGGCTTTTTGACTTACAATGGAAAACTGTTTATTGCGAAATGTAAACTGTTTCCCATAAACTGAAAACTGTGGTCTGTCAACTACCCTACCTCCTACCCATCTTAGGCATCAATCCGCCAAGGGCTTTTTGGGCGCCTCCCATTTTATTCATTTGCTTCATCATTTTCCTCATGTCACTAAATTGCTTCATCAGGTTATTGACTTCAATGATGCTTCGTCCGCTTCCATTAGCTAATCTTTTTCTCCTGCTTCCGTCAATGATATCCGGATCTTC
>JBBRFK010000116.1:0-12395 GCA_038224435.1 Cytophagales bacterium | reverse complement strand
AATCTTGATGCCATTCTGACAAATAAAAAATTTTTGAAATGGAATGTTCCCAAACTGACTTTACAAATAATAATATCTACCCACTAACCGAAGAGCGATTTAATCTTGAGGACCAATCCTGAAACCATATTTTACTTTTCTTTTGTAGGGAAATGGCTTAACTTGACCCTTATTTTGAAGTAATCACCATGATTGAAATAAGAAATTCTCCTATGAAAGCAAACTTCTTTTTATTGATGTTTTTATTCATTTTTTCAATTGAAGCTTTTCCCCAAGACAAATTAGATCCATATAAAAGAGCTAAAACCCTGATCGGTTATGGGAATTATACCGATGCAATGGAATTGTTGAGGCCGTATATGTCAACTTCCGCATACGGTGAATTGGCCTTGTTTGCACAATATCATTTTGGTTTTGCGGCCTTCCAAAACAAACAGATGGAATTGGCCCTTTCAACGATCAAACCATTGACAGAAAATAAAACCTGGGACAAACAAGACGACGCCAGGTACTTACTTGGTTTGATTTATTTTAACCAATCCAAAAATGCAGAGGCTTTACAGATAATTTCTTTGATCAAAGACGCTGAAATATTTGGCATTGCCGAAAATTCCAGCCTCAACTACCTTAGGAATACATCTGTCAGTTTCCTGATCGCAAATTTGAGCAAATTTGAAAAAAACAAGGGTTACTTGACTGCACTTAAAGAGCAGCTTGAAAAACAGTCAATTTTGTCTACTGAAGAAAAAGCAGTGGTACAACGATTAAGGTCAACTGAAGACAATCCAACCGTCGGAATCAAACCGAATAAAAATCTGCAATCTCTTGATATTGCCGTTGTATTACCTTTTAGCTATTCCGGAGAGACCGACGTCAAACTCTTGTCACAAGGGAATTTTGTTTTGGAACTTTTTCAGGGTATAAGGTTCGCTTTGGATGAATTGCAGCAAAGTGGACAAAAAATCAATGTCAAAACCTTCGATACCCAGCGTAATCCATCAAAGCTGAATCAAATCCTTAACGACCCATTTTTGACAACTGCAGATGTCATCATTGGACCTGTTTATCCCGAAGAAACGGAAATCGTGTCCCAATTTTCCCAAAAAATGAATATCCCTTTTATCAATCCTTTGTCAAACATTGATGATAAAATCCAAAATATCGACCATGCGTACCTTTTTAGGCCTTCCGTTGCTTCTCTGACCAAGGGATTGATGGCCTATATAATAACCAATGTGCAGGGGAAAAGACTCGCAATCGGTTACTCTAGCAATTCCCGAGATGAAATGCTAGCCAATAAAATCTCAGAGGAAATCGGGGCTTCCGACTACAAAATGCCTGTCAAAACATTGATTACCCCAAAAAATATCAACCAGTTTTTTGATGGTCTGAACCTACACCAAAGAGCGCAGGCCAAAACCGATGCCGTCATTATTTTGACAGATGATCCGAACATTGCCCAAACCACCTTCGGCTATATGGAATCCAAAAACATTAAAATCCCTGTTATTGTTATGGATAGCTGGTTATATTTCAATTTTGCAAGTTATGAAATGTTGGAAAACCAAAATTTTGTCTTTTTAGGAAATAATTCCATAGACTTCAGCAATGCCAACTTGGAAATTTTTAGAACCGGATTTAATGAGGAATACGGGAAATTTCCTTCATTGAATATGCACTTGGGATATGAGCTTACCTATTGGATATCGGAGACGATCAGTCCTGCCCAAGGATTTGACTTTAGAAAAAACTTAGATAAAAACGGTTTCAATCAAGGAAAAATAACCTACGGCTTTGATTTTAGAGATGCCAATAACAACAGGTACGTTCCTGTGTTAAGATTGTATAATGGAAAATTAGAAGTTAATTAAATCACAAAAATACATGCAGATTACCCATAGTAAATCATTGTTTGAAAAAGCAAAAAAATATATACCGGGAGGAGTCAATTCTCCCGTTCGTGCATTCAGGGCTGTAGGCGGGGATCCGATTTTTATAAAAAGAGCAGATGGAGCCTTTATCTATGATGAAGATGATAATTCATACATCGAGCTCATCAACAGCTGGGGTCCGATGATCCTTGGCCACAATCACCCAATGATCAAAGAAGCCATCATCAAGGCTTTGGAATTTGGAACTTCATTTGGTGCACCAACAGCCAGGGAAGTAGAAATTGCCGAGCTGATCGCAAGCATGGTGCCCTCTGTAGAAAAAGTGAGGATGGTGAATTCAGGTACCGAAGCCACGATGTCTGCCATCAGGGTGGCACGAGGGTATACGGGAAGAGATAAGTTCATCAAAATGGAAGGGCATTATCATGGACACGGAGATTCCTTTTTGATCTCAGCTGGATCGGGGGCGATTACCATGGGCAATCCTGATTCACCCGGGGTTACGAAAGGTACCGCAAAGGATACCTTGCTTGCTCCTTATAATGATCTTGAAGCTGTAGAACGACTTGTGGCTGCCAACAAAGGTGAAATAGCGGCTTTGATTCTCGAACCTGTTCCGGGCAATATGGGACTTGTACTCCCCAAAGAGGGTTACCTTCAGGGATTGAGAAATATCTGTACCCAAGAAGGAATTGTCCTTATTTTCGATGAAGTCATGACCGGATTCAGGTTGGCAAAAGGCGGAGCGCAAGAACTCTTTGGCGTCACGCCTGATATGACTACTCTTGGCAAAATCATCGGTGGTGGTATGCCCGTGGGAGCCTATGGTGGCAAAAAAGAAATCATGGAATTTGTTTCCCCGGCAGGCCCTGTTTACCAGGCAGGAACACTTTCCGGCAATCCCATTGCAATGGCTGCGGGTCTGACCATGCTCAAACATTTAAACCAAAATCCCGAAGTTTACACAACACTAAACAGTATCGGAGGTAAGTTGGTAAAGGGTTTTCAAAATTCTTTGGATAGACTTGGGTTGGATTATACAATCAACCACATTGGAAGCATGTATAGCCTTTTCTTCACTGATCAGCATGTTTACGATTTTGAGTCTGCAAAAAATTCAGATACGGTCCGATTTGGGAAATATTTCCAAGCCATGCTGAAAAGAGGTATTTACCTTGCTCCTTCTCAATACGAAAGCCTTTTTCTTTCCACTGCCTTGACAAATGATTTGGTAGAAAAGATCATACAGGCCAATGAGGAATCTCTTTTAGAGGTTTTTTAAGGAGAAATTTCCCATCAAAAATCCGCAAATATGCCCTTGAAAATATACGGAATCAAAAACTGTGATACGATGAAAAAAACCTTCACATTTTTGGAGGAAAACGGAATTGAGTATGAATTCATCGATTACAAAAAGCATGCTCCGGACAATTCACTCTTGAAGAGATTTACCCTTCAGGTTGGTCTTGAATCATTGGTCAATAAAAAAGGGACGACCTATAAAAAATTGACAGATGAAGAAAAATACTCCTTGGATAAGGAAAACACTGCGTTTGCTTTACTCAGTGCCAAAAGCAGTATGATCAAAAGACCGATTGTCGAATTTCCTGACGGGCATTTGATTTTGGGTTTTGAACCTGACGCTATTTTGGAAAAAATTTGATTTTTGCCTTTTCTGCTAATATTTAACCTTATCTGTTGGCAGGGAAGGCAATTCAAAATTTCCCATTTCGACCTTAAAGCTTAACCCATTGATTTTTTCATTGGTCATTTCTTTTGCCAAAGGGGTGTCATAGGCGAAGACTTTTTGTAGCCTTGGATGGGAATTCAGCTTCAATAAATTCTCCTTCTTGACCTGAGATTTGGTCAAATGTATAGTTGCCAAATGAATGTTATTCTTTAGAATTTCGAAATTTTGCCCCTGGATATCGGTCTCATTCAGTTTGAGAAGGGTGAGATTTTCCATTTTTCCCACAAACGGAATAAGGTCATCGTTGACTTTTGAATGGCTAAGGTCGAGAATGGTAATATATTCAATAATCGGTTCTAGGGAAGCTACATCCTGATTTTCACAATCAGGGAAATTGATGCTGCTGACTTTGACTAAGGGCGATTCCTCACTCAGCTTTTCTATAAAAAAACCTTTGCTTTTCAAGTCTTTCAGGATATTTTCTTCTATCGGTTCCAATTGAACCTCTGGATAGAAAGAAGTCTCGTTTCTCACAAAAAAGGAAGAAACCAATGCTACGGGGACTTCCGATTGGCCGAGCGTCTCCTCAAAAGATGCTCCAGCCAAAAGCCAAGCTTTTAACAATTCCACCTCAGATTTAATGGGTTGGCGTTTTTCCTTGGGCGGCATGTGGTCTTCATGGTCCAATGGCAGCAGCATCCTCTCAATGAGATGGCTTTCCATCGGCTTTCCAATGGATAAGATTTCTCCGTTTTTCCCACCTTTCAATAAGGTTTCCTTGGAAGTAAGCATCAAATCTCCCTTCCGGTTTTTTTCATTATGGCAACTGCGGCAGTTTTGGTTCAATATCGGTTGCACCACTTCTTCAAAGAACAATGCTTCCTGCCATTTTTCTTCGTCAAGAGACAGAGGTCCGAATTGTTCCTCGATTTTCCATCCAAAAGTTTCCTGAATCCCTTCCGGCAAAACCTCCGTCAGGTACGTTTCCCCGTGTGTAAGATTTCCCCCAAGATGTCCAGTCAAAGTCAGGGTAAGAAATAATATTCCCGAAGCCATATGGATTTTCGGGTCGGAGGTGGTTTGTTTCTTTTTAATAAGAAAATAAAGAGAAAGGCAAATCAAGGCGGTAGTAATACCCAAAACCAAATGGTTCCGAACTGTATCGAATGCAAAACCCTCTTGGTTATACAGGATAATTCCTGTGATACAAGCAAAAAAAGCCGAAACTGTACTCAGAAGTAATGCAAACTTTACGGTAGGCAAAAAGATAGATTTGTCCTTCCTTGGGAAATACATGAAAATAAGCGAAATCAAAATAAAACCAATCGGCAAATGGACAATTAATGGATGGAATCGGCCTATCAATGGAAAAATAAAATGTAGCATAGGTCCCCGATTAGGCTAAAATATCTCTGATTATTTCGCCTTCTACATCGGTCAGGCGAAATGGCCTTCCCTGAAAATTATAAGTAAACTTCTCGTGGTCAAATCCCAAAACCTGTAAAATAGTGGCTTGGACATCATGCACAGACACCTTTCCTTCCACTCCTGAAAAACCAAAATCGTCTGTTTGTCCATAACTTGCCCCGCTTTTGATGCCTGCCCCTGCCATCCACATGGTAAATGCATCCACATGATGGTCACGGCCTTTGAAGCCCTGGGTCTTTCCTTCCCTGTTTTCCTGCATCGGTGTCCGCCCAAATTCCCCTCCCCAAACGACCAAAGTATCTTCCAACAATCCCCTTTGCTTCAAGTCAAGCAATAGCGCTGCAATCGGTCTATCAATTTCGTTGCACTTGTTTCTAAATCCCAAATCTATCGCCGTGTCATGGTCTGTGCCATGACTGTCCCAGCCCCAATCATACAATTGAACAAAACGAACCCCTTTTTCCACCAGTTTTCTGGCGAGTAGACAGTTGTTGGCAAAGGCTTCCTCACCTGGTTTGGTTCCGTATAGCTCATGGATGTATTCCGGTTCATCGTTGATGTTCATGACTTCAGGGACTTCGATCTGCATCCTGTACGCCATTTCATATTGGTTGATCCTAGCCAAAGTTTCAGGATCTCCAAAGGCTTCAAATTCAGCTTTATTTACTTCATTGATGGAAGATATCAGTGTTTGCTTGAGATCACGGTTGATCCCTTTTGGGTCTTCTAGGTATAGCACCGGATCGCCTTTTGACCGACATTGTACTCCTTGGTAAACAGATGGCAGGAATCCACTGCCCCAGACACTTTTTCCTGCATCGGGAGTTTTGCCGCCGGAAGTCAGCACGACAAATCCCGGAAGGTTTTGGTTTTCGGTTCCAAGACCATATGTCACCCAACTCCCCAGACTTGGTCTTCCCAACCTTGGGCTTCCTGTTTGCATGAATAGCTGTGCAGGGCCATGGTTGAATTGATCTGTATGCACCGCTTTCAAAAAAGCTACCTCATCTACCACTTTGGAAAAATGGGGAAGGTAATCAGATACCCAAGCACCGGATTCTCCATGTTGGGCAAAATTCGATTGGGGACCCAAAAGATTTGGGACGCCGCGGATAAAGGCAAATTTCCTTCCTTCCAAAAGGGATTCAGGACAGGGTTGGTTGTTGTATTTGACAAGTTCCGGCTTAAAATCAAAGAGCTCCAACTGCGAAGGTGATCCCGCCATATGCAGGTAAATGACCGATTTGGCTTTGGCAAAATAGGGAGGAGGCAAAGGGGAAAGTGGATTCAGGTCCCTTGCTGAAAGTTGGAGTTGCTGACTATTTGCAGGCTTTCCCGAATTTGTTTCGCAGCCCAATAATAAAGGTGCTAAAGCCAAGCCACCCATTTTGCTGACGCAGTCCATCAGAAAATGTCGCCTTGTTTGTTTTTCAAGTTGGTTGCGGTGAAGCTCGGTCAATAGGTTTTCCAGCCTTTTCATATCATGATTTGGTAAGAAATTCATCTAAGTTCAGCAAGGCACTGGCGACCAAAATATAGGCTGCCAATTCAGGATTTGCATTGACTTGTTTGTCTTGCAGAAATTCTTTCAGTTCTTCAGGTCTCGATCGGTAATTGGCCAATGCTTCCTCATAGAGATTCAGCATACTTTTTTTCTTGGAATCTGTAATCGGCACAAGCAGCATTTTTTCATAAGTTTCAGAGATGATTATGTCCGGGTTTTTCTTTGGATTTTGGGACATTTTCTCTCCAAGTTTCAAAGCAGCTTCCATATATACCGGATCATTCAAGGTAGCCAATGCCTGTAGCGGCGTATTGGTGACGATGCGTTTGCTGATACAGACTTCCCTGCTGCCGGCATCAAAACTGAGAAAGGAAGGATACGGACTTGTTCGTTTCAAGAAGGTATAAATCGACCTTCTGTATTGGTCTTCTCCTTCACTTGTTTTCCAAGACTCACCATTGTATACGGTTTGCCAGATTCCTTCTGGTTGATGGGGCATGACGCCTTTTCCATACATTTTGTTACTGATCAGACCCGAGACGGCCAAGGCTTGGTCTCGCACTTGCTCAGCGCTGAGTCTGAATCTCGGACCCCTTGCATACCACCTGTTTTCGGGATCTTTCTCATACATCTCAGGACTTGTCTTGGAGCTCTGTCTATAGGTGTGGGAGCTGACGATTTCCTTGATCAGAGATTTGATACTCCAATCAAACTCATGCATCAGTTTCCAAGCCAGGTGGTCGAGCAATTCGGGATGGGAAGGCGTGTCCGATTGGGTTCCCATATCTTCCAGGCTATTGACCAATCCCCGTCCGAATAATTGGGCCCAAACCCTGTTCACCAAGGTTCTGGCTGTCAGTGGGTTTTCTTTGTCTACCATCCAATACGCCAAACCCAATCTGTTTTTGGGCCATTCGGCCTTCCAGTTGTTCAATATTTCTGGCGTTTTTGGGGATACTTCTTCTCCAAGCAACATCCAATTTCCCCTTTCAAAAACATGGGTTTTTCTGTTCATGAAATCGGGGTTTTCGATCATGATGGGAAGGGAGATAGGTTTGGCAGCCAACAAATCCTGCCATTGCTGCTCCATGATGAGGTATTCAGGATTGTCTTTTTCCGGTAGTGACGGTATAAATGCAAACCAAACAATCGCCGAAGTGGACTGCTGTGGTTTTGCTTTTGGGTTGGAAGCGCTGATAAATAGGTCGGTTTTTCCTGAGATTTTTTTGAAAGGAATGGTTCTGGTGATCCGTCCTTCGGTTTTATTGATCGTGAATTCGCTGAGGATTTCACCTTCGGGTCCACCTTTGCGGATTTCCATTTTGGTACCATCCACATCCGCCCAATAATTCAGCAACATCAGGTCGGAACTTTGGGTGTCAATATTTCTTAGGTAAGTTGTTCCTTTGTGCCACAAACCAAGCCATTTTGTATCTATCAATTCTCCATTGACAAAGTCCTCACTCAGATGGGCATGGTACTTTGGTTCTTGGTATGTAAGAAAATTCTCCTTTGCCAAAGCCTCCTTTTGGTTGCTGTTTTGTGCCACCCAAGATTTGATTTTTTGAACCTGCACTTTTTCTTCTTCGGTATAAATCCTCAGTTTTGGCTCCTCATCATGGGTATCCTCATCCCTGGAATTATTAAAAAAAGCCTTAACCTGAAAAAATTCTTCGTGCCTGAAAGGATCATAAGGATGGCTGTGACATTGTACGCATGCCATAGTAGTACTCTGCCAAACCTCAAATGTGGTGCTGACCCGATCCAATACCGCCGCAACCCGGAATTCTTCATCTTCCGTACCTCCCTCGTCATTGTTCATGGTATTGCGGTGAAAAGCCGTTGCAATCAACTGCGCTTCTGATGGGTTGGGCAATAGGTCCCCCGCAAGTTGCTCAACTGTGAATTGATCGAAAGGCATGTCCTCATTCAATGACCGGATGACCCAGTCCCGATAGGGCCACATAGTCCGGGAAACATCCCGCTCATAGCCTTTGGTATCTGCATAGCGCGCCATGTCAAGCCACCATGTTGCCCATTTTTCACCATAAGTCGGCAGGTCCAAAAGTTGATCAACAGCTTGCGCATAGGTTATTTTTCCTGCATTCCAATCGGATACGAATTTTTCTGATGGAGGAAGGCCTGTGATATCCAATGACATTCTTCTCAATAATTTTCCTTGATCCTCCTCAGGGGAAGGTTCAAATCTGTTTTCCTCCAGTTTTTGAAATACAAAATAGTCAATGGGTGAAATTGGAGTTTTGGCAAGAATTGATGTAAAAGATTTTCCTGATGCCAAAGGGATTTCAGGTTCCTGTACAGGATTGTAGGCCCAGTGTTTTCCCCATGTAGCTCCTTGGTGAATCCATTTTTTGAGTGTTTCTATTTCAGATTCTGATAAAGCCGGTCTGTGGTAAGGCATCCGCATTTCGGGATCTGATTCGTAAAGTCTTCTGATGAGTTCACTCTGTCCCGGTCGGCCGGGAATGATGGCAGGTTGTCCTGATTCGGTCACCGCAAATGCTTCTTCCTCAAAAAGTACGCTGAAGCCACCGTTTTTTTTCACCCCACCGTGACAGGAAATACAATGTTTGTTTAAAATGGGTTTGACATCGGTGCTAAAATCCACCGTCTTTGGTTCTTTGAAAAACAAAATAACCCCCACCAAAAGGAAGAGCAAGACGGAAAGAAAAGCTGGAAGATTTTTTGTTGGCATTTTGGATAAGCTACTGTAATCAAATTAATGACTTTTGTTCTACTTATCAAAATGTATTTTGTCTATAGCTAAAAAAGGAATGTTTATGGTAGTAAAAAGGGGAAAACCCGATACCATTCATCAGGATATCTGGCTTTGGAAAATCAAAATGAATAGGAGGGAAGATGCTTGAGTATATCAGCGGTCATTTTCTCAAGACCATATTCATGCTGCCATCCCCAGCCTTTTCTTGCGCAGCTGTCATCTATGCTATCCGGCCAAGAGTCTGCGATTTCCTGTCTGAAATCAGGCTTGTAGCTGATGCTGAAATCAGGATAATGTGCGCTGATACTTTCAAAAATTTCTTTTGGTGAAAAACTCATGGCCGAAAGGTTGTAGCTCGACCGGATTTTCACTTGCTCTTTTGTTGCATGCATCAGGTCCAAAGTGGCCTTAATCGCGTCGGGCATATACATCATCGGCAGGTAAGAATCTTCTTTCAGGAAAGAAACAAAATGCTCCCCGGCAATCGCCTTGTGGTAGATTTCAACCGCATAATCCGTAGTCCCGCCGCCAGGAAGGGACTTGTAGCCGATAAGTCCCGGATAGCGGAGACTTCTTACGTCCACGCCATATTTTTGAAAATAATACTCACACCACCTTTCTCCGGCTTGTTTGGAAATGCCATAGACCGTGTTGGGTTCTTTGACACAATATTGAGGTGTCTTGATTTTTGGGGTATTGGGACCAAAGACAGCAATGGAGGAAGGCCAATAGATTTTATCCAGTTTTTCGGCTTTTGCCAGTTCTAAGACAAAAAGCAAACTTTCCATATTGAGGTTCCAGGCAAAAAGCGGATTCTTTTCCCCTGTGGCAGAAAGTACCGCGGCCAAATGGTAAATCTGCTTTACGTTTTGGTCTTTTACCAATTTTTTCAAGGCATCTTTGTCCATAACATCGAGGACGGCAGTCCTACAATTATCAAATTTTTCCAATGCTTTTGGGTTGATGTCTGTGGCGATGACATTGTCTCCGCCGTACATTTGTGCTATGGCCTGCGTCAGTTCCGAACCCAATTGCCCGGCTGCGCCAATGATTAAAATTCTTTCCATTTTAAAATATTCCTTGCCGGTACTCAGGGAAGGCCCTGCGGATTTTTAATTATATTTGGGACTTAAAGCGACAAAAATAGTGATTTCGATGGATGTATCTCAATTAATTCCACGAGTGTTTTTTTCTTTTAAAACCTAATCAAATACAGCATGTACGATACTTTGAAACCCAAATTAGAGAAAGAGTTACAAGAAATTGAAGCGGCGGGCCTGTTCAAAAGGGAGCGCATCATCACTTCCCCGCAGTCTGCCGAGATTACCATCGCCGGAGGAAAACAGGTACTGAACTTCTGCGCCAATAATTACCTGGGACTTTCTTCCCATCCAAAGGTCGTTGAGGCCGCCAAAAACGCAATTGATTCCCATGGCTTTGGGATGTCTTCGGTGAGGTTTATCTGCGGGACACAGGATATCCACAAAGAACTCGAAGCCAAAATCTCCAAATTTCTCGGAACCGAAGACACCATTTTGTATGCGGCGGCTTTTGATGCCAACGGTGGGGTTTTTGAACCGATATTCGGTGCCGAAGATGCAATCATTTCTGATGCGCTCAACCATGCTTCCATCATAGATGGAGTGAGGCTATGCAAGGCGATGCGCTTCCGCTACAACCACAATGACATGGAAGACCTTGAGACCCAGCTCAAAGATGCGGATGCCAAAGGTGCCCAAAACAAAATCATCGTTACCGACGGCGTCTTTTCCATGGATGGCACCATTGCCCAATTGGACAAAATCGTCGCTTTGGCAGAAAAATACAATGCTTTGGTCATGTCAGACGAATGCCATTCTACGGGGTTTATGGGTAAGACAGGCAGGGGTGTCCACGAATACCGCAATGTGATGGGCAAAATCGACATCATCACCGGTACACTTGGCAAAGCATTGGGCGGTGCTTCCGGTGGATTTACCTCAGGTAGAAAAGAAATCATCGAACTGCTGCGTCAGCGGTCAAGGCCATATCTGTTTTCCAATACCTTGGCACCTTCCATCACCGGGGCTTCCATCGCTGTCTTTGACTTACTCTCAGAAAGCAATGAGCTACGGGATAAACTCGAAGAAAATACCAAATACTTCAGGCAAAAGATGACTGCGGCCGGTTTTGATATCAAGCCGGGCGAGCATGCCATCGTCCCGATCATGCTGTATGATGCCGTGCTTTCCCAAAAGATGGCCGAGAAGCTCTTGGAAAAAGGAATCTATGTGATCGGGTTTTATTTTCCTGTGGTGCCAAAAGGTCAGGCAAGGATCCGGGTACAGATTTCTGCAGGTCACGAAAGAGCACATTTGGATCAGGCCATTGCTGCATTTATAGAGGTAGGAAAGGAATTGGGTGTGGTGAAGTAATTCATCGTAAAGTTTCAACTTTCTTAAAAGTCCCTTGGAGATGTTTCAAGGGTTTTTTTTTATTTTTTTGGAGAATAAAAGGGATAAACTTTGCTATTTTTTTTTTTGATGTATTTAGTTTTAAATTATCAATCAAATAACTGTTAATCCCTTCCTTTTACTTTTTGGGGATGTTCAAAATGAGTAAAATGAGGTTTAGAGGCATTTTAATTTTAGTGGCTATTTTCCTCGGTTCCTGCGAGGAAGAAGTGTCAACTTTTGCCTTGCTGACTGAGCCACCTTTGTATGTCAGCGGGGAAAGTGCAAGGTTGGTGGGAAGGTTGATCGCCAATAACCAACTGCGGGTGGATGACCATGGGTTTTGGCTGGATACCCGGGAGGATTTTTCTGATCCCGTAATAGTTTCTTTGGGAGAAAGAAGCGGGCCGGGCAGGTTTATAGGAGAAGCCCGCAACCTGCAACCTGGACTGACCTATTTTGTCCGATCGTTTACAGCTATTGACGGGGATTTTTCATTTGGCAATACCCTTCCATTGTCCTCCCTGAATCCCGGAATATTTTCTTTTTCACCTCAATAAGCTTTGGCTGGCCAAGAAATTGAAATTTTGGGATTGAATCTTGGTGCGGATACGAGGGTGTATTTTGGTGAGACTGAAGCAGCCATTCAGGAAATTGTCTTTGAATCTTTGCTAAAAGTCATCATTCCCCCGATCCAAAACAATCCTTC
>JBBRFK010000115.1:0-12426 GCA_038224435.1 Cytophagales bacterium | reverse complement strand
AAGCACCACACAAAACATGGCCAATCCAATGGTCAAACCAAAAATGCTTTCAAAACCATAAATGAAAACAACTACCAAAAAAACAAAAACAGCCAATACGACGCCATTGACCAAGGCAATCAGCAAGCCCTTTACAAACCGCTGCCAAGGCGAGTCATCAAAAACAGATTTGGAAGCCAAGGACTGAACCACCAAAGAAGAAGATTGAATCCCGACATTGCCACCGGTCGCTGCCACCAACGGAATAAATGAAGCCAAGGCAATGTATTTACTCAATCCGACTTCAAAAAACCCAATGATCTTCGCCCCCATCAATCCACCTATAACTCCGATAAGCAACCATGGCAAACGCGCTTTGGAAATCCTGAAAATGGAATCCGACTCCTCCACATCCGCAGAGATACCGGTCATCGCCTGTATATCCTCCTCAGATTGCTCCCGTATCAAATCCAAAATATCATCGACAGTAATCCTGCCTACCAACCGGTTTTTGGCATTGACGACAGGAACGGATTCCAAGTCATAGCGGCGCATGATTTCAGCCACGTCTTCACCTTCCATATGGGTAGGGATGGAAATCAGCTCCGGTTCGTAGATATCCGAAATCTTTGTATCAGCGGAAGCAAGGATGATTTTTTTGAGTGACACCCTTCCCAATAGGTGCTGCCTGTTGTCCACCACATAGATGGAATATATCTTTTCTACTTTTTCGGCCTGTCGCCTGATTTCTTCAATGGTCTGGACTACGTTCCAGTTTTGGTTGGCTCGGATAAATTCCTTTGCCATCAAACCCCCTGCAGAATCCTCGTCGTAGCGTAGGAGGTCAAGGATGTTGGCTGATTTTTCCCTTTCCTGAAGGTGACTGATGACAACTTCCCTATCCTTGGTCGGCATCAGGATCAGAATATCCGCCGCATCATCGGATTCCATCTGATCGATCAGCCCTGCCAATTCTATTGGTTCCAATTCACGGATTACTTGAATCAAAGAATCTTCATCCAGCTCAATCAGGATGTCAGCTGCGGTGGTGGCAGGAAGCAATCTCAAAACATAGATCGCCTCATCCATATTGAGTTCGTCCAATAGGGAGGCAATATCCGCCACGTTGGCCCCTTCAAAAGATTCAGTGATGAAATCATTGTTCTGGATTTCAATACTGTCCTGAAGGCTTTCCAGATATTCTTTGGAAAGTTCAAATGATTTTATTGGTTCCAAGATTCCTGTATTTTTAGCGTTAATCCGATAAATTCCTGTACATCCAACTGCTCCGCTCTTTTGTCCATGATGGGATCTTTGGTAAGTTCTTCAGAAAGCCCAAAAGATTTCATACAATTTCTCAATGTTTTCCTCCTCGTTGCAAAACCCTGCTTCACCACACGGAAAAACAATTTCTCATCACATTCCAGATGCTTCACTGAATTTCTTTTCAACCTGATGACTCCTGAATTGACTCTTGGAGGGGGATTGAATACCTCGGGGGAAACAGAAAACAAATAGTCAATATCGTAAAATGCCTGCAAAAGAACTGACAAAATCCCATAATCTTTGTTCCCTTTAGGCGATGCTATGCGCTGTGCCACCTCCTTCTGCAGCATACAGACTACCTCGGTCACCTGATTTCTTTGCTCCAGTACATTAAAGAGAATCTGGGAGGAAATGTTGTAAGGAAAATTGCCGATGATGGCATAAGGTTCCTGCATGAGCGTGGCAAAATCTTTCCTCAAAAAATCAGCCTCAATGATCTTTTCTCCCAGATCGGGATATTTCTCACGGAGGTATTTGATCGAATCCCTGTCGATATCGACGAGGTACAAATCCCATTTTTCCAACAAAAGAAAATCAGTCAGTACGCCCATTCCGGGACCTATTTCGAGGACTTTTTGGACGCCTCCATGACCCGTGATGGCCTTGGTAATATTCTCAGCAATCCCCAAATCTATCAGGAAATGCTGTCCAAGGTGTTTTTTGGGTCTGACCTTTTCCATGCGGTATACTCTAATAATTTTATTTAAATTGCATGTCAAAAATAAGAGAATTATCACAAAGCCCTACTATTTATTTATGAAGGCAATAGGAAGCTTTTTCTGATGTTGGCAAGCATTCTCCCATTCAAAAAAGGGGAATTCCCAAGGTTTGAAAACATCAGATTTAAATCAATAACCAACAGTATTCTATAAATTTCAATGAACCAAAGAAAAAACAAACCGGTCGTTGGCATCAGTATCGGAGACATCAATGGCGTCGGTGCAGAAGTCACCATCAAAGCACTTTTGGACAATAGGCTGATCAAGCTAATCACTCCTGTTATTTATGCACATGGCAAAGCACTGACTTTTTACAGAAAACAACTCGGTATCGAGGACTTCAATTTCATGCAGATCAAAAGCATTGATGAAGTCCTCCACAAAAAGATAAATGTCATCAATGTTCTCGAAGAAAGTCCCGACGTGGTCCCCGGGGTAGAAACCCATGAAGCAGGCAAATTGGCATTGGCGGCACTTGACCATGCTATCAAAGACTTAAAGGACAATAAAATTGAGGCGTTGGTCACTGCTCCTCTGAATAAAAGCAATATCAACAGTCCCGAAAAAAAATTTATAGGACATACCGAATACCTGACAGAAGCTTTTGGATCCAAAGACAGCCTGATGTTTTTGGTAGCTGACGGTTTCCGTGTGGGAGTGGTGACCGGCCATATCCCGCTAAAGGATGTGGCTAAAAACATCACCCCGGAAAAAATCAAATCCAAACTCAACATCATGATGAAGTCGCTCAAGGACGACTTTGGCATCGCAAAACCAAAAATCGCTATCCTTGGATTGAATCCACATGCCGGGGAAGATGGGCTTTTGGGAGATGAAGAAGAGAACATCATCAAACCTTTGATCAAAGAATACAAAGACAAAGGCCATTTGGTATTTGGCCCGTATTCGGCAGATGGCTTTTTCGGAATGATGCATCAAAAGAAATTTGACGGAGTCTTGGCCATGTACCACGACCAAGGTCTGATCCCGTTCAAATGTCAGGCATTCGAATCCGGGGTCAACTTCACAGCAGGACTTCCTGTCATCCGCACCTCTCCTGACCACGGCACGGCATATAATATCGCCGGCAAAAACGTGGCTGACGAGGGATCTATGCGGGCAGCCATCATGCAAGCCTATGACATTATCCGACACAAAGGAAATTGGGAAGAAGAAGGAGAAGTATAACATATTGAAAAAGAACGGTTTGCTGTTTGAAATTCAGTATTCAAAACTCAAATCTTCATGTTCTTTCCGTCATCCTACACGCTTCTTAAAATAATTTCCCGCCAAATTTTATTTTTCTAAAGCATTTCCCTAAATTTGCGGTCTTGAATTAGCAGGAGGAGTCGTGAAATTCTTAAAATACTATGATATTGACGTAATCAAATTGAGGGATGGAGAACATTCTTTTTCCTTTGAAGTCAATGACGAGTTCTTTAAACATTTTGAGGCGGATGATTGGGTCAATGGAGCCAATCTAACTGTAAATGTGGAAGTTAACAAGACAGTTTCCGTATTGGAAGTTGATTTTAACATCAGCGGAACAGTGGGATTGACATGTGACAGGAGTTTGGAGGAATTTGACCATCCTTTGGAAGTGGCCGAAAAAGTCATCTTCAAGTATGGAACCATGGTGCAGGAAATCAGCGAAGACGTCTTCATGATTACCAAAGACACCCCAACCATCAACGTCGCCCAGCTTGTATATGAATTTATCCTTTTGGCCATACCGGCCAAAAAAATCCATCCTGACTACATGGATGAGACAGATGAGGATTATTTTGAGGAGGAAGGAAGTTTGATCTACCTTTCTGAAGAAGAAGAAATTGAATCCGATGATTCAGATGAAAACAGTCATCAGGAAAAACCGGCAGATCCCAGATGGGAAATATTAAATAAATTAAAGAAAAAAGATTAATCTAAAATAGTATAGAGATGGCACATCCTAAACGGAAAATTTCGAAAACCAGAAGAGACAAAAGAAGAACTCACTATAAGTTGACAGCTCCAGGTCTTGCACAATGCCCTACTACAGGCGAGTTTCATTTACCACACAGAGCATTTTGGCTTGATGGCAAACTGTACTACAAAGGACAGGTTATCATGGAGAAAGAGGTTGTTGCATAATCAACATAAATATGACATTTCTTTAAAATCCATCCCGAAGACTTCGGGATGGATTTTTATTTTCAACAAAAGCCACCGTTCAAAGCTTGTAAATGTCTGTTTATCAATACTCCCATTCTAAAACCAAAAAACTTTGGCGGAAAAGCACAATTTAGATAATTTTGTCGCCTTGATTGAAAATCCAAAAGACGATCAAGGTCAAAATCCAATACCACCTCCGAGTCAGATAATGTAGGATAATCAACCTACCTTAGGGCTTCAAACACAATTTGAATGAAAAAAACCAGAGCAGTCATTACCGGAGTCCAAGGTTGGGTACCGGAATACATATTGACCAACAGTGAACTGGAAACAATGGTCGATACAAATGATGAATGGATCGTAACGAGAACGGGAATAAAGGAAAGAAGGATCCTTAAAGGTGACAACAAAGGGACCTCGGTTATCGGAATCAATGCGGTAAAAGGACTTTTGAAAAAAACGAATACCAATCCTGAAGATATCGACCTCATCATCTGTGCCACTGTAACTCCTGATATGCCTTTCCCTGCTACGGCCAATATCATTGCTGACGGCGTGGGAGCTGTAAACAGTTATAGTTTTGACATTTCCGCGGCCTGTTCGGGATTCTTGTATGCATTGACCATCGGGAGCCAGTTTATCGAGACCGGAATGCACAAGAAGGTGATCATAATAGGTGCGGACAAAATGTCTTCTATCATTGATTACCAAGACCGGGCTACCTGTATCATCTTTGGTGATGGTGGCGGCGCAGTCTTGTTGGAACCCACAACCGAAGATATCGGCATCATGGATTCGCTCCTACACTCTGATGGCTCGGGAGCTCCCTATCTTCATATGAAAGCCGGAGGAAGCCGCAAACCGGCTACCATGGAAACCGTTGCCGCCCGTGAGCATTATGCCTTTCAAGAGGGTGGTTCAGTTTTCAAATTTGCAGTAACCAATATGGCAGAAGTCAGTGCCCAAATCATGCAACGCAATAACCTTACCGCAGAGGATGTTTCATGGCTCGTACCCCATCAGGCAAATAAGCGGATCATTGATGCCACTGCCAACAGGATGGGAATCGGTCCTGACAAAGTCATGCTCAACATAGAAAAATACGGAAATACCACTGCAGGGACTCTCCCACTCTGTCTTTGGGATTATGAATCAAGACTCAAAAAAGGCGATAATATCATCTTGGCTGCTTTTGGCGGTGGATTTACCTGGGGTTCGATTTTCCTAAAATGGGGCTACGACCCTAAATAACGATAACAAAAAAACCAAAATAATAATGGCAAGCACCGCAGATTTCAAAACCGGATTGTGTCTGGAAATGAATAACGACATCTTTACGATTGTGGATTTCCAACATGTCAAACCGGGAAAAGGAGGCGCTTTTGTAAGGACAAAATTGAAAAGCCTCACCTCTGGAAAAGTTTTGGATAAGACTTATACAGCCGGCGAAAAAGTAATCACCGCAAGGGTAGAAAAAAGACCACACCAGTTTATCTACCAGGATGACTTGGGTTATAATTTTATGGATACCGAAAATTTCGAACAGATATCTATTCAGGAAAAACTCATCGAAAGACCTAAACTTCTTAAAGAAGGCCAAATCGTGGATATTTTGGTACATGATGAGACCGAAACCCCGCTATCTGTAGAACTTCCCCCTTTTGTGGAGCTGATGATTACCTACACCGAACCCGGCATCAAAGGTGATACTGCAACCAACGCCCAGAAACCTGCAACCTTGGAAACAGGCGCAATCGTCATGGTCCCGTTGTTTGTGGAGCAGGACATCATGATCAAAGTGGATACCAGAGATGGCTCATATTCCGAAAGAGTAAAATAATTTTAATAAGCTAGGTGATTTGCCTAAATTACATAGCTTAATTTGTTTTTGTACAAAATCAAAACTGAACCCAAATATCTAAGGCGGGTTTTTCACAAAACAGACTTACCATGAAACCAAAAGAAATCCAGGATTTAATAGACTTCATCTCAAATTCCGGCCTTGCCGAGGTTAAAATAGAAACAGAAGAGTTCAAACTTTCTATCAAAAAGTATTCTGAGGCGCCCGCTATAAAATACGAAGTTGCTCACCAGCCTTCTCAAATCGCAAGTGCACCTGCGCCTGCAGCAACAGCACCCGCTGCCCCAATAGCACCCGCTGCTCCAAAAGAGGACACATCAAGATACATAGAGATCAAATCTCCGATGATCGGTACCTTCTACAAGACCTCCAATCCCGATTCAGATCCTTTTGTGACTGTCGGTGACTCAGTATCTGCAGGCCAAACAGTTTGTATCATTGAGGCGATGAAGCTATTCAACGAAATTGAATCCGAAATTTCCGGTAAAATCGTTAAAATTTTGGTGGAAAATTCCACCCCGGTTGAATATGACCAGCCACTTTTCCTAGTTGATCCTGCGGGATAATTTTTGTATCACCAACCTGAAAAAACCGTGTTTAAAAAAATATTAATCGCCAACAGAGGAGAAATCGCCCTTAGGATAATCAGAACCTGTAAGGAGATGGGCATCAAAACTGTCGCGGTGTATTCGACCGCGGACAAGGACAGCCTTCATGTGCGCTTTGCTGACGAAGCTGTATGCATCGGTCCTGCACCAAGTAGGGAATCTTACCTCAACATCCCCAGAATCATCTCGGCAGCTGAAATCACCAATGCGGATGCGATCCATCCGGGTTACGGTTTTTTGTCGGAGAACGCTGAATTTTCCAGAATCTGTGAGGAATATGGAATCAAATTCATCGGAGCAAGTCCTGAGATGATCAATAAAATGGGTGACAAGGCTACCGCCAAAGCAACCATGAGAGAGGCAGGTGTACCCACTATCCCGGGATCAGAAGGGTTGTTGGATTCGATAGAACAAGGAATAAAAATAGCCAAGGAAATGGGCTATCCGGTCATTCTGAAAGCCACAGCCGGCGGCGGTGGACGGGGAATGAGGATCGTACGGAATGAAGGCGAATTCAAGAAATCATGGGACGATGCACGCCAGGAATCAGGTGCTGCATTTGGAAATGATGCGCTTTACCTCGAAAAATACGTCGACGAACCAAGACACATTGAAATACAGATTGTCGGCGACAGCAACGGCAAAGCATGCCACTTATCCGAGAGGGATTGCTCGATTCAAAGAAGACACCAGAAATTATTGGAAGAAACCCCTTCCCCATTCATGACCGACGAACTCCGGGAAGCCATGGGAAAAGCCGCTGTCAAAGGTGCTGAAGCCATCGCTTATGAAGGAGCTGGAACTGTGGAGTTTTTGGTAGACAAGAACCGTAACTTCTATTTCATGGAGATGAATACCCGTATACAGGTGGAGCATCCCATTACTGAGGAAGTGACTGATTTTGACTTAATCAAAGAACAGATCAAAGTCGCAGGAGGGGAAAAAATCTCAGGGAAGAACTACTTCCCAAAACTCTATGCGATGGAATGCAGAATCAATGCAGAAGATCCAGTCAATGGATTCAGACCAAGTCCGGGTAAAATATTGAACTTGCACATGCCGGGCGGAAGAGGTGTCAGAGTAGATAGCCATGTCTATGCAGGCTATGTCATCCCGCCAAACTATGACTCCATGATCGCCAAGCTTATCGTCAGTGGCCAATCAAGGGAAGAAGTAATCGTCAGGATGAAAAGGGCATTGGAGGAATTTGTCATCGATGGCGTCAAGACTACCATTCCTTTCCATATTGCCTTACTTGATGATCCCGAATTCAGAAAAGGCAACTATACGACCAAGTTTCTGGAGACCTTCGACTTTTCCGTCATCAAGAAATAGAACCGATATAGCTTTCAGCTCAATTATAAAACCGGGGATGATTCTCCGGTTTTTTTTTTTGGAAGTTGCATTTTTTATCACCAAAAATCCCCAAGTCATTTATCAGCCAAATAACTGACCCAGTAACCTTGGCTAAAGATTTTCTGTTAATTTTGCGCCTTGAAGTTTTACAAAGCTCAAAATCAAATATGTCATTAGCTACCAAATACAATCCTGAAGCAACCGAGTCTAAATGGTATGCCTATTGGATGGAAAATAAATTTTTCTCCTCCAAAGTAGATCATTCCAAAGAGCCATATACCATTGTCATCCCTCCTCCAAATGTCACCGGAGTGTTGCACATGGGCCACATGCTCAACAATACCATTCAGGATGTATTGATCCGAAAAGCCCGCATGGAAGGCAAAAACGCCTGCTGGGTTCCCGGAACGGACCATGCTTCCATCGCCACGGAAGCCAAAGTGGTAGCCATGCTCAAGGAAAGAGGCATTGACAAAAAATCCATTTCACGCGAGGAATTCCTCAGGTATGCCATGGAATGGAAAGAGAAATATGGCGGAATCATCTTGGAACAGCTTAAGAAATTGGGGGCTTCCTGTGACTGGGACAGGACCAAGTTTACCATGGATGCAGACTTGAGTGATGCGGTGATTTCGGTTTTTGTGGATTTACACAAAAAAGGAAAAATCTACCGTGGCATCCGGATGGTCAACTGGGATCCTCAAGGCAAAACCGCCCTTTCTGACGACGAAGTGATCATGAAAGAAATACAGTCCAAGCTGTATTACATCAATTATAAAATCGAAGGATCTGAAAATGAATCCTTGACCATCGCCACCACGCGACCGGAGACCATCATGGCCGATGTGGCGATCTGCATCAATCCAAATGATCCAAGGTTTTTTCATTTGAAAGGAAAAAAAGCCATTATCCCATTGATCAACCGTACTATCCCCATCATTGAGGATGAATATGTGGATATGGAGTTTGGTACAGGTTGCCTGAAAGTGACACCCGCACATGACATCAACGATTATGAACTTGGCATCAAACATAAGTTGTCAGTCATTGACATCCTCAATGACGATGGAACATTGAATGAAAAAGCGCAGATCCTGATCGGTGAGGACAGGTTTATTGCAAGAAAAAAAATCGCCAAGTTATTAGAAGGCACAGAACAGTTAAACAAAATTGAAGACTACAAATCCAATGTTGGTCATTCTGAAAGGACCAATGCCGTAGTCGAGCCAAAACTTTCCTTGCAGTGGTTCCTCCAAATGGAAGAAATCACCAAGCCAGCCTTGCGTGCGGTAATGGATGACATCGTCCAACTTTACCCACCAAAATTCAAAAACATGTACCGCTCTTGGATGGAAAATGTCCGTGATTGGTGCATCTCGCGTCAGCTTTGGTGGGGACATCAGATACCCGCATTCTACCTCCCAAACGGAGAATATGTTGTAGCCAAAACAAAAGCCGATGCTTTGGAACTTGCAAATGAAAAATTCAGCACGAAATATTCGCTAGAAGACCTGAAGCAAGATGAAGATGTATTGGATACCTGGTTTTCTTCTTGGCTTTGGCCGATTTCTGTTTTTGATACCGATATTTTTTCCACAGGAGAAAAAAATGAAGACCTCAAATATTACTATCCTACCAATGACCTTGTAACCGCTCCGGAAATCCTTTTCTTTTGGGTGGCAAGGATGATCATTGCAGG
Organism: Cytophagales bacterium; assembly: GCA_038224435.1. Taxonomy (GTDB): domain Bacteria; phylum Bacteroidota; class Bacteroidia; order Cytophagales; family Cyclobacteriaceae; genus Cognataquiflexum. The sequence continues at coordinate 2,727 of JBBRFK010000115.1, read as the reverse complement.
CTATGAATATACCGGCGAGAAACCCTTCAGCAATGTCTATCTGACGGGAATCGTTCGGGACAAGCTCGGTAGAAAAATGTCCAAATCTTTGGGTAATTCCCCAGATCCTTTGGACTTGATCCGAAATTTTGGTGCTGATGGCGTCCGTACTGGAATGCTTTTCAGTTCACCTGCCGGCAATGATTTGCCCTATGATGAAAAACTGGTCGAACAGGGAAGGAATTTTTCCAATAAAATCTGGAATGCTTATCGCTTGGTGCAGGGATGGGAGATCGATCCGAAGATAGACGGTAAAGAAAATGAGGCTTCGATCAATTGGTTTGAAAACCGATTCAACGAGGCTTTGACCGAGATCGAAGATCACTTTACCAAATTCAGGATTTCCGATGCGTTGATTGCTACCTATAAGCTCGTTTGGGATGATTTTTGTTCTTGGTATCTGGAGATGGTCAAACCTGCCTACCAGCAGCCTATTGACCAAAAAACATTTGACAGGACGGTCATTTTCTTTGAGGACATTCTCAAAATTCTCCACCCTTTCATGCCTTTCCTGACTGAAGAACTTTGGCATCAGATCAAAGAAAGGAAAACAGCCGAAGCACTCATCATCACTGCTTGGCCAAAACCAAAAAGCTTTGACGCCAACCTCATTAATGAAGCCGAACGGATTTTTGAGGTAGTTTCCCAAATCCGGAATACAAGGGCTTCAAAAGGAATTTCGCCCAAAGAAGCATTTTCCCTGACTGTAAATACCAAGCAAGAAGGACTTTATAGGAATTTTGAAGCTGTAATGAAAAAACTAGCCAACTTAACCGAACTGTCTTTTGGAGAAAAAGTAGACAATGCGATGAGTTTTGTGGTGAAATCAGACGAATTTTTCATCCCTGTGGGAGATAAACTCGATATTGAAAAAGAAAAAGAAACACTTCAAAAAGAACTCGATTACACCAAAGGCTTTCTCAATTCTGTATTGAAGAAACTCAGCAACGAAAGATTTGTAGCAGGAGCTCCCGTGCAGGTGATTGAGGTGGAAAGAAAAAAAATGGCTGATGCCGAATCCAAAATCAAAGCTTTGGAGGAGTCGTTGGGGAAGTTATAAAATTGGATTGGAAAATTGGAAAATTAAAAAGTTAGAAGGTTCAAAGGATTGGAAAGTTCGTAGGAAATAGCTTACCCGCCTACTGAAAATTGCCTATTGTAAACTGAAAACTGATTACTGCCTAATGCAAACTGACCCCTGCAAACTGCCCACTTATCGGTCAGTTCTTTGGAAACAGATTGGCATAAGCGGGTATCTTATCCCTATAAGAATCCTTCAATTGAAAATTGATAATTGTTTGAAATCGGAGGACCATAAATGTTCATAATTCTATTTCTTTGGACTTTTGTCGTCTGCATTTCAGGATCAATTCAATTTTTATTTGAATTAGAAACTTTGTTAACCTGAAATAAAAATGGCATAAAATGGTATAAATAGGTTTCATATTCTCATATTTGTGTAAATATCACAAATAATAGATTTAAGAAATGATTGAAGAATTCAGCTTTGGGAACTTTTGGTCTTTTAAGGAAATGCAAACCTTGAATATGACCGCGGCCAAGATCAAATCCAAAAACAGCCGCCTCGATGAGGTAAACCTTATTCCTTTGGAGGAGGATTTAAACCTGCTAAAATCCAAAGCCATCTATGGGGCCAATGCGAGCGGGAAAAGTAATGTCATCAAGGCCATGGTTACTTACATTCAGATTGTCAATGAGTCCTTCTGGAATGAGAAAGTTCTGGAAATGGTCGAGTCATTTCAACTCTCAACTGAATCTGCCAGTCAACCTAGCTTTTTCCAAATGATTTTTAGACTGGACGGAATTCGCTTTCGATACGGCTTTGAATCAGATGAAATCTCGATTAAGAGCGAATGGCTTTTTTCAACTCCTAACCTAAGGGAACAACCGCTATTTATTCGCGAAGCGGATCAGATCATTGAGATCAATCAAACTCATTTTGAAGAAGGGCAGAAATCCATTGAGTTATCAGGAGGACAAAGTGATGGTCAGATTTTCAGAAGCAATTCTTTGTTTCTTTCCTCTTTGGCTTTCTTTGGATTTGGGAAAGTATCTAGGCGGATCATTGATACTATTTCATCCATTACAGTTGTAAGTGGACTTGGGCATCATGCTGGTTATCGTTTAGCGGGTGATTTTCTAAATGATAATCCTAGAAAAAGATTCATTTTAAACTTCTTGAAAATGGCTGACTTGGGTATTGACGATATTAATTCGATTGAATTAAAAGGAGCTAATCTACCTGAAGATTTGCCGGAGAATTTAAGACAAGATTTAAAAAAGGGAAAAATTATTATTTCAAGTAGAGTTAGGTATAATGAAAAGCTAGAGCCAAGCGGCAGAAGTGATTTTGCTTTCGAAGTACAAGAATCTGAGGGCACTAGGAAAATGTTTGAGTTAAGTCCTTTTATCTACGCTGCTCTGAAACAAGGAACTCCTCTTGTTATTGATGAATTTGACGCAAGGTTTCATCCCCTGTTGACCAAAAAAATTGTGGAATTGTTTAACTCAGAGGGGAATAAGAAATCTCAACTGATTTTCATCACACACGATACCAATCTCCTTTCAGCTGATCTCCTGAGGAGAGATCAAATCGACTTCGTGGAAAAGGATCGGTATGGTGCCAGTCATTTATATACTTTGGTTGAAATCAAGGGAGTAAGAAAT
>JBBRFK010000114.1:0-12582 GCA_038224435.1 Cytophagales bacterium | reverse complement strand
GGAACTGGCGATAGACAGTTCAAAATGGACACTGTTTTTTCGGCCCATCCTATCCGCGAAGACGATAAGATGTATCAGATCTCTGTCTGGAGAAGGATCGACCTGCGCGAGAAATACAATCAGCCGCTCTATGGATCAGGCGATACCAAAAATGATGGTGTCGTCAATCAGATATATAAGGCGATTGTAGAAGACAATGCACTAGAGGTATTTGCAGATGAAAAGTTCACGCAACCTTTGTCGATTTCGGACTTCCAGTCTAATTTCTGGTTGGCAGCTAACGGAGACAGTATTTTTGTCAAGCAATTGTATTACCTGGATTTTATGGAGGATTTTGTGTTTGACAAGCACCATTCCCAAATCAAATTTGATGTGAAATACATCGAATTGGTGATGCCTTCTCAGACAAATGCAAATGCCGGTCAGAAAACAATCGGTTATGTCAGGTTCAAAGATTTCTACTACCACTTCAAAGACCATCCTGAAGCAAAATGGTTGATTTTCCAAAATACTGCCAAAAACCTCACTTATGATCAGGTATTCGATCAGAGGTTGTTTAGGTCTGTGGTAAGGAGATATACCAACCCGGATAATGCTTATGTAGCTGATTTGGTGAATCCAAACCACCCAAATCCTGAATTACAGGCATTCTTGAATTCGCTTGAATTTGAATACAAGCTCCTTGATTTTGAAAACGGGCTTTGGGAATGGTAAGGATTTCGTTGATATAATTACATAAAAACGAATAAAGGCTATCAGATTTCTGATAGCCTTTATTCGTTTTTAAAGTGAATGGATTCTTTCTACTTTTCCAGAAATCCTTTCAATTACAGTACCCTTTCAAATTGGCTGAAATAAAAGTTCCCTTCTATTTGGGCATTTTCGTCGGAGTCAGAACCATGCACGGCATTGGCCTCAATTGACGTGGCGAAAATTTTTCTGATTGTCCCTTCTGCAGCATTTTCAGGATTGGTAGCTCCGATCAGAGTCCTGAAATCCTCCACCGCATTGTTTTTTTCCAAAATTGCGGCAACGATCGGCCCTGAGGACATATACTTGCAAAGGTCCGCATAAAACGGTCTTTCTTTGTGTACTTCATAAAATTTTCCGGCCAATTCAGGTGTCAGTTGTGTCGCTTTGAGCGCCACTATTTTAAATCCTTCTCCTTCTATCATTTTCAATATTGCTCCGGAATTGCCGGCACCAAATGCGTCCGGCTTGATCATGGTGAAAGTTCTATTACCTGCCATTGTAATTATTTTTGTAGGTTTAAATATGGCTGCAAAAATACAGTAATTCATCGGATCTCCGAATAAAGGTTGTAAAATCTGTGTTATCTGATTCTGATTTAGACCTTTAGTGACATTGGGATTTTTCAAAAATTATCCTGACCTTTGTGGACTATGTTCCTCTAGGGGAGTATACAAAGGCAAATAAATGCAAGAATTAGAGTCATTTAAACATATCATTTCCTCACCCCAGAAAGTTGTAATTACCACCCACCACAAGCCTGACGCAGATGCATTGGGATCTTGTCTGGCAATGTCCAACTTCTTACTCAAAATGGGACATGAGGTGCAGGTAATAACTCCTTCAGATTATCCTTCCTTTCTCCATTGGATGAAAGGGAACGATGATGTGATGAACTTTGAGGATAGATCCAAAAGGCAAGAGGCCATTGGCATCATTCAAAAGGCAACAATGATTTTTTGTCTGGATTTTTCCTGTCCCAAAAGAATGCATGATATGCAACAGTGGGTGGAAATGTCAGATGCCTACAAGGTGAATATTGACCACCACCAAGACCCAAAAGACTTTGCAAACTTCAGGTATTGGAGCACAAATGCCGCAGCTACCTGTGAATTGATCTTCGAACTGATTGTGGCTATAGGTCTTAAGGATTTGATAGACAAGGATATTGCCGAATGTCTCTATGCAGGGATCATGACTGACACCGGGGGATTTAGACATCCTAATACCACCAAAAATGTCCATCTCATTACAGCCGAATTGATAGGTATCGGGGCTGACAATTCTAAGATATCACGTGCGATCTATGATACCAACAGCGTCAACAGGTTGAAATTTATCGGATTTGCCATCACTCGGCGACTGACCATCATGCAGGATTTACAGACCGCTTACTTTGCCATCAGCAAAAAAGACCTACGCAAATACTCCTCGCAGACCGGAGATACCGAAGGCTTGGTCAATTATGCTTTGTCCTTAGAGGGTATCAAAATTGCAGCGCTATTTACTGAACGCGAAGATGGCATCAAAATATCATTCAGGTCAACCGAGGATATCGCCGTCAACAAATTTGCAGCTGAATATTTTGATGGAGGAGGACACAAGAATGCCTCAGGAGGAAAATCCCAGTTAGCCCTCCAAGAGACAACAGAAAAATTTGAAACACTAATAAAAGAAAACTATAATTCCCTATTTATTCAATCTGAACTACTTCATGAAAAAAATTAATTTCTATTTATTGCCGGCCATCTTAATCATGTTGGCTTCCGGCCTGATGTCTTGTAAGAAAAAACAGACTACCTCTGACGGTATCGAATATACCTATATCAAAGAAGGAAATGTGGCTCCCAAAAACGGTGAGTACATACTTTACAACCTTATCGTAAAAACAGATAAAGACTCCACATTTATCTCTACCTATGATCAAAACATGCCTGGTTACATCCTTTTCAATGATTCCCTACCAAGGGAAAGCGGAATGGATGAGATATTCCTGAGTTTGAAAAAAGGTGACAGCATCGCTTTTGAAGCCAATTCAATGAAAGTTTTTGGCGAACAAAACATGCCGTTTTTCTTGGACAAAGAAAAGAATGTGAAAATCCAGATCGGTGTGGTCGACATTACCGACCAACAGGGAGTAGAAGCATACTTCAGCGCTCTTCAGGATTCACAGATGAAAAAACAGGCTGAAAATTCCGTGAAGCAATTGGAAGTGGATACCAAAATCATCGAAGATTATCTTTCTGAAAAAAATATCAAAGCCACCAAGACAGAATCAGGTCTTTATTACGTCATTGAACAAGAAGGAACAGGTCCTGAGATTGAAGCAGGTGACTTGGCTTTTGTCCATTACGCCGGGTACTTATTGGATGGGACGCTTTTTGATTCAAGTATCAAAGAAGTTGCCCAAGCAAACAATACCTTTGACGAACAAAGAGACAGCATGGGAGGGTATTCTCCCCTGGAAGTCTCTGTAGGTCAAGGAAGGGTGATCCAAGGTTGGGATGAAGGGCTCGCTCTATTGAAAAAAGGTGACAAAGCCAAATTCTACATACCTTCAACTTTGGCATATGGAGATAAAGAATCCGGAGGCCCGATTAAAGCCAACTCTGTGCTGATCTTCGACGTAGAAATCACAGACGTACAAAAATAAACATATGAAAAGATTAAGCGCGTTATTAATATCAGCGGTTTGGATATTTTCCGGTTGTGTTTCTGACGAGGAAAATGCACAGATAATTTTTGAACAGGATATTCGAAAAATTAAAGATTATGTAACGCAGAAACCTATTCCCTCCGTCAAAGAACTCATCGATGGTGGCACAGGCATCCGGATTTATTGGAAGGAAGTATCTGGAAGCGGTCAAAAAGTCTCTTTAGGTGATACTGTGCTTGTCAATTATACGGGTAAATTGTTGAATAACTTGGTATTTGATACTTCTGTAGATTCCGTTGCCAAAGAAAACAACTTTTTTGACCCCAAGAGAATTTATGAACCTTTTCGGTTTATCATCGGATTGGGAATGGTTATTCCGGGATTTGAATTTGGGGTTCGCAACATGGAAAAAGGCGATATAGCTACCGTAATCATGCCCTCATTATACGGCTATGGTTCTACAGGAAGTGGTGGCTTAATTCCAGCAAATACTCCATTGATATTTGAGTTGGAACTGGTAGATATCAAAGAAAACCCTTTGGCAGACGACTGATAAATGAAAAGTTTTAAAATAGTTTTAACATCTCTGCTCGGCATTTTCCTTTTGGTTTCATGCAGCACACCCAATCCTTTTGGTGGACCGGTGTATGACAATGTTGGGAATCTTGCCATTGATAGGGTAAAAATCGACGATTTCTTGAGGACTGCTCAGATTGATAGTCTTTACAGAATACACGATCCAACCGGCGTCGTCATCATTGTACAGGAGGAGGGAACCGGAGCAAAGCCCGCGTCAGGCATGTTGGTTTATTCTAACTACACTGGAAAATTATTGGACAACACTGTTTTTGATACCAACAGGGAAGACATAGCGAGAGAAAATGATGTGTACGATTCTTCAAGAACTTATAGAATATTCCAGTTTACCCTTGGCACTTCCGAAACAATTCAGGGATTCAACATAGGATTTAGAAGATTGAAAAGTGGTTCCAAAGGTGTAATGATCATTCCATCTCCTTGGGCTTACCGTGACAGTGGGACGATTCCCGGAATTCCTGCCAACTCAGTTTTGATGTTTGAAGTAGAATTTCTTGGAATGGATTAATATCCACAAATATTGAAAATCTGCCGATTAGTAGTCGCTTTAATTTAAAAACCCTCCCTTAATTCATAAAAGGGAGGGTTTTTGTTTTGATTCTTGGCACTTTTTCAAAAAGGTATTACCTGATGGCTTTTGCGACTTCAGCTGCCAAGATTCCCAATCCTTCCTTATTGGGGTGGATTCCATCAGGCAATAGCGGAGATTTGTTTAAAAGCGGGGTATACAAATCGATGATTTCAGATTTTGTTTTCTTGGCAATTTTCAACAGCATCGGACGCATTTCGTTTAGGATTACCTCACCGTTGATATCAAAGTTTCCCTGAAAGACCGGAACAGGAAGGCAGATATAGACTTTGCTTTTTTTGGGCATAGATTTTTTGAAAGTCTCTATCATTTCAATATAGTCCGACGTGAATTCATTCTTGTGTTTCCAATTTTGGGGTTTGGAATCATTTGTTCCCAATTTGATCACAAGGATATCAGGAGCAAAAGCCTTGGTTTCTTCAAATTGGGATTCATTCCAAAAGGGATAGTCCCCTTTTTTGAGTAAGGTTCTGCCGCTTACTCCAAAATTTTTGACTTCGTATTTGTCGCCGAGGATTTTTTGCATCTGAAGCGGATAGCTGTCCGGATTGTCCCTTCCTGCGCCTTGGGTAATGCTGTTGCCAACGCAGGCGACTTTTATTTTCGATTGTGCAGCAGCTGAAAGGCTGATAGCAAGGATTAAAATTGAAATGGAAAGCAGATATTTCATAAGTTCATTTTTCTTTCAATTTAAAAAGTTTTGATTCTTGAAAATCTTTTTGGAGGTAAAATTATTCTAAGGGATATCTTTAATGCCAAATGGAAATATTCAGGAAAATCCTTCTTTATTTCAATCTATTGTCTCTGGATGTAGTTTTGGGCTCCATGGGCGGAATGTTGTTTTTCTCGGATCTTTTGGAAGTGAAAGTATCTGCATCAGTCTATTTTTTGTTGGGAATGGCTGTGTGGAGTATTTATACTTTGGACCATTTGTTGGATGCGCGAAGTACTTTGGGTAAACCTCAAACACGTAGACATCAAATTCATCAGAAGTACTTTTGGATTTTACTACCCTTTGTGGTATCCTCTATTTTGATAGGATCGGTCTTGGTTCTTTCTGCGTCTGAACTGAAGTTTCTACAAATTCCGGGAATAGTCCTTGGAACGGGGACAGTGGTTTGGATGGGGATTTTGAAATTGACGGGGCCGAAAGTCTCTTGGCTGAAAGAAATATCCACTGCATTGATATATGTTGCAGGGATTTCATTGGCGCCGTTTGCCAATACGGATTTTGAATTGGTGGATAAAAATTTCTTTTTATTTGTCTGCATTTACTTTTTGACCGCTTTGGTCAATCTGCTGATGCTGTCCTACCTTGATGCGGTGGAGGATCAAAAAGATGGGTTTGGTTCAGTTTTGGTATTGATATCCAAAAACCGGTTAAAAAAACTCATTGTTACGATAGGGATGTTTGGAATAGTTTTGTTGGTCATTTTGGTTATTTTCCTGCCTTCCTTTTACCACATCCACTCGGTGATTTTGGGATTGATCATCGGCTATCATTTGATTTTGTTTTTCTCCCAAAATCAAAACAAAGATCAAGTCAGAATAAAATCCGAGGCACTGTTCCTCTTGCCTTTTTTGCTCCTTTTATTTTAGAGAATATTCTTGTCCAGCGGCTTTGTCGATCAGATTCTTGATGATCTCATCAAAGTACGCACCGTTATAGGGACCAAACCAATTCATATCCCGGGTTTCGTAAAGTGGATAATTATAATATTCATCGGGCGTGATATATCCGATGTAGCCTCCGTTGAAACAAGTGATAATCAGATGGAGCCCTTTTTCAGCGGCGTAGGTTTCCCATTCTTTCATGAATACGCCTGAAATTTCCCCGGTTGAACTGATAAACAATGTTTTGCCGATTTGGACCATGTCAAAGTGGGCATTGGTATCGCCGAAAATTGAATTGAAAATCCAGGGACGGATACGGACTTTTTCACTGATCCGGAAATGTGCTTTTCTCAAACCCAAGGGCAAATTTCCGTACATCAGGTTTTCTTCCTCTGCCGGAAATACCTCATGGATATTTTCAGATAGATTCCTATTAAGAGTCAGGGCATAGGATTCGACATCTTTGGGTTCATTTCCTGGGGCTACCGGCCGGTGGCTACCGACTGTGCCTGCAGCAAAAAGTGAAAATTCATACTCCTCTTCCTCCATCTTTTTGGTCAGGTAATTGGGATAATCACCTGACAAACCCATGAATTTCGAGTTTAGAATGGTCGGATGGGCGCTGTAAGTCAGTATGGTACCTTTTTTACCATTCTTTTTTTCGAAGATCAATTGCCTGATATAAGGGTCTATGGGGTCTTCCGCTATCAGCCTGTTGGCGACTAGGGTATCGGCTTTGGTTTTTTGAAAAAATACGGTAGCAGTATCCATGGTTGATAAAGCTGATTTCAAACTTTCAACAGTCCTTTCTTCCAAAAGCCTAACGATTTTCTCGTCATAGCTCCCAAAAGCAAGCTTGCCAAGTAATCCCGGAATATGGCCTCCAATCCCGCTGTGGGTATGGGTGGCAGTAAAATAAATATTATTCAAAGGCAGTCCTGATTCTTGGATGGCCTGACTTATCCTTTCCTTTAGATACGGATGAACTATCATCAATTCATAATTCAAAAAAGCAACTGTTGAATTTCCGTTGCTGATGACCATTGTTTTGACAAAACTGCTATCCTGCACAAACTGATACCTACCACGGGGTTTATATCCAAGCAATTTTGCGGGTGATGCCGGTGTGGCGTTGATGGAAGCCCATCCTGCTAGCCATATCTCGCCGGAGGACGATACAAGGTCCATGGTATCAAGGTGCGCTACTGTCTCCTGATAGTAGTCCATTTCTTTGTAATCACGCCAATCAATTCTCGTTAAAGTGGTCAATGCCAAAAATACAACCACACCAAAGGTCCAACCAAAAATCCTGAATATCCTGTGGGCTTTTGTTCTGGGCATCCTGTTTCCTAAAAACTGTTGATAATATTTCTACAAATTAATATTCAAATGTGCCATGCGCACCTTGAACGGTCACTTTTTTACCTTCATGCGGAAGTACCCGTCCAATGATTTGGGCTTCTACTCCCAATCCTTCCGCAATGTCTATGATTTCTTCTGCATACCTTTCTTCAAGATAAATTTCCATTCTGTGGCCCATGTTGAATACTTTGTACATTTCTTTCCAATCTGTACCGCTTTCTTCCTGTATCATTTTGAATAGTGGCGGTGTATCAAACAGATTATCTTTGACCACATGGACATTGTCTACAAAATGGAGGACTTTGGTCTGCGCCCCACCGCTGCAATGTACGATTCCATGGATATTGGGCCTCAGGTATTTCAACACATCTACCATAATCGGGGCGTAGGTTCGGGTAGGTGAAAGCACCAATTTTCCCATATCGACGGGAAGTCCGGGTGCAGAATCTGTCAGGTTATATTTCCCTGTATAAATCAAGTCTGTAGGAACTGCCGGATCAAAGCTTTCGGGGTATTTTGTTTTCAAAAGTTTGTTGAAAACATCGTGGCGAGCCGAAGTCAGCCCGTTGCTTCCCATTCCACCATTATAAAAATCCTCATAAGTAGCTTGCCCAAAAGAGGCCAAGCCAACGACCACATCGCCGGGTCTGATTTTATCATTGGAGATGACTTCTTCTCTTTTCATCCTACATGTCACGGTGCTGTCCACGATGACGGTCCGGACTAAGTCCCCGACGTCTGCGGTTTCCCCGCCGGTCAGGACGACATTAACGCCGTGGTCACGAAGCATCTGCAAGACTTCCTCGGTACCGTTGATGATGGCAGAAATGACCTCACCTGGAATCAGGTTTTTGTTTCTCCCAATGGTAGATGATACCAGGATATTGTTGATCGCTCCGACACAAAGCAAGTCGTCGGTATTCATGATGATCGCATCTTGGGCGATACCTTTCCATACACTCAGGTCCCCGGTTTCTTTCCAATACATGTAAGCCAATGAAGACTTGGTACCGGCCCCGTCTGCATGCATGATGTTGCAATAGTCAGGGTCATTGCCGAGGGTATCTTCTACGATTTTGCAGAATGCCTTTGGGAAAAGTCCTTTATCCAATTTGGAAATGGCCTGATGTACATCTTCTTTGGAGGCAGAAACGCCCCGTTGCATATACCTTTCGTTCATCGAAAATGTGGTCATTGGTTGAATGTGCCAAAGTTAAGGATTCCAACGGGATTGAAGAATGGAAAAAACCGGAATATTGGGAAAATCGATGATCCTGTTTTTTGCAGTGTGATCCGTTAGAATCACCTACAGAATCTGGGCTGAAATAGGTTTTGATTTGTGCTATTTCTATAAACATCACCGCAAAAAAATATACCGATGAAATCCGATTTTTTATTTCCCTTCGAAACCTTATTTTTACGACCCAATTGAAAACGCTCTAAATAATTTCCTGTATGCCATATTTATTTACATCAGAATCTGTATCTGAAGGTCATCCTGACAAAGTAGCTGATCAGATTTCGGATGCCTTGATCGATAATTTTTTAGCATTTGACCCTAACGCAAAAGTCGCCTGTGAAACCTTGGTGACAACAGGCCAAGTAGTATTGGCCGGGGAGGTAAAGTCTGAAATATACCTAGATGTTCAAAAAATTGCCAGGGATGTCATCAACCGGATCGGATATACCAAGGGAGAATACATGTTTGACGGGAATTCATGTGGGGTACTTTCTGCCATCCATGAGCAGTCAGCCGACATCAATCAAGGTGTAGAAAGGGCCAATCCTGAAGAACAAGGTGCCGGTGACCAAGGCATGATGTTTGGCTATGCCACCAAAGAAACCGATAATTTTATGCCTTTGGCACTTGACCTTTCGCATAGGATTTTGAAGGAATTGGCCGCATTGAGAAGAGAAAACAAAGAAATAGCCTACCTCAGACCTGATGCCAAGTCTCAGGTCACAATCGAGTATGGAGACGACAACCAGCCTTTGCGTATCGATGCCATTGTGATTTCCACACAGCATGATGACTTTGACGAGGAAAAGGCGATGTTGGCAAAGATCAAGCAAGACTTGATCAAAATTTTGATTCCAAGGGTTAAAGCACAACTAAAACCAGATATCAGGGCCTTGTTTACTGACAAGATCACCTACCACATCAACCCAACTGGAAAGTTTGTCATCGGCGGACCGCATGGAGATACCGGATTGACAGGAAGAAAAATCATCGTGGACACCTATGGCGGCAAAGGCGCCCATGGAGGCGGTGCATTCTCCGGAAAAGATCCTTCTAAAGTCGACCGTTCGGCAGCTTATGCCACCAGGCATATTGCCAAAAATATGGTGGCAGCAGGCGTTGCTGAAGAAGTTTTGGTGCAGGTCTCCTATGCCATCGGTGTAGCAAAACCCATGGGAATCTATATAAATACCTATGGGACTTCCAAAGTGAACATCAGTGACGGTGAAATCGCCAAAAAGATCGAAACCATCTTTGACATGAGGCCTTATGCGATCGAACAGCGGTTGAAGCTTAGAAATCCGATTTATGAGGAAACAGCGGCTTATGGCCACATGGGCAGAGAAAATGAAATAGTATCCAAAACATTCAAAAACCCTTATGGGGAAGCCAAAACCATAGAAGTGGAATTGTTTACCTGGGAGAAGCTGGATTATGTGGACACCATCCAAAAAGAATTTGGACTATAAAAGAAAGCGGCTGTAAAACCGCTTTTTATTTTTTATTGAAACTTGATATTGATTTGTTTAGGGTTTCATACTTTCTTGCCACCAAATAAATAAAACTTGAATTTAAATTGAATCTGCTGTGGACTGTCGTCTATAGATTATCGACGATTATCCGCACCAAAAGTGATTCAAAATAAACTTATTGGCATCATTGCGGATAATCATAGATTTGTTTCCTCAAATTCAAACCTCAATTGCAAAATTGCGTTGATTTTGTAACTTCCATAAGTATCACTCATGAGGTCAATTCCATTCATTCTGTTTTTTTTGAGCATTGTGTTTTCGGCAGTTTCCCAGGATATTCCGATGATTTCATACAGAGAAAATTTCTTTGGCAACCGATTTTATCTTGTGAATGGCCAAAAAGTAAAAACTCAGGAAATTGAAGAAATCATGGCAGTTTTCGGGGATGAAGCAAGGGAATTTTCCACTGCTCAGAATCAGCTTATTTTGGGGCAAGGTTTACGGTGGGGAGGTTTAATCCTCGGGCTTGGTTCTGTAGCGTATTTGTTGGCTGGCCAGATTGACCAACGACGTGCACTGATCGCAGGAGGCATGTTTCTCGGTTCGGTAGTCTCCACTTCATTTGGACTCCCTTTGATAAGGCTTGCAAAACGGAGGACTTCCAATGCCATTGAAATCTATAATTACAAAAAATCCAGGGGATTTGGCCCTGCCGCTTCCTTTCAAATGAATGTGTCTCCTTTGGCAATTGGCTTAAGTCTTAAATTCTAACCTATGAAAAAATCTTTGGCATTATTCGGTTTGTTTTTGTGTGTTCATTTTGGATTTGCCCAGCAACAGCCGTTTTTGAGGGTAGATTACCGAAGCACCCTGCTAGGCGATCGTATAGATATCTTGGAGGGACCTAATATTTTGAACAAACAGGAGGTAATGGAACTGATGCGCTACCATCCAGAGGCATTGACAAGATACCAAATGTCAGTAAAAAAGCAGCAGACCAGCAGGTGGCTTGATGCTGCCGCTACCGTGACCACTTTGGGAATTGTAGGCTTGAGTTTTGTTCCGGCACAATCCTCATCTTTCGATACCCGAAACACCCTGATGCTACCATTGCTCATATCCTCCGTCGGATTGGGGATTGTCTCAGGAATATTCAGAAGATCCAGCCGGAATATGACCAGAGAGGCGGTGGATTTATATAATTTCTCACCAAAAGAACAGAAGCCCTCCTATTTTGATGACGGGCTGACCTATTACCATATTCCTGATTTTGTCGGTTTTCAGATACGGTTTTAGATTGAATGTTGAGAAAACATTTCCTCGATGAGGGCATTGTAAAAATCCTTGACATCGATTCCCAATGCCCGCACCTGCTGGGAAATCAAGCTGGTTTCTGTTTGACCTGGGACGGTATTGATTTCGATAAAATAAAATTTGTCGGTTTCGTATTCCAAGAAATAGTCAATCCGGACTGCTCCCTTGCAATTTAATTTCTGATATACTTTTTCGATGATCCGGTTTACCCGCCCCACTTCTTCATCTGTCATTCTTCCGGGTGTGATTTCTTCGCATACTCCAGGAGAATATTTTGCTTCAAAATCAAAAAACTCCTTGCTGCTGATGATTTCTGTGGCAGGTAAAACAGTCGTTATTCCCCTTGACCGGTAGACACCGATGGAAAATTCCCTACCTGAAACAAATTCCTCTACCAATACCTGAGAATCTTCCGCAAATGCTTTGTCCAAGGCCTCCTGAAGTTCATTCGGTTCTTTGACTTTGGTCATCCCGATACTTGAGCCGCCGTTGTTCGGCTTGATAAACAAAGGAAGGCGGAGTTCTTTCAAAATCTTACTGACGTTATCTTGATGGTTGCCAAACAATTGGATCGACCTCGCAACAAATAACCCATCGATGTCTTGAACTATTGCCTTGGTGTAGCCTTTGTTCATCGTGATGGCAGAGGTCAGCGCATCGCAGGTGGTGTAAGGCAATCCGATCATGTCGAAATAGCCTGCCAACTTGCCGTCCTCACCCGGCGAACCGTGGAGGATATTGAAAACCCCATCAAAATTGATTTTTTGATCCTGAAGGAAGATCGAGAAGTCATTGAGGTCAACAAGGATTTTTTCGCCTGTGGCAGTTTCATGATACCAATTTCCCCGGTAAATCAGGATTTTGTAGATATCATAGAGGCTTCGGTCAAGCGATTTTTCAACGACTGCAGCACTTTTCAATGAGATGACAGATTCTCCGGTAAATCCACCGGTCACTAAGGCAATTTTCTTCTTCATGGCATGTAAAA
>JBBRFK010000113.1:0-12772 GCA_038224435.1 Cytophagales bacterium | reverse complement strand
GTAGCGGGAACAGCTCCGATAGTTATTGCGGGTCGATCCTGTGACCCTTCGATAACTTGAAATCCCTAAGCTTTAAACCACAAAAAAAGCCAAGCATTTCTGCTTGGCTTCGAAGTAGCGGGAACAGGACTCGAACCTGTGACCTTCGGGTTATGAGCCCGACGAGCTACCAACTGCTCCATCCCGCGATATGTCTTATATTCTATTTAAAATCTAATCAAATTATTACCCCTCGATGCTGTGTCCGCCGCGGCGGATATGAGCCCGACGAGCTACCAACTGCTCCATCCCGCGATATGTCTTATATTCTATTTAAAATCTAATCAAATTATCACCCCTCGATCCTGTGTCCGCCGCGGCGGATATGAGCCCGACGAGCTACCAACTGCTCCATCCCGCGATATATCTTTTTCTTAGAGAATTCTATGTGAATACAGCCTTTCGCCGTAATTGTGGTACAAAGGTAAGGACATATTCTCTAAATTCAAGTACCTTTGCAGAAAAAAATATTGTCATGACCGAAAACACACACAAAGCAGGTTTTGTAAACATCATTGGAAAACCCAATGTTGGCAAATCCACGCTGATGAATGTACTTATCGGTGAGCGACTTTCGATCATCTCCTCCAAGGCACAGACTACCCGTCACAGGATTATGGGACTCATCAATGACGACGCTTATCAGATTGTTTTTTCTGATACGCCCGGCATGCTGAAGCCAAAATACGAGCTTCACAAAAGCATGATGAGTTTTGTCCACATGTCTTTGGAGGACGCAGATGTGATTCTTTTCGTAACCGATCTATATGAAACCGACGAGGAAATAGAAGACGTACTTGAAAAGATCAACCATTCCGGTGTTCCGATACTGCTAATCATCAACAAAATCGATCTTTCTAAGGAAAATCAATTGGAAGAAGTGACGGCATATTGGACCCAAAGAATCAAAGCAGACACCGTTATCCCGATTTCTGCCACCGAAAGTTTCAACACCGAGCGCATTCTCCAGGAAATCCTCGACAGACTTCCCTACCATGCTCCCTTTTATGATAAGGATGAACTTACTGACAAGCCGGAGCGTTTCTTTGCTTCTGAAATCGTCCGTGAGAAGATTTTCATCAATTACAAAAAGGAAATCCCCTACAGCTCTGAGGTATCCATTGAGGATTTCTTTGAGGAAGAAAACATCATCCGGATCCGTGCAGTCATCTATGTGGAGCGGGACAGCCAAAAGGGAATCATCATAGGCGAAGGCGGCAAAGCACTCAAAAGGGTCGGAACCCAAGCGAGGCATGAAATGGAAAAGTTCTTTGGTAAAAAAATCTTCCTCGAGACATTCGTCAAAGTGGAAGGTGACTGGAGAAAGGATAAAAATAAATTGAGAAAATTTGGTTACGACCAATAAGAAAATAAAAAAATGGCAAATATAGTAGCAATAGTTGGGCGGCCCAATGTAGGTAAATCTACCTTTTTCAACAGATTGGTTGAAGAACGGAAGGCCATAGAGGACAATGTCAGCGGAGTGACACGGGACAGGCATTATGGGCATGCGCAGTGGGGAGGAAAGTTCTTTTCCGTCATTGATACCGGGGGATATGTGATAGGCTCGGATGATGTGCTTGAAGCAGAAATCAGAAAGCAGGTAAAATTGGCCATCGAAGAAGCCAACGTAATCCTATTCGTGGTAGACTGTTTGGATGGATTGACGGATTTGGACAAGGATTTTGCGGCGGAACTCCGCACATCCAAGAAGCCTATATACATCGTCGCCAACAAAGCTGATAGCCCGGAAAAATCCATGTTGGCAGCAGAGTTTTATGGATTGGGATTAGGAGACAATGATGTTTTTCCAATTGCGGCTGTAAGCGGAAGCGGGACAGGTGACCTTTTGGATGAAGTGATCAAGCATTTTCCCGATGAAGGAGAAGAAGATCCCGATGCGGGAATCCCCAAAATCGCCATCTTAGGCAGGCCAAACGTTGGAAAATCATCTTTTCTGAATGCACTCCTTGGACAGGAAAGATCCATAGTGACCAATGAAGCGGGTACGACAAGGGATTCCATCCATACGAGATACAAACTCTTTGGTCAGGATTTTATCATCACTGATACAGCAGGAATCAGAAAAAAAGCAAAAGTGAAGGAAGACATCGAGTTCTATTCCGTCATGCGTTCTTTGAGGACGTTGGAAGAATCTGATGTGCTGATCATAATCATTGATGCGACTCGGGGATTGGAAGCACAGGATGTCAACCTGATTTCTTTGGGAATCAAAAACAACAAAGGCATCGTCATCATGGTCAATAAGTGGGATCTGATCGAAAAAGACCACAAGACCATGGACAAGATCAAAAAAGAAATGGTAGAAAAGCTAGGTGAAAACAAGTGGATTCCTATCATTTTCACTTCTGTGGAAGAAAAACAAAGGATCATGCAGGCAATTGAATTGGCAGTCAAAGTCTATGAAAACAAGACCAAAAAGGTGACTACCTCCAAACTGAATGACATCATGCTGCCAGAAATTGAAAAATATCCACCACCGGCTTGGAAAGGAAAATATATCAAAATCAAATATATCACACAGCTTCCGACCAAGAATCCGGTTTTTGCCTTTTTCTGCAACCTGCCTCAGTACATCAAAGATCCTTACAACAGGTATCTTGAAAACAGGATCCGCGAAAATTTTGACTTTGATGGCGTACCGATCAAAATCACTTACAAGAAGAAATAAAATAATTATTGTTGAAAAAGCTTGACAATCGGATGAATAAAATTACTTTTGCGAGCTGATTCAAAAAACCAGTTAAAAAATTATGAAAAAGGTATTTGCAATGTTCGCTGTAGCAGGTTTGTTATTCACTGCTTCTTGCGGAAACAAAGAAGTTACAGAAGAAGCTACTGAAGAAGTAGAAGTTGTCATCGAAGAGACTGAAGAAGTTGTTGAAGAGACAGTTGAAGAAGCTACTGAAGAAGTAGAAGGTGCTACTGAAGAAGTTAAAGTAGAGGTTAAAGGTTAATTTCTTCCAACTCTCAAGAAAGTCCCGCAGAAATGTGGGACTTTTTTTTTGCTTTGTTTTATATTCAGGCCATGGATAAAGACTTGAAGTTTTTGGATGCTTTCAGGAAACACGTTCCGCCTTCTGCAGCGGAATATTGCTTTCAATTGTGGAAAGACGTTCCTTTCAATTTTTACATTACCAAGACCCGCCAAACCAAATTGGGGGATTTCCGATACCGCAGAGATCAAAAAATCCAGACCATTACCATCAATCATGACCTGAACCCTTTCCAGTTTTTGATCACCTATGTACACGAGGTGGCCCATTATAGGGCTTTTGAGAAATTTGGTCTCAACATCAAGCCGCATGGACAAGAATGGAAGACCCAATTCCAATTACTTATTTCCCCCTTGCTTATAGACGACATCTTTCCCAAAGACATCCTGATTCCTTTGCGGAGGCATATGGTCAACCCAAAAGCAAGTTCGGGTGCGGACCTGTTTTTGAGTAAGTCTTTGAAGAAATATCAGACCAATATCAGTTTAGAAATTTCCTTATTGGCTGATTTGACGCCTGGGACATTTTTTGAATTACAGGGGAGGGCCTTCAAGAAGGAATTGACGAGAAGGACCCGTGTTCTTTGCCAAGAGGTAGATACCGGAAAAAAATACTTGATTTCGGCACATGCTGAAGTCAAGAAAATAGACAAAAACTAACCTTTTTCTTCCCCGATCTGATTTTCCTCTTGGGAAAAATCCTTTGGCTGAGGCAAATCCGACAAGGAATTGATACCAAAGTATTCCATGAATTTGTCACTGGACCCATACAGCAAGGGCCTTCCCACAGAATCCGATTTTCCTTTGATAGTGATGAGTTCCTTTTCCAAAAGCTTTTGAATGGAATAATCGCAATTCACCCCTCTGATATGTTCGATTTCCGTTTTGGTCACAGGCTGCTTGTAAGCTATGATGGAGAGCGTCTCCAACTGTGCAGTGGATAATCGCTTGTGGGATTGTTGTCTCAAAAGAATTGAAATACTCCCTAGATAAGCAGGTTTAGTCAAAAACTGATACCCTCCACCCAGGTTTTCTAGAGCAAAAGAAAAATCCCCGTGGGCATATTTCATTTGCAAAGCATCAATTGCCTCCAAAATGTGAGCAGTTGGCACTTCTGATTCCAACATTTCCGTCAGGCATTTTTGGATCCCTTCAATACCCAACGGAGATGGTGAACAGAAAATCAGCGCTTCAATATGCTTTGGTAAAAAGTCCAATTATTTTTTGGCAAGCTTTGCTTCTATCGAATGCATGGTATGCGGTACAGCCCTCAGGCGCTCCTTGGAAATCAACTTGCCGGTATCTACACAAACCCCGTAAGTTCCGTTTTTGATCCTGACCAAAGCATTTTCCAAATTGATGAGGAATTTTTGTTGCCTGGCTGCCAGTTGGCTCATACTTTCCCTTTCCAAAGTATCTGCTCCGTCTTCCAATAATTTGGAAGTAGAGGCTGTAAAGTCAGTACCGCTGTCATTCTTTTTGCTCAGAGTTTCCTTAAGGATCAACAACTCTTCTTTTGCAATAGCTACTTTTTTCAAAATAATATCCTCAAATTCCTTCAATTCCTCAGGAGAATAAGCGGTCTTTCCTTCTTGATTCATAACTTTCTCTTTAAAGTGGTTGATTCCAATCAAGTTTGGGCTGATTGAAAAGTTCCCGAAAATACACTTCCCAATTTGAAATCAAAAATAAAAAAACTTTTACTCCCGGTTTTTTATTCGCCAAGGAGATTTTGTAACCTTTTCTCCAACAATTTTTCATCCAAGTAAAGTCGGTATCTGATATTAAGATACCGCTGGATTGTCTTTAAGCTTTTTCCTTTTTGGACAAAATAAGTTTTCAAAGTTTGGGTTATAAGATCTGGTTTCATAGGGAGATTTCTGGTTGGCTTGTTCTAAATTACGGATTTTGTGCAATTTATCCCTACAAACTTTAAAATTTTGTGCCAACTACGACGGTTTTTTTGATTTGGTCTACCTTTCCCTGCAAATCAAAGATTTCAACCCAGATGATATAAATGCCGGGTCTGACTTTGGATCCGCTGGCATTTGTGCCATCCCAAAGATAAAACCCTTCATTCCCCCAAACTGCATTTTGACACAGTTCCCGGATCAAAGTCCCATCTATTCCATAAATCCTGATAGTAGCCAACTTTCCAGGCTGATCGGATTTGTAGCTTATGGTTGTGTAAGGCTGGGTACCGGTAACATCCGGTGCAAAAACTTTTGGCTCGACCTCAATACCTATCTGGCCGTTTCCTTCAAAAACATTGGAGTTTTGATAGCCCGGCGTCGCAAATCCTTCCGTGGAAGAAGATGAATGCCAGTTGTTGGGATTTTCAATTGGTTGAAACGGAGAAAGTCTTTCCAATGAAATCCCTTTGGTCTCTTTCAAAAGTCTGTGGTGCATTTTGTCCGTGTAGCTGAAAATTTCAATAATTGTTTCCTCAGGATTTGAAAATATCACATTGCCCGATGAAATGGGATAGCTGGGAATGGATGAATATTCCACAAATCTTTCTTCCTTACTTTTTGAATATTCCCGTTTGAGTTTTTCTGAGTCAGTGGTAAAGACCAAGAAAGAACCTGGAGGGATTATAAATTCTTCATTGAACAATACCCGCCTGTTGGCAATCGTATTTTCATCACCGTAGTTTGCCAATTTCCAATCTTTCAGATTGATGTATTTTTGTGAAGCATTATATATCTCCACAAACTTCGGTGCACCGGTTCTGGGATTAAACAAAACTTCATTCAAAACCAGATCACCGGGACCGGCAAGGGACGGAATGACAAAAAATACTTTTTGGCCGGATTCAAACAAGTTGCCGGTACAATCACGAAGATTGGTTACGGTGGATTCAAAATAAAGGCCTTCCTGTATGGTTTGCTCAAATTCAAGAACAAGTTCATTCGGGCTATTTCCAATATTGATACTTTGGATTGAAAGCGATGGCGTGAAATCGAATGAAGTCTGCGCAAAGTTTTGGTTCAGGATTTTGGAAAAAACCAACACGACGGTTTTTTCACCGGTCACAATTGACTTTACAAATCGCAGGGGGATCAAATCCGGGGTTTCCTCAAAAACCGAATTTTGTTTTCCCGGAGTCCCTCTTTTCGGATCGACAGAAGGCCTGAGGTTGGTACTGATATTACAATCCAAATACGGATTTACAATTTCCAAACTGTAACCTCCAGAAGCAAAGGCACTTCCTCCAAATGTCGAAGTGGTATAAGCCAAGCTATCGATTACCAGGTTTTGCGGATCCAAGATTTTAACCTGATCAGCAGCGTTTAACAAAGTCGGCCAATTAGTCAATCCAAGCACAGGCCCAAAGGTTGTAAATAATGTAGCCGATGTTCTGGGTGTCAGGATTACAAATTTTCCGGGTTCCAAAAGGAAAGATGGAAGCGTGGTTTTCCTCTTGGAATTTGCCAACTGCAAACCACCCAAATAGATTGGCCGGTCACCGGGATTGAAAAGCTCGACATATTCCACATTGGGAAGGGTATTTCCTGACCTTGGTGCCGGCATGGTTTCATTGATGGCAATGTCTTTGAATTTGAGTTTTGCCGGAGGCACAAACAGAAAAGTGAAGGATTGTTTGCTTAAAAAATTTCCATTCAAATCCGCCAGTCCATCGATATGAAGTATATATTCCTTGTCCAATTCAAAATCATTGCCCCATTCTAATATGGCCTGGGTTCCATTTTGCTGTAACAGCACAGACCGGGGATTCCTATCCAAGATGGAATAATTAGAAAGAACAGAAGCGAAGACGATGTCCAAAGGCTCTGAAAACACTGCCATAATCTTGGCTGGAGTCAATGGAATCACATTGGCCAAAGCAGGTGGCGTAATGTCCCAGATAAAATCTATTTCGGAACCGGGAATGGGATAGCCCCTATCACTTCTTCTTGGAGGCAGCTTCAGCGTGTAGACCAAGCTTTCGTCAAATGGCTGATTGCTTTTCAATTCGATCAGGTTGGCATTGGGAAAGGTTGCCTCAAAAGTAAATTCCGGCATTCCTTCAATTTCAAATTTCATTTGGTCTTGGGCCAAGCCCACACCATGATCAATATTTATGGTTTGGTTATCCACCAGAAAAAAATCAACAACAAAATTCCTATAGAAGAAACTTTTGAGGTCTGATACCGGATTTCCTGTACCGGATTGCTCTTTGATATTGGAAACTGAGATTTGGAAATCTTTGCCCAAAAGCAATTCATCCGAAAGGTCCAACAAAACTCCAAATCCACCTGGCAATAATTCCACATTCAAAGGATTTTTGCCATTGATCAGAAAATTTGAAGTTTGGCTGACGGAAGCTGGTAGATAGAATTGGCTGAAACTGACCTTCATTTGCCTGGCATTTTCAATTTGGATGTCCGCGATTTTAATCTCTGCATTGTCAAGTTCAAATTCAATCTCTTCGGTAATCCTCCCGTTTTTTTCTTCAATATTTTCTAAAAGAATTGGGATGCTTTCATTTTCAATCAGTGAAGTGGAATAAACCACAAAAGACGAATCTGTATAAAACAGCAAATCTTCAATCTGATTAGGTCCAATGGAAACCTGGTCTTTTGTCAAAGATTTAATTTCCCTGTCCAAAGTAATTTCCAAAGAATATGGACTTGACATTTCGGCGCTTTTGATTCGAACCGGATCAATCGTTTGGTCCCCGTCAAAAACTCCAAAATCATCCATAAAGAACCTTGCACAAGAACCTGTTCCAAGTCCATATTTCACCTCAATTTTAATGGTGATTTCCGGCGCATCTTGAAACTCAGCCGGAATCGGAAATTCATAAAGCCGATATTCAGTGTTGGAATTAGGAAAGGCGGACTCATTACCGACTTTCAATATCGTGGAATTGGTGACTTGTCCGGAAGTTGAAAATGTGATTTCGACCATTGCCGGTCGGCTTCCGGTTCCGCTTTGCCTGGATTTAGCAAAAAAAGCTATTTTCGGTTCAATCTTTCCAAGCGTGTTGGTTTTGAAAAAAACCGCTCCATTGAAGGTACTGATTGGCTGAACAGCCAAAGCCCTTGAACCCAACAATCCTTCTCCAGATGCCTGAAATACCCTAGCTGCGGTACTTCTCACCTCATTGGCAGACCAACTTTCCAAAAATTCCGCCGGATGGTTCACGATTTCAAAGCTTTTTTCAAAATCCTGTACTTGGGAGACCACCATTTGCCGACCCAACATTCCCACTACAAGGAAGGTTATGAAAAAGAATTTGACAAAAAATCTGGATTCCATATCTCTAAAAATAAAGAACAAGACTTGGTCGGTCCCGATTTTAAACGTTTAAGTCGGATAAATTTTAAACCCTGCAAAGATTGATCGGGATTATTGAATAGAAAGCAATTATCTATTGATTTACTGTCTTTATTGAGAATTCTTGCCTTACATTTGCGGTTCAATTCTAAAAAAAAAACAAAATGAAACTAGCCGTTGTAGGAGCTACCGGATTGGTAGGCTCAGAAATCCTCGAGGTGCTGGAAGAGCACCGATTCCCATTTGATGAATTACTCCTTGTCGCCAGCGAGCGTTCAGCAGGTAAAAAGATGACTTTCAAGGGTAAGGAATACACGGTGATCGGATTGAAACAGGCTGTTTCTGAGAAGCCTGACGTTGCGATCTTTTCGGCAGGTGGAAGTACTTCTTTGGAATGGGCACCACAGTTTGCAGAAGTAGGCACCATCGTCATCGACAACTCCTCTGCTTGGAGGATGGATCCGACCAAAAAACTGGTTGTTCCTGAAATCAATGCAAAAGATTTGAGAATTGACGACCGCATCATCGCCAACCCAAATTGCTCTACGATCCAGATGGTTTTGGCTTTGAATCCCCTGAGATTGAAATACGGAATCAAAAGAATCGTCGTATCGACTTACCAGTCTGTGACAGGTACCGGCAAGGCTGCAGTGGATCAAATGATGGCTGAAAGAGAAGGAAGGCCGGCAGAAATGGTCTATCCACATAAAATTGACCTGAATGTATTGCCGCATATCGATGTCTTCCAGCCTAACGGCTACACCAAAGAGGAGATGAAGATGATCAATGA
Source organism: Cytophagales bacterium (assembly GCA_038224435.1). GTDB lineage: Bacteria > Bacteroidota > Bacteroidia > Cytophagales > Cyclobacteriaceae > Cognataquiflexum. The sequence goes on along the minus strand of JBBRFK010000113.1, from coordinate 3,644 downwards.
GACTAAGAAAATTTTCAACGACAACAGCATTCAAGTCACTGCTACTACAGTAAGGATCCCAACTATGGGCGGACATTCTGAAGCGGTCAATGTGGAATTCCACAAGGATTTTGATTTGGATGAAGTAAGAGAAATCCTTTCCAATACACCGGGAGTGATCGTGCAGGATGATCCGGCAAACAATATCTATCCGATGCCTTTGACTGCACACAAGAAGGATGAAGTATTCGTAGGAAGGCTGAGAAGAGACGAATCACAACCCAATACACTGAATATGTGGATCGTGGCTGACAACCTGAGAAAAGGCGCTGCGACCAATGCTGTTCAGATAGCGGCATACTTGATGGAGCACAGCATGGCGTGATTAACATTATGATTGTACACCAATATGTGCGTAGGCGGATTTTACATAGGTAAAAGGTAGGAAGACCGATGTGAGATGTCCGATGTCGCCAGCTTTGTAGCAATTTGACATGATTCGTATAGAATTTAAGTTTTGCATGCAAAGAAGCGGATATTGATATTAGTTTTAAGAAAAAGGACCGATGACGTATGACGGATGGGAATATACAGATGCATTGAAACAATTTGTGCAGGACCACCTATCGGAGGATCCTGCACAATTGCTTTTGAGGTATGTCGGAAAAACAGATTTTGACCTAAAGTTCGCTGTCCAGCAAGTTCAGTCCCGCCAAAAAGCAAGATATAAACTCCCTTCCTGGTTTGCCAACCCGGACATTGTTTTTCCGGTCAGCCTTTCAATGGAGCAGGCTTCGTCTGGGGACACAGCTAAATTCAAAGCTTCTCTTGCCCAGGGAAAAATCCTCATTGATCTCACGGGAGGATTTGGGGTAGATACTTTTTCCCTTTCAGAAAACTTTCAAAAAGCCATTTATTGCGAAAGGAACAGCGAATTGGCAGAAATTGTAAGCCATAATTTTGACTTACTGAATCCGGGAAAATTCGAAATTGTAAAAGGCGATTCTTTGGAATACCTATCCAAATCCGATCAAGTCTTTGACTTGGTCTATTTGGATCCCGCAAGACGGGGAGACCACAATCAGAAACTATACAAATTGGCAGATTGCGAACCTGATATCGTCAGCAATTGGGAGGCAGTCCAGTCAAAAGCCAATGCTGTTTTGATCAAAGCATCCCCGATGTTGGACATCAAGCAGGCCATTTCTGAACTTCCTGAAATTCAAAAAATTTGGGTTATTTCGGTCAAAAACGAAGTCAAGGAGGTTTTACTCCTTTGGGAAAAAAGAAAGGAAATAGATAAAAGAATCATTCAAACTGTTGATTTGCAGTCCGGAGGTCCAATGGAATTTTCTTTTACCTATGAGGAAGAGGAATCAAGCGAAAGCATTTTTGGAGAAGTGGAAAAATACCTTGTAGAACCCTATGCTGCGATTTTGAAAGCCGGTGCATTCAGGAGTTTTGGGAAACGGTTTGGTTTGAAAAAGCTTCATCCCAATTCACATGTATATACCTGTTCTATTTTGCCCAAAGGAATTCCCGGAAGGATTTTCGAAGTGGTCCGAGAAATCCACAATCCCAAAAAAGAATTGAAAACCTTATTCCCTAATGGTAAGGTAAATGTCCTGACCCGCAACTATGCCCTTTCGGCTGACGAACTGAAGAAAAAATACAAGCTTAAAGATGGTGGAGATCGTTTTTTGATAGGGACAAAAGTCGGGGAAAGGTTTACTTTGATACTAGTATCTCCTTATATTTATCAAAAACAACCTCATGACTGAGGATATTCGTTGGGAGCAAAGATTCTCAAATTTCAATAAAGTCCTGAGCAAACTTTCTCAAGCTGTTTCTCAAGCAGGGAAAGAAGAACTATCAGAATTAGAGGTTGAAGGATTGATCCAACGATTTGAATACCTACGAATTGGCTTGGAAAACACTTCAGGATTTGATCAAGCAGCAAGGCTATTCTGATATCAATGGTCCAGGAAAAGTATTGAACCAAGCTTTTCAAATGGGTCTGATTAATAATGCTGAGGGTTGGAGAAGATTAAAAAAAAGCAGAGAGCTGACATTCCATACCTATGATAGTGAAACTGCCAAAGTCATTGCAGAAGCAATTATAAAAGAATATTATAACCTTTTTAAATTTCTCCAAGAGAAATTAGAAGACCAAAGAAGCGGTAGAATTGGAAATTTATTCTCATGAAAACAGGATTATCCAAGAAAATATGGAATAAAATCACTAAGGTTTTCGAAAATTTTCCGAGAATTATTGAAGTAATCCTTTTCGGGCCAAGAGCTATGGGAAATTTTAGGGAAAGCTCAGATATTGATCTGGCAGTAAAAGGAGAAAATATAGAATTGAATGACTTGTTGGATATTGAAGCCGCATTGGAGGACTTGCAATTACTTTACACATTTGATGTGATCAACTATTCTAAACTCACCAATCCAGATCTTAAAGCACATATAAATAGGGTAGGAATCCAGGTTTACAATAAAAAACAATAAAAACTCCACCAGATCAGTAAAGCTTTTTTCAAAATCAATAGGATATTTTTTGGTACAATTTATTTGGTTACAGCCAATCAAAAGTCTTTATTGGCAAAAAATCCTATAGATGGGCTAGGCCGCAAAGTCCCAAATGTGGTACAATGACAATGAGGCTTTTAGTGTAATATCAAAAAAATCAATCTTGAATCTTCATTTCAATTACCCTTTGTTGAGTATTTCGCGATTTGAAAATCCCCAAACCATTTTTGATATTGTTATAGACAAGCACAGGTTGGGAAAAGAAATCACCCCGGTTGTTTTGCTGCAAATCAGCAGTATTATAAAACAAATAATAGGCTTCTGTGACATGGGAGAAATTGATGGTAACTTCCAAATCCATATTCCCGACTATACTTGTTCTGAATACAATCTCTGACACAGGACCATTGAGTATGACATCATTAAACAGCAGCACGTTCCTTAACAAAAAATCCTTTTGATAAATGGGATTGACAGGCCTGGGATTTAGGTCTGAACTATAAAGCAGTGGAATACTGTCACCGTCAGATATGAATATTCCCCTTCCGAAGATTTGACCTGATATTTCATAAAAATTTTTCCCCGGAGGATCGTCAAATTTTACCGTCACCTCAAACAAATCATGTCCTCCAAGCTCGTCTATCGGACCTAAATTGACCATGTCGATCGACTTAATATTTGTCTTTTTAGGCATTTCCTGCACACTGCTGATTGTGGGGAAACCGGCTTTTTCTGCTACAATTTCGTAGGTTTTTCCCCCAATAAAATTAAAGCCACTGAGATAATAAAATGCATTTGTTTCGAAGGGTCTGCTTCTATCTATATAACCCAAAGGAAAAATTTGCCCTTCCTGATCTTTGATATAGACATTTGCCCCAGAGACAGCTTTAAATTCTTCATTGAAATCATTTCCCTCCAATACTCCCTTACTTTTACTCAGGAAAACTTTTATGGTATCGGTAGGTTCCAGAAGTGCATTCAAAACCATCACAGGTTCTTGCCCCGGCAGTTCCACCTCAAGAAATTGCTCGCAGGAAGCCAAGATTAAACAAGAAATTGAATAGATTAAAAGGTATTTGATCTTCATGATTAAAAGGTAAATCTGTAAGAAACCGATGGGACTATGGGGAAAA
>JBBRFK010000112.1:0-12802 GCA_038224435.1 Cytophagales bacterium | reverse complement strand
TTTTTAATTGATGGACTCTACCAAAACTGCTTCAATTTTCCTTTTCTTCACCCCTGCCACTTCTTCCAAAAATCGTTTGGTTTCTCTCAAAACTCCTTCCCAATCTTTGGAAGTGATGGTGGATGCGATGACATGGTCTCCGGTTTCGGGAAAGACCATTTTCTCTTTAAATTTCGCTGGGGTTTGTACCTGACCGTACATTTCGAGCATCTTCGGCACGGACACTACTTTGTCCTGTTCTTCTTCATTTTTATAAAAATAACCTAAAAATAAAGGTTGATGGATTTTTTCGAAAACTTCAGGTTTCATCATACTTCTGATCAATACAGCTAAGCTGCGGTAGCCGTTCAGGTGGTATTCTCTTGACCAATATTTGGCTTTTTCAACTTCTCGGTTGTTGATTAGAGTTCCGTTTTCATATTGGAATTTCTCTGCCAAAAAGGAAAGCCAAGGTTTGAAAAAAATATCCAAAGCCTCTCCATATTCCCTGATAGCGGGACTGTAAAGAACCAAGGCTTTCATATCCGGTCTTTCAGAAGCAAGTACCAATGACAAGGTCCCACCCATGGACGTTCCTACGATGATGACAGAGTCACCTAAGCTTTTTCCAACCATAAAGGCTTCTCTTGCTTCATCTACCAACTTTTGGGCGGTCAAATGCCTGAATCCATCTGGCCTGCTGATTCCGTGTTCGGGAAGCCTGACAAGGTATAAATTGGCGCCAAAATAGGCTGCAAGTTCCCGGTGAACAGGATTTCCTTCCATATTACTCGCCCCAAATCCGTGGATATAGACAATGGAATAAGGGGTTTTGCTTTTGTTGGTGCTGTCTGCCCAGACTATTTTTGCTTCATTGTCAGGTTTCAATCCAATCACTGTATCACTTTTGGCTTGGACAAATGATTGGAGTTCTGCCATTCTTGTAGGTACCGTGGGGTATCCTCCTGATAAGTCCTCCACTTTGGATTTTGGACCGATCATATAAACGATTGCGAGGAGTATCGCAAATCCGATTAAAAATTGTAAGGCTTTTTTCATGGGTAAATTTATTTGAAAATACCATAAAGCTAAAACCTTGCTGCCATTTTACCAATCCTTTATTGAAATTCAAAAGCATGTAGTCATGAATTCAATCCTCAATTTGAGATTGGGGTATTTTTGTTAATTTTGGCTAAGACCAATCCATAATGAAAAAAACTGACCTACTGTTTATTCCATCAATATTTGTGATAGCAGCAACTTCATGCCAATCTCCTGAATCATATCAAATTCCAAAAGAAGATGTCGAGCCACACATAATCGAGTTGGCTTCCGATGAATTTATGGGAAGAAAACCATTTACCGAAGGAGAAACCAAGACTGTGCAATATTTGGAGCAGGCATATAAAGACCTAGGAATTGAGCCTGGAAACGGGGAGAGTTACTTTCAGGAAGTCCCGATGGTTTCTATCCTTTCCAAGCCCGCTTCCGGTATGACCATCAGATCCAAAGAAAAGTCTCTTGAATTGAAAGGTTTGGAAGATTACGTGATCTGGACCCAGCGGACAGATTCTTTGTTGACAATTGACGGCGTGGAACTGGTTTTTGCGGGTTACGGGATCGTTGCGCCTGAGTATGGCTGGAATGATTATAAAAATATAGATGTCAAAGGAAAGATCGTGGTACTGATCGTTAATGATCCTGGATATGGCACAGAGGATGTTTCTCTATTTCGTGGAAATACCATGACTTACTATGGCCGATGGACCTACAAAATGGAGGAAGCTGCAAAGCATGGGGCCTTGGGAACTTTGATCATCCACAATACCGGTCCTGCAGGATATGGCTTCAATGTGATCCAAAACAACTGGAACACCTCAAGACTTTCTTTGGATATCAGAAATAAACCCATCTACCAGACAATGTTTGAAGTTGGGTTACCTTGCCAGTAGCAGGTCAATTATTTGATTTGGCAGGATTAGATGAAGCCGAACTTTTTGAAAAAGCCAAAAAATCAGATTTTCAGGCTATTCCTATGAACTTGACAGCTAGTACTTCTCTGGAAGTGGAAGCCAAATATGATGTTTCCAAAAACGTAATTGCCAAAATCACAGGAAGTAAATATCCCGATGAATATATCATCTACACTGCCCATTGGGATCACTTGGGTATCGGAGCGCCGGATGACACCGGTGATAGTATCTACAATGGCGCATGGGACAATGCAAGCGGAACTGCTTCGCTGCTCGGAATGGCTAAGGCTTTTAAGGCCGATGCCAAACCTGAAAGGTCGGTCGTATTTTTGACAGTGACAGCCGAAGAGCAAGGCTTACTCGGGTCTGCCTATTATTCCCAAAACCCAGTTTATCCCAAAGAAAAGACTGTGGCCAATATCAACCTAGACGGGATGAACCCATATGGAAAAATGAAGGATGTGGCCCTGATCGGAATGGGACAGTCTGAATTGGAAGACATCCTGAATGTCGAATTGGAAAAAGTCGGGAGATATAGTACCCCTGAATCTATTCCCTCAGCCGGCTGGTATTACAGGTCTGATCACTTCAATTTTGCCAAAATCGGTATCCCTGCCCTATACATCGGTATCGGTGTGGATCATGTGGAAAATGGGACAGAATATGGAAAACAGCTAGAAGCAACCTATAATTCTCAGATTTACCATAAGCCGGGCGATAATTATGATCCTGCCAAGTGGGACTACGAAGCCATGTTGGGAGATGTCCAATTACTTTATGAAGTCGGTAAGAAATTATCCAACAGCACGGCTTGGCCAGGATGGAAAGACGGCTCCGAGTTCAAAGCGGTCAGAGATTCCTACATGAAAAGATAAAATGCAAAACCGCCAAATTTCCGGAAGGCTTTCTATTTGTTTGTAATGCAAACTTTTATTTAGTATTTTAAACTATTTGTAAAAATTGCACGTTTCGTGAATATCGCAATTTTAAAAAATGGAAAACATACTCAAAAAAATACGGGTTGAAATCAATCCAGACATCTTTTTGAAGGATCCTTTTAGCTCTGAACTTGGAAAAGACATTATCTTGAAAAGTGTTTCGATGATGCAAGAACTGGGATTTGAGCAATTTAACTTCAAGAAACTTTCTTTGAACATTGATTGCACGGAGACGGCCATTTACCGCTATTTTGAAAACAAGCATAAATTGCTTTTGTTTTTGAATTCTTGGTATTGGGGATTTCTCGAGCAAAATTTTGTATTTGCCACGGCTAATCTGAAAGACCCGTTCCAGAAACTTGAAATTGCCATCAGGATTTTGGTCACCGGTCCTATTTTCACCCAAAATGATTTTATTGACCCAATTTCATTGAGAAATCTCCTAACCGACGAAGCCAACAAAGCATTTATGACCAAAGAGGTGGATGAAGAATATCAGAAAGGTTTTTTTAACCATTTCAATAAATTAAGCGAAAGAATTGCCGATATTATTTTGGAAATCAACCCGGAATTTGAGTTCCCAAAAACGTTGGTATCCACAGTAATGGAATCAAGTCTGATACAATCCTATTATGCCAAGCATTTGCCGGGACTGACCGAGCAGGTTCCCGGAGATGACAGGAGGATTGATTTTTTTCATAACTTAGTTTTCAAAACCATCCAAAATGAAAATTGACTACGCAATAACTCCTTTAAAAAGATTCTTTCAACTTCTCAATGAAGAGAAGAAAGAGGTATATTCCATCTACTTTTATTCAATATTGAACGGTGCGGTTTCCCTGATTTATCCCTTGGGGATCCAAGCCATCGTCAATTTTGTATTGGGAGGAAGGGTCAGCACGGCGTGGCTGATTATGGTTTTGGTAGTGGCTTTGGGGATTGCATTTGGGGGATTTCTCCAGATTTCCCAACTCTATCTTACAGAAAAACTGGAACAGCGGATTTTTACAAAAACAGGATTTGGTTTTGCTTACAGGTTGCCGAGGCTTAAAATGGATGAACTCCACGGACAATATCCCCCTGAGCTTGCGAACAGGTTCTTTGATGCGGTAAACCTCCAAAAAGGAACGTCAAAGATCTTGATCGACTTTTCATTTTCGATGGTACAGATTTTCTTTGGGATGATTCTGCTGGCTTTATATAATGTTTTCTTTCTGATTTTCAGTTTGATTTTGATTGGTCTGGTGGTTTTGATTTTTTATTTCACCAGTCCCAAAGGAATGGAAACCAATCTAAAAGTGTCAACACTAAAATATAAAACGGCCTATTGGTTGGAAGAAATCGCCAGAACAATGGGCACTTTCAAATTGGCGGGCAATTCAAAACTTCCATTTTACACGGTAGACAAATTGTTGATGGCTTACGTTGATTTCCGTAACAAGCACTTTGCTGTTTTGGTGTTTCAATACAAAATTATGATTGCTTTCAAAGCTTTGATCGTGACGACGTTGTTGATTGTGGGCAGTTTATTGTTGATTGACAATCAGATAAGTATTGGTCAGTTTGTGGCCGCTGAAGTGATCATCATTTTGATTGTGAGTTCAGTTGAGAAGTTGATCCTATCATTGGATGTGGTGTATGATACCCTGACAGCCACCGAAAAAATCGGTCTGATCATGGACATGCCTATCGAAAGACAGGAAGGTACCGAGAAGTCGTTGACCGCCAACAGTGAAAGTCTGCAATTTCAGGTCAGGAACCTGAGCTTTAAATCAAAAGATGCTTCTTTCGAGATCATTGATGACCTGACTTTTGATATGAACGCAGGAGAGAAAGTGATCCTTACAGGAAAGAGTGGAAGTGGAAAGAGTACTTTGATGTACCTGATTTCAGGATTATTTTCAGATTACCGTGGCAAGATCATCATCAATGGTCTCCCGATCGATACCCTGAATCTTGATCGGCTCAGGAGTTATATCGGGGACAGTCTATCGCATCAGTCTATTTTCCATGCGTCAATTTATGAAAATATCACCCTTAAAAAAGATATTGACGATGTCCATGTCAGGGAGATTTTGCATATGGTTGGACTGAAAGAGTTTATCTATAAACTGCCTAAGGATTGGGATACGGTATTGCTTCCGGAAGGGCAGGGTATGAGCAAGTCAACCATCAGCAGGATTATACTGGCTAGATGTCTTGTGAACAATCCAAAAGCGTTGTTGCTCGAGGATATGATAGCCTATTTTGAACCTGAAGAAAAAGAAAGGATTGTCAATTATATTTTGACCGGTCCTTGGACAGTCATGATGATTTCTGAGAATGCCGATACGATCAAGAAGTTTCCGAGGGTAATTCAATTGGACCACGGCAAGCTTGTTTTTGATGGAAGCAGTGAGGTATATTCAAAAGCCAATGACCTTTAATCTAAGAATCGATGTTAGGAATTTCTAAAAATAAAATTTCAGAAAATGTGTCTTTTGAAGGTTTCAAGAGCATTGGCATGACCATCCCTAAAGATGAAAGCAGGAAAAGGATTCAGATACTTTTGTGGACAATTTTAGGGATGTTTCTGTTTCTGTTTTTGCCTTGGACGCAAAATATCTCCTCCAAAGGATTTGTGACAGCCCTGAGACCGGATCAAAGGCCGCAGACTGTGCACTCTATCATTGCAGGAAGAATAGAAAAATGGTATGTGGCAGAAGGGAATTATGTCCAAAAAGGTGACACGGTATTATGGATATCTGAGATCAAGGATGAATACTTTGATCCTTTGCTTTTAGAAAGAACCCAGCTTCAGGTAAATGCAAAAAACCTTTCTGCGAAATCCTATTTGGATAAAGTAAGGTCTTTGGAAATACAGATACAGGCATTAAAGGAAAATAATGTCCTCCGAAAGGAACAGGCCGAAAACCGGTTGAGGATGGCGGAATTAGAGGTCGTTTCCGACAGCATCAGGTTCCAACAATCAAAGGTAAATTATAGTGTCGGCGTTGACCAGCTCAAGCGTACAGACAAATTGTACCAAGAAGGATTAAGGTCCCTGACTGATTTTGAACAAAGGGAACTCCGGTTTCAGGATGTTCAGGCGGGATTGGTGGCTGCTGAAAACGATTTTCTGAAAAGTAAGAATGCATTGATCGCAGCACAAATCGAACTTAGTGCCATAGACAATGATTTTGCGGATAAAATGGCAAAAGCAAGTGCCGAAATGTACCAGGCGATGTCATCCCAATTTGATGCCGAGGCAACTGCTACAAATCTCGAAAATAAATATTCCAATTACGAAGTGAGGACAGGTTACCGTCATATTTTGGCACCGCAGGAAGGATACATTACTGAAGCCATCCAAGTTGGTATCGGCGAGACCATTAAAGAAGGTGCGGAAATCATGAGCATCCTACCGGGTAATGCCCAGCTTGCCGTAGAGATGTTTATACAGCCTGTTGACTTTCCCCTTTTGAGATTGGGGAATAGAGTCAGGTTTATTTTTGATGGTTGGCCTGCAATCGTATTTTCCGGATGGCCACAGATTACCAATGGTACTTTTGGGGGAGTAGTAGCGGCTATTGATAATTTTGCAGGACCTGATGGGAAATACCGGGTGTTGGTAGTGGAAGATCCGGAAGAAAAGTCTTGGCCTACACAATTGAGGATAGGATCAGGTGCGGATGGTATCGCCTTACTCAATGATGTCCCATTATGGTATGAAATATGGCGTCAGCTTAACGGTTTCCCTGCTGATTATTATACAGCGAGAGAAAAAGCTGAAAACAGAAAAAGCAAATAACCATGCGGAGAATTTTTCTATTGTTGGCATTTGGACTCTCAAATCTTGCTTTTGGGCAAGAAATGCTTTCCTATGACAGTTATATAACATGGGTGAGAGGCTATCATCCCGTAGCCAAACAGGCGGATATTACCGTTGAATTTGGAGAGATGGAACTCCTTGCCTCCCGGGGAGGATTTGATCCAAGGCTATATGGTGATTATGATCGAAAAAGATTCAAAGACATCAATTATTTTGATAAAAGAGAGGCCGGTCTTGTAATCCCCACCATGGCGGGAGTAGAATTCAAAGGTTTATTGGAAACCAATACCGGTTCGTTGCTAAATCCGGAATTGGAAGTCCCGGAAGGTGGCTTGCTTGCGTTGGGAGCCTCTGTCAATTTGGCTCAGGGACTTTTTATAGACAAAAGGAGGGCCGCTCTCAGACAGGCGCAAGTCTACGTAGAATCCACCAAAGCAGAAAGGATACAGATTCTCAATGACCTTTTTATGGAATCCACTGAAGCATATTGGTCTTGGGCTGCCGATTATCAAAACGTGCAGATATTGGAAGGAGGAGTAAAACTCGCCGAAGAGCGGTTTCAAATGGTGAAGGTAAGCTATATTCAGGGAGATTTTCCTGCAATAGATACCGTAGAAGCTTATACCCAAGTCATGGACAGGATATTCAGACTTCAATCTGCTCAGATTCAATTTTTCAAATCCACCCAGTTTTTGAATACTTTCCTTTGGGACGAAAACAATGAACCTGTGGACCTGATGGAGTCGGTATATCCCGAAAATGTACTTGACCAAACAGTGTTTGACTACAACAAGGAATCCATGCGTGAGTATATTTTCAGACATCCCGAATTGCTTTTGACGGATTATGACATCGAATCCCTTCAGATCGACAGGCGGTTCAAAACCAATATGTTGCTGCCGCTGGTGAAGGTCAATTATAACTTTTTGGTAGAAGATCTCAACCAATTTAATTTATCTCCTTTCTTGGAAAACAATTACAAATTTGGAATTAATTTTGCCATGCCTTTATTTTTGAGAGGAGAAAGAGGGGACTTAGGTCTGGCAAAAGCCAAGATCAACTTCAAAACCTATGAACGAGATCTGAAACTGCTCAAGCTGACCACCAAGCTTGAAAGTGAGATATTTAATTTTGAGACAGTCGAAAAACAGTTGGGAGTCTTTACCAACAATGTCACCGGACTTCAAATGCTTTTGAGAGGGGAAATGACCAGGTTCGAAATCGGAGAGAGTTCACTTTTCCTCGTCAATGCCCGTGAGGTCAGTCTTATCGCTGCACAGACTACACTCAATGACCTTGCTGCAAAGAGAAAGTCCGCGTATGCCAAAATGCTGAATGCCGCAGGTTTGGGTTTTGAGGATTAAAATTGATTTTGTTAACAGTCCTCAGACCAAAGGGATTTGATCAATCCGAATCTGGGACTGGGATTTTATAAAAGAAAAATCCCGCAAATCTTTCCCCAATCCCTTCGAGGTGCAAAAAAAACCTCAAAGGTAAGGCCCTCTGCAAACTGCCCACTAAAACACCCACTTCCCCAATCCCTTCGAGGTTCAAAAAAACTCAAAGGTAATGACCACTGCCCACTGATTACTAATCACTGCCCATTTCCCCAATACCTTCGAGGTTCAAAAAAAACCTCAAAGATAATGACCACTGCAAACCGCACACTACCCACTGATCACTGCCCATTTCCCCAATCCCTTCGAGGTTCAAAAAAAACCTCAAAGGTAATTGCCACTGCAAACTGAGATCCTTCGTTTGTACCTTCCTCAGGATGACGCAACCCAAACTGCAAACTGCCCACTGATCACTGCCTAATTCTCCAATACCTTCGAGGTTCAAAAAAAACCTCAAAGGTAATGACCGCTGCAAACTGGCCACTGATCACTGCCTACTTCCCCAATACCTTCGAGGTTCAAAAAAAACCTCAAAGGTAAGGCCCACCGCAAACTACCTACTGATCACCGCCTACTTCCCCAATACCTTCGAGGTTCAAAAAAAACCTCAAAGGTAATGACCGCTGCAAACTGCCCACTGATCACTGCCTAATTCTCCAATACCTTCGAGGTTCAAAAAAAACCTCAAAGGTAATGACCGCTGCAAACTGCCCACTGATCAATGCCCACTTCCCCAATACCTTCGAGGTTCAAAAAAAACCTCAAAGGTAATGACAGCTGCAAACTGCCCACTGATCACTGCCCATTTCCCCAATACCTTCGAGGTGCAAAAAAAACTCAAAGGTAAGGCCTGCTGAAACTGCAAACTGCCCACTGCCCACTGATCACTGCCTGCTTCCCCAAACCTTCGAGGTTCAAAAAAAACCTCAAAGGTAATGACTACTGCCCACTGATCACTGCCCAATACAAACCTCAACCAAGCTTCCAGCTTTCCCTATATTCTCTTTTTACAAATTGATTGGCAGGTTCAAAGTTGGTGACTTTCATATCCGGTCCATCCCAAACGAGTTTGATGCCTCTTCCCGGATAACTGAATCCGTTTCCTGTTTCTCTTGGCACCCTGTAATCATAACTTCTGATGGCAAGGTTTCCCATCAACACTGACTCGGTCAAAGGACCGGCGATAGAGAATGGTGAACTCAATTGGTTGAATTCTTTACTCCCAAATCCACCGATGCAGGCATCCACCCAGTTGTTATAATGACCTCTGTCACCACCGGTAACTCTGAATTCAGTTTGTGGTACATTGATTTCTGCTGTTTTTGATGTGGGTAAAAGTTGAGGGTTTACGCCATAGGTACCACACATAATTTTGCCTTTGGTACCTTCGATGATGACTCCGTTACCTCCATCGCCCATGACTTCATTGGGTCCCAATTCACTTGGTCTCGCGGGTTGGATTCCACCATCCATCCAATGAAATTGAAGGTCTGCCTTGCCTTCTCTTTTGAAATTAAGCGTGATATGGGAGGAAGGTGGACAACTTTCGGGGAAATATCCCCTGCTGAATTCTCCAACATATACAGACCCAACACTGCATTCCGCTGACTCCGGATATCCCAACCCCAACACTCTAAATGGTGGCTCCATAATATGGCATGCCATGTCACCCAAAGCACCTGTGCCATAATCCCACCAACCCCTCCAGTTAAAAGGGATCAGGTTGGCGACGTAATCTTTTTTGGGTGCAGTCCCCAACCATAAGTCCCAATCCAAATCTGCCGGAGGCGTGGCTGCATTGGCAGACCAGGGAATTCCCTGAGGCCATACCGGTCTGTCAGTCCAGCAATACACCCTCGTAGCTTCACCGATAAGCCCTGCATTGTACCATTCTACCATTTTTCTTACTCCCTCTCCCGAGGAACCCTGATTGCCCATTTGGGTCACCACTTTATATTTTTGGGCAGCTTCTGTAAGCATTCTGGCTTCATAGATATCATGGGAAAGCGGCTTTTGGACATAGACGTGTTTGCCCAATTGCATCGCTGACATGGCTTGTGCGGCATGCATATGGTCGGGGGTAGATACTGTGACCGCATCGATGTTTTTGTGCTCTTTGTCGAGCATCACGCGATAATCCTTGTAATATTTTGCTTTGGGATGGGCTTCCACACTGCCTTTGGCCCGGGTGTCATCCACATCACATAAAGAAATAAAATCTGCTTTGCCGCTGTTGAAGACGCCACGGATATCACCGCTTCCCATGCCTCCAGCCCCGATCGCGGCCACCCTCAGTCTATCAGAAGGGGCGACAAATCCCGGTCCACCTAGAACGTGTCTAGGTACAAAATAAAATCCCGCCAAAGCAGTTGCTGAGGCCTTCACAAAATTTCTTCTGGATTTGTTTTCCTTTGGTAATTCTTCCTTTTTCATTCGGTTTATGGTTAATTAGGATTGGTGGGTTATTGTTATGAAGATATTCATTTCGTTAAAAATCCCACTTCCATTTTGAATTTTCTATCGAATTTGGAATAAAAGGAAAATTGAGTGGATAAATGGACAATCAAAAAGAATTTGCTAAATGGTAAAAACTTAAATAAAATATTTAATTAAGTTTAAAGGCTATTTAATTAGAAATATCAAACTCCTTTTATGAAAATATTGAAATTTATCCCTTTTGGAATGCTTGCCCTCTTTGGCTTGGGCATAGTTTCCTGTTCTGAAAAAACAGCACCACTCAGTGAAAATACCATCATCCCAAAACCGGTTTCGGTGACTGACACAAACGGGGTGTTTACTTTGGATGGAGAAACGAAGCTTAATGCCTCAGGCGAAATGGCCGAAATAAGTCCTTTGATTGCTCTGTTCCAAAGTTTGATCAAACCTTCCACCGGTTTTGACCTTCAAACCGCTGAATCTGCTGAATCAAATACCATCATATTTGAAATTGAAAAACCTTCTCAAAAAGCTGCCGGTGAATATACCATCGATATCAATGAGAGCAGTATCAAAATCTCTGCATCGGGTGGAGAGGGACTATTCAACGGTATTCAGACTTTGAGACAACTCATGCCTGCAAGTATTGAAGGAACAGTTTTGGCTGAAGGGAAAATAAAAATTGCTGCAGGAACTATCAAAGACAAACCTGAATATGCATACAGAGGGTTTATGTTGGATGTAGCGAGACACTTCTTTCCTGTCGAAGATGTAAAGCATGTGATTGACTTGATCGCAAAATACAAAATCAACTTCCTCCACCTTCATCTTTCTGATGACCAAGGTTGGAGAATAGAGATCAAATCTTGGCCCTTATTGACGGAAATCGGAGGTAAAACTGAAGTAGGTGGGGGAGAAGGCGGTTTTTATACCCAAGAACAATACAAGGATATTGTGGCTTATGCCCAGTCCAAATTCATTACAGTTGTACCTGAAATCGACATGCCCGGTCATACCAATTCAGCTTTGGCAGCGTATGGGCAATTGAACCCCGGAATCATAGTACCCGAAAAAGGTGCGGTTCCCTTTGACAGAAAAGAACTTGGCGTAGACGGAGTGGCGACTCCCCTCTACACCGGAATAGAAGTCGGATTCAGCACCTTGGATACAGATAAAGAAATTACCTACCAATTTGTGGATGATGTCATCAGGGAATTGGTCGAAATGACCCCCGGACCATTTATTCATATTGGAGGAGATGAGTCACATGTCACAGCCATCGAAGATTATATTCCTTTTATCGAAAGGGCGCAGGCAATAGTGACCAAGTACGGCAAAAAGTCATTGGGATGGGATGAAGTGGCACATGCAAAGTTGGAAACCGGTTCAGTTGCACAATACTGGGCAAAAGCGGAAAATGCGTTATTGGCCATCAACCAAGGAAATCAAGTGCTGATTTCTCCTGCCACCAAAACATACCTGGACATGCAGTATGATTCTACTACACACCTTGGGTTACATTGGGCGGCATATATAGAGTTGGATGATGCCTATAACTGGGATCCGACAGAATTGGACGCAGCCATCAAGAGAGAAAATATTCTCGGCGTGGAAGCGCCGCTTTGGTCCGAGACCATCACCAACAGGGAAGAAATCGAATTTATGATGTTCCCTAGATTTGCGGCTATTGCTGAAGTGGCTTGGATAAAGAAGGAATTGAGAAGTTGGGATTCTTTTGCATCAAGGGTAAAAAAACATACAGCCCGTTGGGATGCAATGGGTTTGAATTATTATAAATCTCCTAAGTTGGTTTGGGAAGAGAAAAAGTAAGCTGAATTTAAAAGTTAAAAATCCGGGTTTCTTGAATGGGATCCCGGATTTTTTTATTGGGCTTTAAAAATCTGTAAGTGCAAATGGAATGCCAATGAATCGAAGTCCCGGTCATTATGGAGTAATTGGATTTTTTGTTCGATACAGAAAGTAGCAATAACCATATCAATGTTTTTTCTGATGGTTATGCCATTTTTTCTAAGTATTCTGTAGTTTACAGCCGCTTTGACAGCAAGGTCTTTATTGGATAAATTAAAAAATGGGAGTGATTCTAAGACTTCCTTTGCAATTTTAAAATCCGATTCTTTATTGAACCCTTGCAAGACCTCAACCATAATCAGGTCTCCTGTGACAATTATTTGTTTGCCAAAGGTATTGTACAATAAAGAAACCTCAGGACTTTCACGTCCATTAAAAAAATCAATCCAAACTGAAGAA
>JBBRFK010000111.1:0-12838 GCA_038224435.1 Cytophagales bacterium | reverse complement strand
CAATTTGATGATTTGAAAGAAAAAGGATATTTGGTTTTGACTATGCATCGGCCTGCCAATGTAGACGGCGAAAATCAACTTAAAGCGATGATAGAAACCATTTTGGAAAACACAGAGGACTTTCCAATCATTTTTCCGGTTCATCCAAGGACTGCTGCCAACCTTTCCAAAATAGGAATCCAAAACCCTAGATTAAGAATGGTAGAGCCACTTTCCTATTTGGAGTTCAACTATTTGGTACAAAATGCCAAAGGAGTGATCACAGATTCCGGAGGGGTGACTGAAGAAGCATCGGTGATGAATGTACCTTGCATCACCCTAAGGGACAATACAGAAAGACCTGAAACCATAACTCACGGAACCAATGAATTGGTAGGGACAGATCCTTCCTTACTCGAACCTTATCTAAAAAAGTTATTATCAGGAAATTGGAAAACTTATAAGGGTATTCCGATGTGGGATGGTAAATCTGCAGACAGGATAGTTTCCAAAATTATCGAATTGTATAGTAAAAATTAATTTATAGGGAAATTTGAAAAATAATCCCTAGATGGTTCCTAATACCATTTAGGGATTAGTTGTTTCGGATAGTTTGATAATTATTTATAATTTTGATTCATGAAAGGAATAATACTTGCTGGGGGATCCGGAACCCGACTTTACCCGATTACAAAAGGAACTTCAAAACAGTTGCTTGCCATCTACGACAAACCGATGATTTATTATCCGATGTCAGTTTTGATGTTGGCAGGAATAAGAGAAATATTGATTATCAGTACGCCACATGACCTTCCAAATTTTAAAAAATTGTTTGGCGACGGGTCGGATTTAGGGCTTAATTTGACATATGCCGAGCAGCCTTCACCCGATGGATTGGCACAGGCTTTTTTGATCGGGGAAGATTTTATAGGAAACGATTCAGTTTGTTTAGTCTTGGGTGATAATATTTTTTACGGGCATGGCTTTACCAAATTATTGAAAAATGCAGTCAGCACTGCCGAAATGGAGAATAAAGCAACAGTTTTCGGTTATTATGTACAAGACCCAGAGCGCTATGGTGTAGTAGAATTTACCGATAAAGGAAATGCTGTCAGTATTGAAGAAAAACCCGAAGTTCCCAAAAGTAATTTTGCTGTGATTGGCTTATATTTTTACCCAAATTCTGTGATTCAGATTGCAAAAAGAATCAAACCAAGCAAAAGAGGGGAATTAGAGATTACCACAGTCAATCAGGAGTATTTGAATATGGGTGAACTTAAAGTGGAAATGATGGGAAGGGGTTATGCATGGCTTGATACCGGAACCCATGAATCAATGCTGGAAGCTTCTAATTTTATCCATACCATCGAAAAGAGACAGGGCTTAAAAGTGGCCTGTCTAGAGGAAATAGCTTATGATATGGGCTATATCTCCGCTTCGAAATTAAAGGAGCTCGCTGAACAAATGAGAAAAAATGAATACGGCGAATATCTATTAAGAAAAATAAGCAATAAGAATGGATGACAATGAATTCATTTCTCGGAGGTCGTTTTGGCATGGTTTTTATCATTGAGTGTTTACAGTATTAAATCAATGATCTGTAAACTTAAATTCAACTAAAGTTGGATTTAATAAAATATACATATAGCTTTGCTAAAATTTAGACTTTTATGGTAATTTTTCTAGCAACCAGTACAGCATTTCTGATAGGGTTTTTACTTACTCCAATAGTAATTCTGTTTCTGAAAAAAATGGAGTTTGTTGACAGCCCAGGTGGGAGGAAAATCCATAACGGTTTCATACCTTCAATGGGAGGGATTGCTTTTGTTTTGGCAACTTTCGTTTCTGTTCTAGCTTGGCTTGATTCCCAGTTAATTATGGAAATTAGGTTTTTACTCGCAGCATTTGGATTAATGTTTTTTGTTGGCCTTCGGGATGACATGGTCAATATGAGTGCGTTTCAAAAATTAGCCGGTCAATTTATATCTGCTTATTTGGTGGTGGTAATGGCTGACATCAGGCTGACAGGTCTCTATGGCTTTTTTGGAGTTTATGATATTCCACTATGGGTCAGTTATGGGATTTCATTTTTTACAATATTGGTTCTTACAAACTCTTTTAATCTGATCGACGGATTGGATGGATTGGCAGGGTCAATCAGTCTTGTAACCTTTTTATTCCTCGGTTGGTGGTTTTTAGAAGCCGACCTCATGAGTTATTCCGTGTTTTCCTTTATCCTGGTTGGCGCCATACTTTCTTTCCTGGTCTATAATTGGCATCCGGCTAAAATTTTTATGGGCGACACCGGTTCTTTAAGTTTGGGCTTTGCTTTGGCTGTTCTTACTATTCTTTTTATTGATAAGAATGGTACGATGACAAATTTTGAAGGCTGGAAATTTAATGCACCTATCGCCTCAGGTATTGCGTTGTTGATTATCCCGATCTACGATACAACAAGGATTTTTATAAAAAGAATGCTGAAAGGGAAATCTCCCATGGAACCTGATAAAAGCCACGTTCACCATTTTCTCCTAAGGATGGGACTTAGACATGACCAAGTTACTTTAACCCTAGTATTTATAAAAATAGGATTCATTTCATTGATATTTCTAGGTTCAAGTTTCAATGACTATGTCATGCTTCCGCTGGTTATTTTAATTGCGGTAGTTTTAGGTTTAAGGTTAGATTCATTGACATTGAAGAGGGTAAAGCAGATATACAAAAAAACACCGCCTATCTTGTCAAAACGTTCAAAAAGGAAAACCAGTCAAAAGCCCACTATACAAGATGAGGTGTTAGAGAATGTAAATATTAGTGATAATTGAAAGAAAAATTGAACTAGAAAAAGCTCCGAAAACATAGATTTCGGAGCTTTTTTATTTTTTGTATATTTGAAATTATTTTGATCCCATCACTTAACACCTTTACTTTGCCATTTTGATTAATCAAACTTTACTATAGATTTGCTTTTTGTTTCACTCAAATTAAAATGCTAAAACCCATTCCCCTTTCAGCACCTGTTTTTGACGGTAATGAAAATGATTTTGTTCTTCAATCTTTAGTATCAAAACAAATTTCAACTGCCGGTAATTATATCAATGATTTTGAAGCAGAAATAAAGAAAAGTCTTGGAAATTACCATGTTGCCGTCAAAAATTCAGGCACCTCAGCAATTCACTTGGCATTGAGGCTACTTGGTGTTGGTAAAGGAGATGAGGTTTTATGTCAGTCCTTTACATTTTGTGCTACGGCAAATCCGATCATATATCTGGGAGCAAATCCTATATTTATTGACAGTGAGCCAACTACTTGGAATATTTGTCCTGAAATTTTGGAGGAAGCAATTCAGGACCGAATAAAAAAAGGGAAAAAACCAAAAGCCATTATTGTTGTGGATCTGTTTGGCATGCCCGCAAGATTTGAAGAGATTTTAAATATTTCTAGAAAATATGAAATTCCGGTAATTGAAGATGCTGCAGAGGCGTTGGGTTCTGCATTAAATGGAAAAGCCTGCGGAACGTTTGGTGAGTTCGGGGTTTTCTCTTTCAATGGGAATAAAATCATCACAACCGGCTCGGGTGGCGCGTTGATTTCTGCTGATTTTGAATCAATTGAAAAATCAAAATACTTGGCTGTTCAGGCCCGCGAAAATTATAAGTATTATGTCCACAAAGAATTGGGATATAATTATAGGATGAATAATATGTCAGCAGGAATTGGGCTCGCCCAGTTTTTTAACCTTGACAAAAAAATTGCTTTAAGAAGAAAAGTTTTCGAAAATTATCAAAAATTATTAAGGAATTTTGAAGGCTTTTCAACCATTCTTGAGCCGGAGGGATACTTTTCCAATAGGTGGCTCTCCACTTTTTTGGTAAATCAATCTGAAGCAGGATTTTCAAATGAAGATGTCAGGTTAGCCCTCTTGAAAGAAAATATTGAATCCCGGTACCTTTGGAATCCGCTACAGCTTCAGCCAATTTTCAAAGATGCCACATTTTATGGAGGTGGGTGTTCCGAGGATCTTTTTGCCAAAGGTATTTGTCTTCCAAGCAGCGAAAACCTTTCTATAGAAGATCAGGAAAGGATAATAGGAGTAATTAAAAAAATGTACACTTAATGATAGCTTAAAATGTACTCTTTATTCCTCAAAAGATTCATTGACATACTTTCCAGTTTCTTTTTATTGATTTTCCTTTCCCCATTATTGTTTCTGGTGGCGGTTTTCTTAATCTTAATAACAGGTGGCAATCCTTTCTTTTTTCAAAAAAGGCCGGGTCTCAATGGAAAACATTTTAGATTGGTCAAATTCAAAACAATGATTGATGCCACTGATTTTAAAGGCAATCTTCTTCCTGATGAGGAAAGATTGAAAGGTTTTGGAAAGATTATGCGAAAGACTTCTTTAGATGAGATTCCCCAATTGTGGAATGTCTTAAAAGGTGATATGAGTTTGGTCGGACCACGACCACTTTTAGTAGAATATCTTTCTCTTTATGATTCCCACCAGGCAAACAGGCATTTGGTTAGGCCCGGCATCACAGGCTTGGCACAAGTAAACGGTAGAAATTCATTGTCTTGGGAAAAGAAATTTGAGTTTGATGTTTTCTACGTGAATAATATTTCATTCAAAATGGATTTGAAAATATTGATGTTGACTTTTTTAAAGATTTTCCAACCCGAAGGAGTCAATCAGAGCGGTCATGTCACCATGCCAAAATTTGAAGGAACCAAAGAACATAAGTTAAAATAACGTCCCGTTTATTATGATTTTTTACAAGCGCCTTAGAAGCCCTAGGTTTTCAATTTGTATCTCAAAAAAATGAGTTTTACTTTTGGATAAGTTCGGATTTTTTTTAAAACAAATTTTTTTTAAAACAAAATGATTAATCAACAACCTGTTTTTTTAATTATTTTTTTCGACAAGATTTTACTTTTAATCCGATTCTATTTTAGGAATTGAAAAAAAATTGAAATCAATTACCTATAGCCAAAAATGAAACCTGCATCTGGAAAATTGTATGTTTCTTTTTGACTCAAAAATAGTACTGTGAAAAGTTATTTTTTAGAAAATTCAATGATATATTTGAAATAACCCATAAAAACTAAAAAATATATTTATTGAATTTTACACATCCTAATCAAGCTTCAAAATGAACTTTTTAAAAGACTTAAGAATCCTTCCCCGATGGATTATCATTACTTTAGATTCGGTTGTTTTATTCCAATCAACATTTTTTGCGTATTTGGTAAGGTTTAATTTTGATCTTGATTTGGTAAATAGGAGCAATGCTGCTTTGGGAAGTTTAATTTTTTCTAGTTTGGTTTTCCTCGTAATGTTGACCACAAAAACCTACAAAGGCATAGTGAGGCACACAAGTTTAAAAGACAGTGTCAATATATTTAAAACAATTGCGATAGGATTTGGAATAATTTTATCAGTCAATTTTATATTTGAACTATTTATTTCGAGTACATACATTATTCCCAATTCGGTTTTGATTATCGCCTCGCTTACTTCCCTGTTTTTATTGATTTTATATAGATTTTTAGTTAAGGAGTCATTCATTTACCTAAAAAGCGGATTTGCATCCAGCAATGTAAAAGTCGGGGTTATTTTCGGAGCTAGTGAGGCAGGAATTATAGCGCTTGATGTGATCAAGAGAGACAGTAAGGCGAATCTGACTATTTCTGCATTTCTTGATGACGATCCAAAAAAAGAGGGAAAAATTATTGGCGGGAAGAAAATTTTCAAAGGCCTTTCCCAACTTAAATTTTTGGCCGAATCCCAAAAAGTATCTGAATTGATCATTGCGGTCAAAGATTTAACTGTTCAACGGAAGAAAGAAATCATAGATGAATGTTATAAATACAATATTCATGTATCTATAGTCCCCCCGATCAACCAATGGATAAATAGGGGGTTAAATACCGAGGCCATTAGAGACCTTAGGATTGAGGATTTGCTTGGAAGGGAACAGATTTCCTTGGAAAACCCAAAAATCAAAGAAGAACTTTCAAATAAGGTGGTTTTGGTAACAGGAGCTGCAGGTTCAATTGGAAGCGAGCTTTGCAGGCAGATTATGTTTTATAACCCAAAGTTGCTTCTCCTTTTGGATTTCTCTGAATCAGCATTGTATGACTTGGATTTTGAATTTAGGGAATCAGGAATGATCACTCCCCACGTTTCTATTTTGGCTGACATCCGGGATTACGCTACCATAAAGAATATTTTTAAAAAGTATAATCCCGACGTCGTATTTCATGCGGCAGCCTACAAACATGTGCCGATGATTGAGAATTACCCCGAACAAGCCATTAAGAGCAACATTCTCGGGACAAAAATTCTTGCGGATTTATCCGTATTGCACAATGTTGAAAAATTTGTATTGGTCAGCACAGACAAGGCTGTCAACCCCACCAACGTCATGGGTGCAACAAAAAGAGCCGCTGAAATGTACGTACAGGCTTTAAATACCTATTTAGAAACACACCATAACAATTCCCATACAAAATTTATCACCACCCGGTTTGGAAATGTACTGGGTTCAAATGGTTCAGTTGTCCCACTCTTCAAAAAGCAGATTCAAAAAGGAGGACCGATTACAGTTACCCATCCGGATATTACAAGGTATTTTATGACTATTCCGGAGGCTTGTCAGTTAGTACTTGAGGCGGGTTTTATGGGAAATGGAGGGGAGATTTATGTTTTCGATATGGGAGAGCCAATTAAAATTGTAGATCTAGCCATCAATATGATCAGATTGAGTGGCAAAAAGGTTGGGGAAGATGTCAAAATTGTATTTACCGGTTTAAGAGAAGGGGAAAAACTTTATGAAGAGCTTCTCAATGATTCTGAAGTTGTCAAGTTTACCCATCACCCCAAAATTAAAATCGCCCAAGTTTCTTCTGTACATTTTTACAAAATAGAAGGTCAGATTGAATTATTCGAAAACCTTATAGGGAAAAACTCTGAGAATGACCTTGTATTTCATTTGAAATCAATGATACCTGAATACAAAAGCAATTCTTCAAGATTTGAAGTTTTGGACAGGTTAAATTAAAATCACAGATAACCAGATTATTTCCTTTTGCTTATTTTATTGAGGGTGATAGGTCTTTGTAGGCTACATTTGAATCTTTCAGAGTCGATACCATACTTTTTAGAATGCTTTGTTTTCCTACCTGTTACTCTTTTTCGCCAAAGTTGAAATGAGGATGTTTTAAGCTCAATTCTCATCAGGCTAATTACCTCATCCTCAGGAATCCCAAACTGCTTTTTAATCGCTTCAAAAGGAGTCCGATCCTCCCATGCCATTTCTATTATTCTGTCTTTGTCGTTTGATTCCATTTCTAACTTTTGAATCAAAACAATGGTGAAATCCTATTGTTTTGATAAAATGGAAAAAATCAATGTCGTATGGTTCAAGCGGGACGTGAGGACAAAAGACCATTTGCCTTTGAAAATAGCCTTGGAAAGCAACCTTCCGGTTTTGTTGGTTTATGTCTTTGAACCTGATTTGGTTGATTCATCTCAATACGATGTAAGACATTGGAGATTTATCTTCCAAAGCCTTCAGGATGTCAACAAAACCATGAAGCCTTTTGGGGCGGACATATTCATACACTACGGTGAAATACTTGATTTTTTTAACAAACTACAGTCTTTTGTCCAGATCGACACGGTGTTTTCACATCTTGAAACAGGGATTTCGATTACATATGGAAGGGATAAAAATAGTAACAAATTTTTCCTTGACAATAATATCAAATGGATGGAATGTCCCCAAAATGGTGTTTTGAGAGGAATCAAGAACAGAAAAAACTGGACTGACCATTGGGGGAAATTTATGAATGCTCCTATTGCGATACCTGATTTTTGCAAAGGAGAATTTTTTCAGATTAAGGATGATTTTGAAATAAGGGGAAAGAATATTCCTGAAGAATGGAAATCGAAAAACCCTAAAATGCAGGAAGGCGGTGAAACCATTGCTTGGAGGTATATGGATTCATTTTTTTCAGAAAGGTTTTTGAATTATAGTAAGCATATCAGTAAACCGGAGGAAAGCAGAAAGTCCTGCAGTCGTTTGTCCCCTTACATAGCTTGGGGTAACTTGTCTATCAAACAAGTGTACCAGGAAGCTGAAAAGTGTAAGAAAAGAAATTTCCCAAAAAGGAATATCGAAAACTTTCAATCAAGACTTAAATGGCATTGTCATTTCATTCAAAAATTTGAGATGGAAAGCAGAATGGAATATGAAAATCTGAATCAAGGCTTTGATAAATTCCAAAAAATTAAAAATGAAACAATGCTAAAAGCATGGGAGGAGGGGATGACAGGATTTCCATTAGTTGACGCCTGTATGCGGTGTCTGAAAGAAACCGGATACCTTAATTTTAGAATGAGGGCAATGTTGGTTTCGTTTTTAACCCATCATTTATTGATGGATTGGCGGTATGGCGCGGACCATTTGGCTAGGTATTTCTTGGATTTTGAGCCGGGGATCCACTATCCTCAACTTCAAATGCAGGCAGGTGTTACAGGAATTAATACTGTCAGGATTTATAATCCGGTGAAGCAATCCTATGACCATGATCTGGATGCGGTTTTTTTGAAAAAATGGGTTCCTGAACTGTCTAAGTTACCTGCCGGTCAAATCCATGAGCCATGGAAACTTACCATAATGGAGCAAATGATTTTTGGATTTGAGTTGGGCAAGGATTATCCATTTCCGATAGTTGATGTTGAACAATCTGCAAAAATCGCACGTGATCAGATTTGGAAAGCTCAGCAAGATGAGGAAGTGGTAGGAATTTCGAAAAAAATCTTAAAGATTCACACCTTACCTACCAGAGAAATGTAATGTTGATTTCAAAGAAAAGCCCACCAGGTTTTTCCAAGTGGGCTTTTTGTGATATTATTTATTTTTAATTTTCTAAATATTTTTCAACCGGAACATAATTCATGTTAAAAGCCTCAGCGACAGCTTTATACACGATTTCACCATTGATTACATTCAATCCTGGAACAAGGTCAGGGTTGAGTTGTGCAGCTTTCTTCCATCCATTGTCTGCTAACTGAATGGCATAGGGAAGTGTAGCATTGGTAAGTGCCAATGTGGAAGTATAAGGAACTGCTCCGGGCATATTGGCAACACAATAATGGACTACGTCATCAATGATATAAGTTGGATTTTCATGTGTGGTAGGTTTGCATGTTTCGATGCATCCACCTTGATCGACAGCTACATCTACCAAGACTGTTCCCGGTCTCATGATTTTGAGCATATCTCTTGTAATCAAATGCGGGGCTTTTGCCCCAGGAATCAACACTGCACCGACGACCAAATCCGCATGCTTGATCATTTCTCTGATGTTGTATTCATTGGACATCATTGTTTTGACGTTTGCAGGCATGACATCTGCCAGATAACGCATCCTGGCAAGGGAGACATCCATGATAGTAACATCAGCGCCCAAACCTGCAGCCATCCAAGCAGCCTGTGTACCGACGATGCCACCACCCAAAATCAATACTTTGGCAGGTAAAACCCCGGGAACTCCGCCAAGAAGGATTCCTCTTCCCTGAAGAGGCTTTTCAAGGTAGTTTGCTCCTTTTTGTATAGCCATTCTTCCCGCCACTTCTGACATAGGGATCAAAAGAGGCAAGCTTCTGTCCACCTTTTCTACAGTTTCGTAAGCCAAACAAGTGGCCTTACTTTCCACCATGGCTTTGGTAAGCGGCTCATAGGATGCAAAATGAAAGTAGGTGAACAATAACTGATTTTCTTTGATGAGCTTGTATTCAGGTTCAATCGGTTCTTTGACCTTGATGATCATGTCCGCAATAGCGTAAACTTCCTCAATTGTTGTTAAAACGTTGGCTCCGGCCGTTGTATATTCCTCGTCGCTAAAACCACTGCCAACGCCGGCTGAATGTTGGACAAAAACCTGATGGCCTCTCTTGACCAACTCTTTTGCGCCGGCAGGAGTTAAAGCAACTCTGTTTTCATTATTTTTAATTTCTTTTGGAGTACCGATTATCATCTTGTTAAAATTTGGGTTATCAAATAACTAACCCAAAGATAATATCAGGCACTTGTTAAAAACCATAATCCATTCAATTATTTTGATTGGTATAAGAAAATGATTGATTTTTGAAATTTTATTTCAATTTATCTGATATTTCTGAATAAAATTTTTGAAAATAAATTTTGGGAACAAAAAATTATTAAGGTTTTATTTTTATTGATTTTGCTGATAATTTAAACTGTGGATTTTATGTTTTATAATTTATTTTGATCGCATTTTTACTAAAATAAGAATAAAATTTTGTTTTTTGTATTTTTATTATCATTAATCAAAATTATTTATTGAAATTAATCAAAATTATTCTGTTTTTAAATTTGTAAAAATGTCAATTTTCTTTATTTTTGAAATACTTGCATTTGAAAAGAAGTAAAACCAATTGGCATTTAGATTATAAAAAATGAATGAAGCGGCAACATTCTCCAAACAGAAAAGCACCAACGTGTTTGACAAAGAGTCCTTACTCAAAGAATACCGAATAGCCCAGGAAAGTCGTCAAGCATCTTTGATGGGAAGGAAAGAGGTATTCATGGGGAAAGCAAAATTTGGGATATTCGGCGACGGCAAAGAGCTCGCCCAAATTGCCATGGCCAGACATTTTCAAAACGGTGATTTCCGTGCTGGATATTACAGGGACCAGACATTCATGTTTGCTATTGGCGAATCTACTATCCGTGAGTACTTTGCCCAGCTATATGCGCATACGGATGTAGTCTTAGAACCTGCATCAGCAGGCAGGCTGATGAACGGCCATTTTGCCACTAGGTCTTTGAATCCTGATGGTTCTTGGAAAGACCTGACCTTAACGAAAAATTCTTCTGCGGATATTTCTCCGACAGCTGGTCAGATGCCCAAATTATTGGGGTTGGCTTATGCCTCTAAGTTGTTTAGGGAAAGTGAGGTCCTAAAGGAAATGAGTCAGCTCAGCAATAATGGGAACGAAGTAGCTTGGGGAACGATTGGCAACGCATCTACATCAGAAGGCATGTTTTTTGAGACTATCAATGCCGCAGGGGTACTTCAAGTTCCCATGGTGGTTTCAATCTGGGATGACGGTTATGGCATTTCAGTTCCAAATGAATATCATACCACCAAGGGAAGTATTTCCGAAGTCTTAAGAGGGTTTCAAAGAAACGATGACCAAAAGGGCTTTGAAATCTTTGTGGTAAAAGGTTGGGACTATGAAGCTTTGGATAAGGTATATGAAAATGCATCCCGAATCGCCCGAGAGGAACATGTACCTGTAATTATACATGTAATTGAAGTAACTCAGCCTCAAGGACATTCCACCTCAGGTTCCCATGAAAGATACAAGTCAAAAGAAAGACTCGTTTGGGAAAAAGAAAATGACTGTATGCTCAAGTTCCGAGAGTTTTTAACCAAAGGCGGGAAAATTTCTGAGGAAGAACTTGATGAGATAGAGCAAGAAGCCAAGGCATATGTCAAAAGCCAAAAAGAAATTGCCTGGAAGGCATTTGTAGGGGAGATAAAATCCGAATTGCAGGAAGCTGTGGGATTACTCCAGGATTTATCCAAATCCTCCGGGGAGACGGTGTTGATTGAGCAACTGATCGATGAACTTGCCAAAGCATTAAACCCAATACGGAAAGATGTAATCAGCAGTGTCAGAAGGGCACTTTGGGCAACAAAAAAAGAAAATTACCCGTCAAGAACGACATTGTTAACATGGTATTCTCATCAACAAAAGTTGAATGAAGACAGGTATAATTCTCATTTATATAGCCAATCACCTTGGAGGGTAGAAAATATTCAGCCCGTTGCAGCTGAATATCCGGTTGATCCTGCGATGGTCGACGGTAGGGAAATATTGCAGGCATGTTTTGACCATCTTTTAAAAAATGAACCTAAATTTTTTGCCTTTGGTGAGGACGTCGGGAAAATCGGTGATGTCAATCAAGCATTTGCCGGTCTTCAAGCAAAATATGGAGAGCAAAGAGTAACAGATACCGGCATCAGAGAATGTACAATTATCGGTCAGGGGATCGGTGCTGCGCTTAGAGGGCTGAGACCAATGGCAGAGATCCAATATTTGGATTATATCCATTACGCTCTGATGACCCTTGCTGATGATTTGGCCTGCCTTCAATATCGGACCAAAGGTGGGCAAAAGGCTCCCTTAATTGTGAGGACAAGGGGCCATAGGTTAGAAGGCGTATGGCATGCCGGATCTCCAATAGGAATGCTTTTACATTCTCTAAGAGGAATGTTGATTTGTGTCCCGAGAAATATGACACAGGCTGCAGGGATGTATAATACTTTGTTGGCTGCCGACGAACCGGCATTGGTGATAGAATGCCTTAATGGATATCGGCTAAAGGAGAAAATGCCTTCCAATATTGGAGAGTTCAAAGTTCCTTTAGGACAACCCGAAGTAATAAGGGAAGGCCGAGACCTGACAGTGGTGACATATGGTTCCATGTGTAAAATTGTGATGGATGCGGCAGAGGATTTAGTCCAAATGGATATTGATATTGAAATTATAGATGTTCAGACGCTTTTACCATTTGATATCAATCATACTATTGTCGAATCGCTTAAAAAAACCAATAGAATTCTGTTCACAGATGAAGATGTTCCGGGTGGTGCAACTGCTTACATGATGCAGCAAGTAATAGAGGAGCAAAAGGGATATTATTATCTCGATGTAGAACCTGCCACCTTGGCTGGCAAAGCACATAGACCGGCGTATTCTTCGGATGGAGATTATTTTTCAAAGCCATCAGTCGATGATCTGGTCGAAAAAGTTTATGCC
>JBBRFK010000110.1:0-12885 GCA_038224435.1 Cytophagales bacterium | reverse complement strand
TTTTCCCAATCACAAGTTACCGAAAAATAAAAGTCCAGACACTTTCTCAGTAATATTTGCAATGAAATCATTTATAAACGGGAGTTTGGTTATTTTTGCAGCATGTTATCAATTAATAATCTCTCTTACTTTATCGGAGGCCGGGCGCTTTACGAAAACGCCGCGCTCCATATCAAACCTAAAGACAAAATCGGATTGGTCGGACTCAACGGTACCGGCAAGTCTACTTTGCTCAAAATCATCAATGGCGATATACAGCCAAGTTCGGGAGAAGTCCAAAAAGCCAAGGATTGTACCATCGGTTTTTTGAACCAGGATCTGCTTTCTTACCAATCAGAAGACAGTATTTTGGATGTGGCTTTGGAAGCTTTCAAGGAGACCCTCCAACTTGAACAAGAAATAGAAAATGTCCTCCATCAGATGGAAACTGACCATTCTGATGAGATTATCAATAAATTGGCTAGGCTTCAGGACCAGTTTGAGGCCAATGAAGGCTACACCATCAAAGCCAAAGCTGAGGAAGTTTTGGAAGGGATCGGTTTCAATACCAAAGACCTTGGCAGACCGCTCAAGACATTCTCCGGTGGATGGAGGATGCGGGTGATGCTTGCGAAGTTGCTTTTGGAAAAGCCTTCCTTGCTGATGCTCGATGAACCCACCAACCACTTGGATTTGCCTTCCATACAATGGGTGGAAAATTACCTCAAAAATTATGAAGGCGCTGTGGTTGTGGTTTCCCACGACCAGGATTTTTTGGATAACTGTGTCGATATCACCGTGGAGGTTTCTAACGGATCGCTGACTTCTTATTCTGGAAATTATTCTTTCTACCAAGAGGAAAAGAAAGAAAGGATGGAAATCCAGCAAAATGCCTACGAAAACCAACAGCAGATGATCAAGCAGACGGAGCGTTTTATCGAGCGCTTCCGTGCCAAAGCCACCAAATCCAATCAGGTCCAATCAAGGATCAAGGCATTGGATAGGCTCGACCGTGTCAATGAAGTGGTGGATGACAATATCTCCGTGAATTTCAAATTCAAATTTTCCCAAAAGTCAGGGCGGGATGTGGTTGTTTTGGACCATGTGTCCAAAGCTTATGGCGATTTGGTGATTTTGAAAGATACTACTTCCAGGATTGAAAGGGGAGACAAAATCGCCTTGATCGGCGCAAACGGAAAGGGTAAATCCACTCTCCTCAGAATTGTAGATGGCAAAGAACCCATCAAAGGAAACCGTGAACAGGGATACAATGTCATCAAATCTTTTTATGCCCAGCACCAGCTAGAAGCATTGAACGTCGACAATGAGATCCTGCAGGAAATGGCGCAAGCCGGTTCCAAAAAAACAGATACAGAACTCCGGAATGTATTGGGATGCTTCTTGTTTACCAATGAGGATGTTTTCAAAAAAATCAAAGTTCTTTCCGGAGGGGAAAAGTCTAGGGTAGCTTTGGCCAAAACCATGATTTCAGAAGCGAATTTCCTGCTTTTGGATGAACCTACCAACCACCTTGACATACAGTCTGTCAACATTCTGATCCAAGCGATGGAGCAATATGAAGGAACTTTCATCACCGTCTCGCACGACAGGCATTTTATCCGGGGCGTGGCCAATAAAATCTGGTACATCGAGGAAAACAAAATCAAGGAATATCCCGGCACTTACGATGAGTTTGTTTATTGGAAATCCCAGCAGGAGCAGACCGGTACCACAACCAAACAGGAAGCCAAACCAAAACAGGATACCAGAAAAAAGGAATTGAGCATCTCTGAAGTCAATGAGGCAAAGAAAAACCTCAAAAAGAAAGAACAAGAGCTTGCCTTGATCGAAGAAAAAATCCTGCACATCGAGACAAAGAAAGGGGAATTGGAAAAGAAAATGGCCGATCCACTTGTTTTCTCTGACAATAAGAAAATCGATGAAACGAATCAGACTTACCAAAAACTCAAAAACCAGGAAGCTGAACTCAATAAAAACTGGGAATCCCTAGTGGAAGAAATAGGATCATTGCAGGAAACCGCTTCTTTGGCATAATTTTTTATATTGTTAGAAAAAACCAAAAGCCATGCGTATTCCCATTTCCGTTCTGTTTTTTCTTTTCACCTGTAGCCAATCACTTTTTGCCCAAAAAGTTTTTGACGACAAGGTGTTTGAGGAAAATATCCAATCTGTCAGGCTGTATCCTGCCTCCGTGGAATATGAAGCGCAGTTGAGTTCGCCGGTGATAGAGCTCAATTCGGGGATAGCGATGAACCTGACCTTTGATGACCTAGCCTATGATCCGGATATGTACTCGGCCAAAATCATCCATTGCAACTTTGATTGGACGCCTTCTGACCTCAAGGAACCTGAATACCTGACCCAATACAATGAATTCAACATCCTGGATTTCAGTTATTCCATCAACACCAGAATTCCCTACCTCCATTACAATTTTGTTTTGCCCAATGTCACCAAATCCGGAAACTATGCCATCATGGTATATCGGAGAAGGGACCAAAAGCAGGTGGTGTTGACCAAAAGGTTTATGGTGTACCAAAGGATTCTCAGTGTCGCTGCCAAGGTGGTGCCTCCAAGCCAGACCGAAAACAGGAGGGCTGTGCAGCAGATCAATGTCAATATCAATTACAAAGCGAGAGAATTGTTTGATCCAAAAAACAACATGAAAGTCATGATCCGCCAAAATCAGCGTTGGGACAATACCAAATTATTGAAAACCCCGACTATGATCCGTGAAGACACCAGGCTGATCGAATACCAGCTTTTTGATGGCAGCAATGTATTTTGGGCAGGAAATGAGTTCAGGTTTATAGATTTGAGGTTTGTCAGATCAAAAGGATTGAATGTCAAGGCAATCAAAATGGAAGAAGATGTGGTGTATGCTGAAGCTGGGGTTGACAAGCCAAGACCTCAGGGAGTTTATTCCGAATACCTTGATCTAAATGGGCAATATGGGATCATGAACCTCGAGCGGAGAAATTACGAGCTTGAAAGTGAATACATGCTCGTGACTTTTAACCTTCAGGCTGAAGAGGGAAAAGAAGCTCCATATATCATTGGCTCTATGACTAAATGGGGAAATGATCCCACTTCAAAAATGGTTTTCAATAAACCCACCAATACTTATCAATCTACCTTATTGCTGAAGCAAGGATGGTACGATTATCAATATGCCTATAAGACTCCAGATGGTTGGAATATGACACCTTTTGAGGGGAATTACTTCGAAACAGAAAATGAATATGAGGTATTTATTTATTACAGGGACATGGGATCGAGGTACGACGAGCTCATCAGCTATGTCAACCTCAATCCGAATAAGAGGAGGCTTTAGGAAGGGTTGGGAAGGTTGGAAAGTTGGGAAGGATATAAAGTTAAAAAGGTTGGAAAGCTGGGAAGGTTGGAAAGTTAAAAAGGTTATAAAGTTGGGAAAGTTAAAAGGTTGAAAAAGTTAAAAAGGTTGGAAATAAACATCAATCCTATAAATGGTGAAAAGTATACTGACAAATTTGAAACTTTTTGGTGCTGCGGTTCTACAGAAATACAAACTCCAAATACCTCTACTATCAGATTCAACTTTCCCCAAACCTTCCCAACTTTAAAACTTTAGAACTTTACTAACTTTTTGAGTGCCGATGGTGCTACAGAAATACAAACTCCAAATACTTCTACAGTCAGATCCAACTTTCCCCAAACCTTCCCAACTTTAAAACTTAAGAACGTTAATAACTTTTTAACCTTCCCAACCTTCTAACTTTTTAATTTTCCAATCTTTCAATTTTGTAATCTTCCAATCCATTATTCAAACTTCTCTTTCAAATATGCCAAAGCCATTCCATAAGCTTCAGCAGTAGATTCACTGTCGTATTTAGGATTGGACGGGTTGGAAAAGCCATGGACGCCGGGGAAAATTTTGTATTCCAAATCTTTTCCTGCTTTGTCCATGGCGGTGGCGAATTCTTCGATTACTGCTTTAGAGATATTTTCCTCAGTAGCAAAAAGTCCTAAAACATCAGAATTCAAGGATTTTAATTGTTCCACATCCCTGACAGGCATGCCATAATAAATGATGGATCCCACGTTTTGTTTGCCAAGCAAAAGTGCTGATTTCAATGACCAAGAACCTCCGAAGCACCAGCCCACATTGGCTATTTTCGCATCTTTCCCAGCAAAATCCCTTGCACCGAGGACGATGGTTTCCAGTCGATCTTGGTCTGTTCCTCTCATAAATCCCATCGCCTCTTGGGGATTTGCAGTCACATTGCCGTCATACATGTCGATGGCGATCACATTCACATTTCCTCCAAGGTCTTCGTAAAATTTGTCTGACTCTGCCTTTATATTGTCATTGAGACCCCACCACTCTTGATAGACAAAAAGCCAATTGTTGGATGGTTTCTTTGCTTTGATCAGATATCCGTTTGCTTTTTTTCCATCCGCTGTTGGGAAAGTTGTCATTTCACCCAATGGATCAAAATCAAACGGGACAGGAGCAGGATGGAATGCCACAAATTTTGGATCGTCAAGGAATGCGATCATTTCGGAAGGGCCTGTGTGACACATTGTGATTTCGCCAGAACCGCTTACTGTTTCTTTTTCGGTTACTTTCCAGCTTATCAGGCCGATAAGGATCAGATTGAAGTAGATGATGATTTTGTACATGGTGTTATTTTTTTTGGTTAGAACTGTTGAAAATTCACTATTGGCGGAAAAAGGGAGAGGGAAAATATATTCGCCGTATTATCAGAAACATCAATATACCAAATTTAACCAATTTGAATTTGGAATATGACCAATCAAACCTTTTTCTTTCCGATTACAATGGGGCTTTTGGTTCGGTAAAAGGGCTGTGTTAAATTGAAAAAAATACCAAACATCATCACTATGAGAAAATTCTACTTGTTGTGGGCAATAGCGGGTTTGATGACCTGCTCAACTGCCTTTTGCCAGAGCATCCCAACTCCAAAAGAACATTTTGGTTTTGAGATCGGGGACGATTACAAATTGGCTACTTATACAGCCACGGATGATTATTTCAGAAAATTGGCAGGCTTGTCTGACAGGGTAAAATTCGTAGAAATCGGACCAACAGAGGAAGGCAGACAGATGCCGATGATGATCATCACCTCACCCGAAAACCATAAAAAATTAGCCCGATACAAAGAAATTTCCCAACTCCTCGCCCGCGCTGAAATCACCGGAGAAGAAGCTAAAAAGCTTTCGGTGGAGGGTAAGCCTGTTGTGTGGATTGATGGTGGATTGCACTCTACGGAGACAGTTGGTTCGCACCAGTTGATCCCAACTTACTACGAATTGGTCAGCAGCAATGATCCCGAGATCCTCCGCTTCCTTGATGACCTGATCATCCTCATGGTACAGGTCAATCCTGACGGTCAGGAGATTGTTACCGATTGGTACA
This sequence comes from Cytophagales bacterium, assembly GCA_038224435.1. Lineage (GTDB taxonomy): Bacteria > Bacteroidota > Bacteroidia > Cytophagales > Cyclobacteriaceae > Cognataquiflexum. The sequence continues at coordinate 7,466 of JBBRFK010000110.1, read as the reverse complement.
TGGGGCCTTCAGACGTAAAAAAGAGAAATACGAACAGTCCTTATATGTACCAAAAGTACGTGGGACATGACAATAATAGGGACTTTTTCATGATGAACATGAAGGAGACCACCAATACTTCCCTGCAGCAATACGTGGAGTGGCTTCCCCAAATCATCTATAACCACCATCAGACTTCACCGGCAGGAACTGTCGTGGCAGGTCCGCCATACAGAGATCCTTTCAACCATGTCTTTGATCCCTTGATCATGACAAGCTTGGACGGTGTAGGTGCAGCTATGATCAACAGACTGAACGCTGAAGGAAGGCCCGGCTATACCCGGCTTGGCGGATCTGTATTTTCATCTTGGTGGAACGGCGGTCTGAGGACTACTCCGTATTTCCATAACATGATCGGAATCCTGACCGAAATCACCGGAGGACCGACGCCTTCGGAGATTCCGCTGGTACCGGAAAGGTTGATACCGACACATGCTACGCCGTTTCCTATCGAGCCACAGGCGTGGAGTTTCAAAAAATCCATTGATTATTCAGTTTCGCTGAACTTTGCGATTTTGGATTTTGCCAGCCGAAATGGCGATGCCATTCTTTACAATATCTATAAAATGGGCAAAAACAGCATCGACCGGGGCAACATGGATTATTGGACCAAATATCCTAAACGCGCGGCTGCGGTGCAGGCTGCATATGACCAAGCCAAAGAAAAGAAAGCCTCCGACGATCCTGAAATGGCATATTATGGCATGAGAAGCGGCTTGCCTAAGCAATATTTCGATTCGGTATTTCATGATATGGATCTCCGTGACCCGAGGGGATTTATCCTTCCAGCCGATCAGGCTGACTTTCCTACTGCTGTGAGGTTTATCAATGCATTGATCAAATCAGGTATTTTGGTGCATAAAGCCACTGCAGAATTCACTATAAACGGGAAGAAATATCCGGCAGGTTCGTATGTGGTAAAATCCGCTCAGGCTTTCCGGCCACACGTGCTAGACATGTTTGAGCCTCAGGATCACCCTAACGACTTCGAATATCCGGGAGGTCCTCCTAAGCGTCCTTACGATGCTGCCGGTTGGACATTGGCTTTTCAGATGGGAGTAGAATTTGACCGCATTTTAGAAGGTTTTGATGGGCCGTTTGAAAGAATCGCCTATGGTGATACACAAAGTCCTCCGGCAATGAAAGTTCCTTCAGGCTCAGGATTCTTGATAGATTCCAGGGCAAACAATGCCTTTATTGCTGTCAATGACTTGTTGAAGTCAGGAGCTGATGTATCAAGAACAACTTCTACTGTTTCCGGCTTACCGGCAGGCAGTTTTTTTGTCTCGGGTGGCAAAACTGTCTTGGAAAAAGCAGCCAAGGAATTTGGGGTAAAGGTGATCGCCGCCTCCAAGCCTTCGGGTGCTGTCAAAATTAAACCTGCCCGCATTGCTTTGTTTGACCATTATGGAGGTTCCATGCCTTCCGGATGGGTGAGGTGGATGATGGAGCAATACCATTTTCCCTTCCAGGTTATTTTTCCTCAGGACATTGACAAAGGTGATCTCAAAGCCAAATATGATGTGATCTTATTTATCGGTGCAGGCGCTCCGGGTACTATCAGGAGCTGGGGCGGAATGCCAAAGGCCGAAGACATCGATGCACAATACCACAAGCTTTTAGGGAATTTGACGAAGGAAAAATCTGTTCCTGAACTGAAAAAATTCATGGAAGCAGGAGGCAATGTGGTGGCGGTAGGCGCAAGTACTTCCTTGGCTTACGACCTCGGACTTCCTGTGACAAACGCACTTCTTGAAAAACTTCCTGATGGCAGAGAGAGAACTTTGACCGGGGAAAAATACTATATCCCGGGAAGTATCTTAAAAGCAAATCTTGATTCCTCATCTCCGGCGAATTGGGGAATGGGAAATTCAGCTAATATGGTATTCAACAACAGCCCGGTATTTAATCTCGCACCTGATGCGCTGATCAAAGGGATCAAACCATTAGCATGGTTCGGTACAGAGTCACCGCTGATCTCAGGCTGGGCTTGGGGTCAATCTTACTTGAAAAACGGTGTCGTGGCTTTTGAAGCACCGATTGGAAAAGGAAAACTGGTGGCTTTTGGTCCTGAAATCACTTTCAGGGCACAGGCGCACAATACTTTTAAGTTGTTATTCAATCAGTTGTATGTGAAGTAGAAAAAAGGAATATTCTGAACCAAAAAAAAGGGATGGGCGAATTTTTAGCCTTTCCCTTTTTTTATTTCTGTTATAACAATTTGTTCTAAATTGAATTCAGAAATGGATTAAAGATTTTTTTTTTGTGGAAGAAACCTGTAATGGAATATAACAGCATTTTCATGGTTAATTTTGGGAAAATAAGAAGCGTAAATCATGGTTGAAATCAATAAAAAATTATGTGTGTTTATCCATTTTTGGGAAAAGCCATATTTCCCCAAACATGTTGAAATATTTATCAAAGAACTGACCAGATTTTTTGATGAGGTAATTTTGATTTCAAACGATAGGCCGATCCAATCAAGTAAAAATGTATCCCATCCCAATGTCCGACTCGTGTTTGTCCGGAATGAAGGTTATGATTTGGGCATGTTTTATAAGGCTCTCCAAACCATCAAAATGGAGGATTACAGCCAAATAGCCTGCATCAACGATTCCAATATTTTATTCAATTCTCTAGCACCCGTTTTTGATTGGGCAGAAAAACAACAATTAGACTTTTGGGGTTTGATAGACTGTTATCAAAAACCCTGGTTTTCGACACATGAAGATAGCTATCACATTCAAAGCCATTTTTTGGTGTTTAATAAAAAGGCAATTGACTTGATGCCGGTATTCTTCAAGTCAATAGAAATGGAAAAAATATTTCAGGAAAAAGAATTAAAGAACGTACGCCAAGCTGTTATTAACAAATGGGAAATTGGATTGACACAGTTTTTGAAAAAAAGAGGGCTGCACATCGGCAGTTTTATTGATAGCAAAGAATTTTCAAAAAATAACGACATTAAGAAAAAAACAAATTTAAGTCATTCCCATTATTTTAGGCTGATAAAAGCCGGATATCCCCTTATCAAAAAGAAAGTAATATTCGATACTAAATTTTTAAAATGTCTTCTCAGGCCAAAGATACGATGGGATAATATGATGTTCGAATATGGCAACCCGGATTGGGATATTGTTGGATTAGTCGAGGATTTCAGGAAGTTAAAAAGGAATATGTAAGCCCTATTTGAATTTTTTTTTGAAGTGATTTTCAAATAACCGGTTTACTAAGCTAATTTGCTTTTGTCTTTTTATAAATTTTGAAGTACCGAGATTATGGCTGACTATTCCGATTCGAAAATATACATCATGCATTATAAAAAAGGCATGGTTTTGGAAAACAATAGTTTTTATCAGCCTTTGATGTGTGGTAATTTTTTGAGAAATGAAAAAGAGGATGACACAATGCTTGGGGATGATAGCGGAGAAAATATTTCAGAAAAGAACCCTTTTTTCAGCGAATTGACAGGGACTTATTGGGTTTGGAAAAATACAGACCAAGCTGTAACTGGCTGTTGTCACTACCGCAGATTTTATACTGTCGAGCCTGAACCGCTTCGCTATCGGATAAAAAGGTTTTTTTATTACCCAATTGGATTGGCAGCCAAAAGATTTGGGTTGATCTATACCAATGATGTTGATTTTTTTAAATCCAAAATATTGAATCAAAAACAGCTGAATGAAATACTTCTAAAGCATGATGCCATCCTGCCACAAGCCCGAAAGTTGAAATATTCTGTAGAAGAGCACTTCCGGAGGTACCATGATATCCATGATTTGGAAATTTTAAGAGACATTTTGTCGGAAAAATACCCTGAATACATTCCTGCTTTTGAGGCAGTCCTCAAAGGGAAAAGGCTATATGCCAACAATATGTTTATATTGAAGCGTGATCATTACCGGAAATTCATGCCATGGTTGTTCACCATGATGTTTGAATTTGAAAGGAGAATCGATATTGAAAATTATACCGGATACCAAAAGAGAATCCTTGGCTTTATCGCAGAACGCCTACTCACGGTATGGTTCCAAAAAGAGCAGTTGAACTGTAAAGAGCTTCAGCTGATCTACTTCAAAAAATTCAAAAAAGAATAAAAGCGACTCTGTCGGGAATTTGACATAAGGGAAGAATTCTATACACGTAATTCGATGATTTAATCCAATAATTTTATGAAATCCAATTTACTCTTTTCGCTATTCATTGTTGTTTCTTGGTACAGTCTTCAATCCTGTAAGCCTGTATCTGAAGCCCAACAAATAGTAGACCGTTCCATTGAAGCCCATGGAGGTAACTTGTTTGAATCAAGCAAAATCAATTTTGATTTTAGGGAACGGAATTACGAGATTTCCAAAACCGCGAGCAAGTTTGAATACATCAGAATATTCACAGATTCCACTGGACTTGTCCGGGATGTACTCAACAACGATGGATTTGTCCGTACCATAGACGGTGAAGAGGTTACTCTTCCTGAGGACAGGGTCAGGGCATTTACCAACTCCGTCAATTCTGTGGCCTACTTTACCTTTTTGCCTTATGGCTTGAATGATGCTGCTGTATACAAGTCATTGCTAGCCGAGACTGAAATTGAAGGCAAAAAATACCACAGCCTCAAAGTGACTTTTTCAGAAAACGGGGGAGGAGAGGATTTTGATGATATCTTCATTTATTGGATCAATCAGCAAACCAATCTAGTGGATTACATGGCTTATTCTTACCATACAGATGGTGGCGGGGTGAGATTCCGCAAGGCCATCCGAAAGCATGAAGTCGAGGGATTGATAATTCAGGATTATGAAAATTATAAACCCGAGAATAAAAATACCCCCGTTGAAGAAATGGAAAAACTGTTTAAAGAAGGTAAATTGGAATTGCTTTCTGAAATCACTTTGGAGAATGTGATGGTGGAAACCCCTTTAAAGGATTGATTCATATCCAAAAGTCATGACCTGACTTCAAGAAATCGGAGGGATAAAATCTAGTAAAATTGGCCATAAAGTGGGAAATCCTTTCATTTTATTGCTTTAGGAAATTGCCGCAAGCCCATAGAGATTACCAAAAACTCCTGATATGAAAATCGAAAAAGTAACGTTTTTAAATCCTCAGGGCCTTCTGCTTTCAGGAAAACTTTTTCTTCCTTTGGATGAAAAACCAAAATTTTTCGCTGTTTTTGCCCATTGTTTTACCTGTTCAAAAAACCTCAAAGCAGTCAGTAACATCAGTAATACCCTTTCTCAGTTGGGGATCGCTGTATTGAGTTTTGATTTTACAGGATTGGGCAACAGTGAAGGGGATTTTGGGGAAACCCATTTTTCTTCAAATGTATCCGACTTGGTGGCTGCATCTGATTTTCTGAAAAAAAATTATGAGGCCCCAAAGCTTTTGATCGGACATTCTCTTGGTGGCACGGCAGTCATATTTGCTGCCGATCAGTTGGTAGATACCGTGGCGGTGGTGACCATTGGCGCACCCGCCGACCCCGAGCATGTCAAAAGACTTTTTGAGGAAGACATCGAGACCATCAAAAACCAAGGCTCTGCCAAGGTGAATATAGGTGGGAGGAGTTTTCATCTCAAAAAGGATTTTCTCGATGATTTGGAAAATAGAAACCTACCGCAACTCATCTCCAAAATGAGGAAAGCCTTTCTGTTTCTTCATTCCCCTCAGGACAGCATAGTCGATATTTCAAATGCGGCTTCGTTGTTCCAAAATTCCTTTCATCCAAAAAGCTTTATTTCATTAGACGGGGCTGACCACCTGTTGTCCCGAGAAAATGACAGCAGGTATGTGGGCGAATTGATCAGCACCTGGTCCAAAAAATACCTTCCGGAAGAAAAATCGGAAAATGACACCCGCGGGCATCGAGTCAAAGTCAGACTTTTCGGAGACAGTTATACATCCGAAATCAAAACCCCGCACCACCATCTCTTGGCGGATGAGCCGGCAGATGTAGGCGGGGATGACCTCGGTCCTACGCCATACGATTTGTTGATGGCCTCCTTGGGAGCTTGTACTGCGATGACATTGAAAATGTACGCCAACAGGAAAGGATGGGATCTGAAAGAAATCAATGTCTACCTTGACCACGACAAAGTTCACAAAGAAGACAGTGTGGAGTTTGAAAAAAAAGGATCTAAAATAAGCAGGTTTACCCGCAGTCTGGAAATTGAGGGAGAACTTGATGAAGAAATGAAAAACAAACTCCTTGAAATAGCAGACAAATGCCCTGTTCACAGAACACTGCATGAAGATATCATCATTGAAACCAGATTCAAAAGCTGAAATGAAAAGACCTGCGATCCTTCTTGTGTTGATTTTGCTGAGTTTGGCCATCTGGACTTACCAAAATCAGGCTGCCGAAGAGCACCTGGGAATTGCCGTAGCCAACAAATACAAGGGCGTATGTTGGGTTGGAAGCAGAAATCCATTGGAAGGATGGGAATTGGATACCTTGGGGAGTTTCGGAGTGAACCATATTTCGCAGACACCTTTTGGATGGCAGGCAGATCCAAATCTTCCAGATATCAAATGGGAGTCACATTCCGATAAAATGTGGTGGGGAGAATCCCTAAAAGGGATGAATACCACTACGGTTTTGGGGAGGCAAAAAGGAATCGAAAGTATACTGAAGCCGCACCTTTGGGTCAGGGGAAGTTGGCCCGGTACCATCAGCATGAAAAATGAAAAGGATTGGGCGGTTTGGTTTGGGCAATACACAGATTTCATCCTTTATTTTGCCCGCTTTGCTGAGGAAAACCAGATTCCGATTTTGTGCATCGGTACAGAGCTTGAAGGCACAAGCAAGCGGGAAGAGGATTGGAGAAAAGTAATCCGAGAAGTAAGGTCCGTCTACAAAGGTGAACTGGTGTACGCGGCGAATTTCACAGAATACCAACAGATAGAATTTTGGGATGCCTTGGATTACATTGGCATTCAAGCCTATTTCCCTTTGAGTGAAAAACATAATCCTGATTTAGCAGAATTGATTTCCTCATGGGAAAAGAAAACGAAGGAAATAGAAAAAACCATCAGGCAATTCAGGAAGCCGGTGATATTTACAGAATTAGGCTATTGCAATACCGAAGATGCCGCCATCGAGCCATGGGTTTGGCCCAATGAGCGAAAGGGAATTCCGATTTCGGAAGAAGTTCAGGCTTTGTGTTATGAAGCATTTTTTCAGACTGCCTGGAAAAAAGATTGGTTGGCAGGTGTCTATTTTTGGAAATGGTATCCACAGTTACGGGAGCGGGACCCGGATTTTACTCCGCAAAACAAAAAGGCCCAAATGGTAATGAAGAATTATTTCTCAGGAAAAAGGCAAAACTCCTGAAAAAGAAATAACAAACAGTAATTACAATGCGGTTAAGAAATCTTGATCAAAAAATCAAAGGGCTCCTCAAACAGGGTCTTGGCCCAAAGGAACTTGC
>JBBRFK010000109.1:0-13017 GCA_038224435.1 Cytophagales bacterium | reverse complement strand
GTAAGTTCCTCATACCTTAAATAATCGAGGATTGACTGAATTTTGGAAGCATTTGTGCCTGCCGAAATCCGCACAAGTATTTCATTGTTTTTTCGTTCAACTCTCATTTTTCTCTTTTTCTCAAATTTACTTATAAATTTTCGTTTCTAAATTCGGCTAATTGTAAATAGTGGAATCTTAGCATTCACCTTCAAAAGCCATTCTGAGGACTTGTATCTGAAGGAATATGTCAGAACAGAGTTATTAAGAAATAATTTTAGGTTTTAAAAATGAATATTCCCAAAAAAAGAAGTGAGTTTTTCCAAGACTTTTAATGTATTAATTTTGGTTGAATCCTAATAGAAAAGTCAGTTTCCCGCTTCATTTGAAGAAACCTATCAAGCTGAAAACAAAGTCATTCACAAAGGTGATTTCAGGGAATTTGTGAAGGAAATTTGAAATGAAAAAGGAATGAAAAACCACCCTTCAACTTTCCCAACCTTTCAACTTTCTAACCTTGCCAACCTTTTAACCATTTATCTTCCAATCTTCCCAACCTTCTAATTTTCCAACCCTCCAACCTTCCAATTTTAAAATTTCCGAGACAGTATATGTCGAATAAAGGTTAATTTTATAAACACATAGATGTTATTTAAAATAACTTTTTTATATTAGCTCTTGTTAAACCGCTAATAATATGGAAGCTATAGACAAAATCAGTGTGACACAAAAAGAACTTCCTTCTGGGAATTGTCAGGTGAAGTTTTTTATCGAGGATGAAAGGAAGCCGCAATACGGATACCTTTTGGTCAATGAACCCAAACCTGTCGGTGAGATCATTGCTGAGATTCAGAAGAGATTGGAAAGAAGGAGAATGGCGACTTCAGGATTGAATCCTTTCTCGGTGATGCATCCACAAAAAGAAGACAATAACTTTTACCTTTATTCTGCTTAACCTTCTCACTATGGTACTTGCAAAAAATATCAGATTTCTCAGGGCCGAAAAAGGCATGACCCAAACCGACCTTTCCGAAAAACTCGGCGTGCAGCGTACCATGATTTCAGCCTATGAAGATGGCAGGTCCGAACCAAAGCTTTCTGCCTTGACTGTCATTTCAGAATTGTTCGAGTTGAGTTTGGATGAATTGTTGCACCGGGATATCCAACTGCTTGGAAGAAAGGCAAGCCAAAATAAAGAAATCAAGATCCTGACCATTGCAGTAGATGACAATGACAGGGAAAATATTACCATGGTGGGACAAAAGGCATCTGCCGGCTACCTGAATGGTTTTGCAGACCCGGAGTACATGGAGTCTTTACCGCAGTTTCACATACCGACACTTTCCAGAAATGCAACTTATCGGGCATTCGAACTCAATGGAGACAGCATGCTTCCTTTGGTGGCCGGAACGGTGATTATTGGATCCTACGTTGAGCAGTTGAGAGATATCAAAAGCGGTAAGACGTACGTACTTGTCACTTCTTCCGAAGGGGTAGTCTACAAAAGGGTGTTCAATTACCTGGAAGAAAACGGGAAATTATTTTTGGTTTCTGACAACGGGCATTACAAACCTTATGAAGTCAAGGCAGAAGATGTTGTCGAAATCTGGGAAGCAAAAGCCTTTATCAGTACAGATTTTCCAAATCCTAAAGACAAAGCAAAACCGGTAAGCCTCGAGGACATTTCACAAATGATTCTCGACCTTAAGTCAGAAATAATCAGGTTAAGATAGGAATGGGAGAATATATTTTTGAAAAAAATCCAAGTCCACTAACCTTCTTTAAGTGGCTTTGGCAAAATGTAAAGACCAACGATTTAAATTTTTTCTAATCCTTAATCTTCAAAAATTTTGGAGGAATCCGCAATCAGCCTATTGACTTCATCCATCTCTTTTTCGCTCAGGTCACGCCATTTGCCAATTTGCTGATCGAGGATGATGTTCATGATACGGATGCGCTTGAGTTTGGTCACTTTGTAGCCAAGGTAATCGCACATCCTCCTGATTTGCCTGTTGAGACCTTGAGTCAAAATAATATTAAACTTATATGTACTGACCTGCCTGACTTCGCATTCGTTTGTAATAGTGTCTAAAATTGGAATGCCATTTCCCATTTTTTGGATAAATGTTTTGGTTATGGGCTTGTCAACAGTCACCACATATTCTTTTTCGTGGTTGTTTTTAGCTCTGAGGATTTTGTTGACAATATCTCCGTCACTAGTCAGGAGTATGAGGCCTTCACTTTCTTTGTCAAGTCTTCCGATCGGAAATATCCGCTTTGGATGGTTGATATAGTCGATAATGTTGTTTTTCTCCGCTTTGATGTCTGTCGTGGAAACGATTCCCACGGGCTTGTTGAAAGCGATGTAAACATGTTCCTCTTTTGGTTCTGAGATCAACTTGCCATCCACTCTGATTTCATCGCCGGCATTGACCTTGGTTCCCATTTCTGGAACATGGCCATTGACAGTCACCATTCCTGCACCGATCAGCTTGTCGGCTTCTCTCCTTGAGCAAAATCCAACTTCGCTAAGGTATTTATTGATTCGTGTGCCGGTGGGTTCTGTCATCTTTGGATTTGATCTGAGCCTGCAAAGAACAGGCATTTACCATAAAAATGAAAGTCATAATCAATAGTGATTTCTGTCATAGTAATTTTTGTATATCCAGGTTAACTTTTCCTAACCAATAAACATCAAAATAGCCATCCTATGAAATACATCATTCCTTTTAAAAATATCAGAAACAAAGACGTTGCCATAGTGGGAGGTAAAAACGCCTCCCTGGGTGAAATGATCCATGAACTTGGCCCTTATGGAATAAAAATTCCAGATGGTTTTGCCACCACAGCGGATGCTTTTCGGCTTTTTTTAGCAGAAAACAACTTGGTAGATCCGCTGCGCAAGGAACTTAAAAAGTTGAACACCAAATCGCTCAGCAATTTGCCGGAAGTAGGAAATGTTTGTAGGAAATTAATGCTTTCAGGCAAGATTCCCGAAAAAGTAAAGCAGGAAATAGTTGCTTCATTTGAGACTTTGAATCAAGGTCAAGGGTTTTCTTTTGCAGTCCGGAGTTCGGCAACTGCAGAGGATTTACCGACTGCGAGTTTTGCAGGACAGCACAATAGTTTTTTGAATGTCATGGGTGAGGAAAATATCATCAAAGCCATCCACAATTGCTATATATCGCTTTTTAATGACCGGGCAATCAAATATAGAATCGACAATGGCTTTGACCATATGCAGGTTGCCCTGTCTGCAGGCGTACAGCGCATGGTCAGATCGGACATCAGCAGTGCCGGTGTGGCATTCACCCTTGACCCTGAATCAGGTTTTGCAAATGTGATCTACATTACCTCCGCTTGGGGTTTGGGGGAAAACATCGTGCAGGGAGCTGTTATTCCTGATGAATTTTATGCCTTTAAGCCCTCCATAGAAAAAGGTATAAAAAGTCTTTTCACCAAAATATTGGGTGCCAAAGAAAACAAAATGGTGTATTCAGAAGACTCCGAAAGCCCCATTGTCAATGTCAAAACCAGCCCTGTGGAGCAAAGTATATTTTCGCTTTCCGATGGGGAAGTAGAGATTTTGGCAAAATGGTGTCTTCAAATTGAGAAGCATTACAAGTTGCCAATGGATATCGAATGGGCAAAAGATGGGTTGACAGGTGAGATGTTCATTGTGCAGGCTAGGCCTGAAACGATCCACCGTGGCGATCAAAAAATCACCACCACTGAATACAAGCTTGATTCGAAGCCTGACCCAATCACCAAAGGAAAAGCTGTCGGACGCTCCATAGCGAGCGGACATGTATGTATCATCCATTCTATCAAGGATGTTGGAAAGGTGAAGGACGGAGATGTCATCGTAGCGGACATCACCAATCCGGACTGGAATGCCATGCTGAGAAAAGCAATTTGTATTGTGACCAACAAAGGAGGAAGGACAAGCCACGCCTCTATTGTCGCTAGGGAACTCGGGATCCATGCGGTGGTGGGAACAGGTGATGCCACGCAAAAACTAAAAGATGGACAGCTGATTACGGTTTCCTGCATTGAAGGGGATGAGGGAATGGTTTATGAAGGCAAGTTGAGCTGGTCTGAGAAAGTCATTGATTTTCAAAAAATAGCGCCAACCAAAACCAAGCCGATGTTTATTTTGGCGGATCCTTCCAAAGCCTTTAGGTACTCTTTTTTTCCCAATGATGGCGTAGGACTGCTTCGGATGGAATTTATCATCAGCAACGAAATCAGAATCCATCCTATGGCTTTGGTCAATTTTGACAAGCTGCACGATGGCAATGACAAGAAATCCATTGCGGCTATAACCCAACATTTTCCCGACAAAAAGAAATATTTCATCGAAAAACTTTCCGAGGCTGTTGCCATGGTGGCTGCGGCTTTTTATCCAAAAGATGTTATAGTAAGGATGAGTGATTTCAAATCCAATGAATATGCGCAGCTGATAGGAGGAAAAGCATTTGAACCTGAGGAAGAAAATCCAATGATCGGATTTAGGGGCGCGTCTAGGTACTACAATGAAAAATACAAAGAAGGTTTTGGAATGGAATGCGAAGCCATGCGTGTTATCAGGGAGGAAATGGGATTCACCAATGTGAAACTTATGGTACCCTTTTGTAGGACTGTGGAAGAGGGTAAAAAGGTCTTGGAAACTATGAAGGAGTTTGGATTGGAAAGAGGAAAAAACGGACTGGAAGTCTACGTTATGGCCGAAATCCCCAGCAATGTCATTTTGGCCAAAGAATTTGCAGAGATTTTTGACGGCTTTTCAATCGGTTCCAACGACCTGACCCAACTTACGCTTGGGGTTGACCGGGACTCAGCGATTGTCTCCGGTATCTTTGACGAAAACAATGAAGCGGTCAAAAGCATGCTTTCGTCAGTCATCCAATCTGCCAAAAAATCAAAAGTCAAAATCGGTCTCTGCGGACAGGCGCCAAGTGATTTTCCGGAATTTGCCCGTTTCTTGGTAGAGGAGGGGATTGACAGCATATCGTTCAACGCGGATGCGCTTTTGAAAGGGATTGAAAATATTGCACTTGCAGAATCAAAAAAAGCCTAGAAATCAAAAATTAAGATTTTCCTTTTGAAGGAAGATTGGCACGAAAACAGTAACTTAATTTCGGGATTAAAAAACGCTTTTAATTCTAAGCACCGAATATTTATATCAACAAAACCCAGATAACATGAACAACAATTCATTCAAACAAGTAGGCGTGTGGATAGATAACTCCAAAGCTCATTTTGTAGGATTCAATGATGGAAACACTGTTTTGATCGAAACAATAGAATCTCCATATGAAAGTATGAAGCGGGAAGACGGGGAAGGAAGCGACAAAACAAGATTCTCCTCCAATGAACATTTCTCCAACAATGAACACAGGAAGCATAATATTTCCCAAAAGGAACTCAATGAATACTTTAAAATGATGGAAAGCAAACTCCATTCCTTTGATGATATCCTATTGTTTGGTCCCGGTATAGCCAAAGAACAAATGCGAAATCGGCTTAGGGAAAACAAATCATTTGACGGAAAGTGGCTGTCTGTGCAGACTAGTGATAAGCTGACAGTAAAGCAATTGTTGGCTTATGTGAGGGATTTTTATGTCAATTCTAATCCTGATTTTAAACCAGTTTGAGGAATCCTTTTTTTATTCTTCCAATTGCATCAAAGGAGTCGTCAATATTGAGGACTCCTTTTTCCATGTTATGCCAGAATCCATCGCCGCATTCTATAAAATGGCCGTTTTGATTTGGTTTTGATTCTGTTGCGATGCCATAATCATAATCTGGCAAAAAGATGAACGAAAGCAATTCTTTTGTCTCTTTCCAATCCACTTCCTTGGAATTTCCATTGATTTCTGCCTCGATTTTTCTGATAGAAAACAATACTGTAAGGCTGATATTGGTAACAAGGTCTTTCTCCTTGATAATGTATTTGATCGTAAGGGGAGCCTCCTTTTTGGTAATTTCATAAATCGCCTGAATATAATCCTGAGCAAAAAACTGCCAATCCTCTTGATTTAGAGGGATTGTCCTGACAATCTGGCCATGTAAATCTTTTGAAAGCAACTTGATGCCGCCTTCATCATCCAATTTTTTGTTGGACCATCTGGAGCGCGTATAAAGGTCTTTGATCGGTATTTCCCAGACTTTTGGGATTTCTCCCTGAAAATGATAATCATCATCCATCGAAAAACCCTCGTTGATTATTTCATCTTCTGAAATTTCCTCCCTTTCTGTATAGACCATATCTAGTTGAGTGTCCAAAAAATGCTTTCCAAAACTGATTTTTAATTTGAAAATATGGCTGTAAGGCGGAGGAATTACGCCTGAATCAAATTCGATTTCAAGTCTGGAAAGGTCTTCTGTTTTGAGATGCATTGCTGGTATGGTCAAATGTTGGTTTTTGATTCTCCAAAATTAAGGGATTCTTTTGATTATGAAACTTTATGGATTTTCGGATTTGAAAATTGAAAGTTTTTCAGGCCAATAACTTTTTGGTTTGGTATTGTCAGGTCTGATCAGACAAAGACATTTCCTTTTAAACCTCTAATTCCCTGGCTAAGTTGGCTTTGATTTTTATGTATTTTAAGAGGTCTGAATGAAGGATTTCTTTCAATTCAGCCTCATTCTCTTTGCTTGTTTCAGTAAACAAGAACCCAAAAACCCCAAATTTGTCTAGGTTTATTTTTCTGAGATGCAAGGGTTTTTTAAAGTCCCTCAATAAGGTATCATAATCGAATCCTTCAATTTCCCCAGGCTTCAATCCGGTAATATTGTCAAGCAAAATCAAACTGTATTTCTTGTCTTTTCTGGTTTTGAAAATCTTCTCCCAATCAGGCTTCTTTCCATATAAGAAGTATTCGTACGAATTGATGCCATAGGCAAACCACGAAAGGTCTCCGGTGGTGCACCAGCCTCCAAATCTCATTGGGTTGACTTCAATGGGGAATAGATGGCCTTCTTCATCCATTCTGATTTCAATATGAAGAGGGAAATTTCTGAGTTTTACTTTGGATCCTATGAGGGAAAGAAAATCCAGAATCGGATTATGGAGCTTTTCGATGATTTCGGGAGAACTGGAATAAACGCGGTCGCTGACATCATTTTCTGAGGTGAAAACATGGTGCAGGATATTCAAAACCACGGGATTTCCTTCCCCATCAAAATAACAGTCAAAAGCATATTCTTCACCCTTGATGTATTGTTCGATGATAAATTCCGTGTTGTCGATGACCTCTTTCGGATACAATGATATGGTGCGGGCGATGTCATTTTCAATCTTTTCCACCGTACTGATCCACTCGGATGCCCGGTCAACCTTGTAAACAGCAATGCTGAAAAAGCCTACAGCAGGTTTGATGATAAATGGAAATTCGAGCTTGGAAACATCCAAATCTCTTAAATTTTCAACAGCTACGGCCTCGAAAAAGTAATCAGGATAAGCCTCTTTGATGAGGGCCCTGAACTTGTATTTATTTTTAAAGAGGTCAATGATTTCGGGAAGGGCTGTTCCTTGGGTGTTTTTTTGAATCCAGCTGATGCTGTTTTCCGAATTTGTATATATGGGTGTTTCCGGATTTTGCCTAAGGAGAAGTGCTGCGTCTTTTTCGGCAATCCAATTGATTGCTTTTTTGCCGACTATTTGTTTTGCTTCCTTGGTGGCGATGACCGGGAATTTATTATCAATAATGGTCTGTAGCAGGAAGTCTGATACATAGGGAAAATCAAGCAGGATCATTTTGGAGGGATTTATTTACCCAAAGGTAATTTCATCTCAATTTGATACTGACATTATTTTTACCGGCGGCGACTTTAAACGCAGCTTTTTCATAGGAAGGAGGACCGAAAGTACCCATAACATTATTTGAAAAGCCATAGCCATCCTTTGGTATCCCCAATGCATTTGTCCTTAATTCGCCTGTACTTTCACTGTCATGAAAAACAGAAATAGCATAACTTCCTTCCGGAATATTTCCAAAATCAAGCAGCGCTTTTCCGTCTTTGATCTTGATAGACCCGCTTTTGAAAGCTTTTTCTCTTTGATCGGGAAATCCGGCTTCACCTTTGAAAAGCAATGCCCGGACTTCACCTTTATCATTTTTTATGTTGGTGATTGTGAGCGTCAGGTTTGTTTGGGCATGGCAAATATTCAAAATGCCAAAAAGGATACAGAAGGTTAACAATATTTTCATAACGATAAATTGAAAGTGGCTTTTCTATTAATTTTTCCCGAGGGGGTTTTTACAAATTCAGGCACTGATAAGATTTCTTTTGGGATTTGATATTTTTCTAAACTCCCACTCAATGAAACAAGCAATTCTTGGGCCTTTTCTTTTTTTATAAAATCTGTTTCAATGACCAATACCAATTTTTCACCTAATTTTTGATCTTCCTTTCCGAAAAGAAAAAAAGCTGAAGTACCAAAAACCTTCGCTACAAACGGTGCGATCAGGGGTTCAAGTACTTCAGGTGTGATTTTGATTCCCCCTGAATTGATCGTGAAATCATTTCGTCCCAACCAAAGGAAATGGTTTTCATCCAAAATATTTACCAAATCATTGGTCTGAAGCCTTTTTTCTTTTGCCATAGGCGCCTTGATCCATAGCCTGCCTTCAGGGTCGGTTCCAATCATGACACCGGGAAGTGTCTCATAGACCAGATTTGAACTACCGATTTTGGCAAGAGCAATATGGGAAACAGTCTCGGTCATCCCATAAGTCTGGAACGCATTGATATTTTCTTTCACCAATTCCTCCAAAAGAGATGACGGGGAAGGAGCACCTCCGATGATCAGAGTTTTGGTTTTTTTAAGTTTTTCTTTGGAAGATACTTGGGACAGGCAAGCTGCGGCCTGCATCGGTACCATTGCCGCAAAGTCAAAATCTACGTCTAACCATTGATTCTCCAACGGATTTTCTTTTGGCTTTGTCAAATACAAATCGGCGTCCCAAACCAAAGCTCTCACAAGCATCATTTTGCCGGCAATCATGGCGGTATTCAGACAGCAAAGGAGATGGGGATGTTTTTCTGTCCCAAAGAATTTTGCGGTTGCGGTGGCCGAAATCTCCATTTGCCTCCGATCCACAGAAATGGCCTTGGGTGTGCCCGTAGAACCAGAGGTTTGTAGAATAAATGAATCCTGACCTAACAACCAACTTTGACAGAATAGAAGTGCATCATTGATATACAGATCCTCTTCCTCCCAATCTCCTTGTAGAATTTGGTTGAAAGTATAACTGTTTATTTCAAGAATGATTTTCCCCATAATGACCCAATGCCTTTTCAAAATTCAACAAAATTCCTGTAAGGCTGTTATCTTGCGTAAAATAATTAAACCAAAAATAGCATGGAGATAAATTGGAAAACCGCAAAGGAATACGAAGATATAACCTATAAGAAATGCGATGGGGTGGCTAGAATTGCATTCAATAGACCTGAAGTCAGAAATGCTTTCCGTCCAAAAACCACCAAAGAATTGTATGATGCTTTTTATGACGCACAGGAGGATACTTCGATAGGGGTAATTTTACTTTCAGCAGAAGGGCCTTCTCCCAAGGATGGCATTTATTCTTTTTGCTCGGGAGGCGACCAAAGGGCCCGCGGGCAACAAGGGTATGTGGGTGAAGATGGCTATCACAGGCTGAATATCTTGGAAGTGCAGCGGTTGATCCGCTTCATGCCAAAGGTAGTCATCGCGGTAGTTCCGGGTTGGGCAGTAGGTGGAGGACATAGCTTACATGTTGTTTGCGATTTGACTTTGGCGAGTAAAGAGCACGCGATTTTCAAACAGACAGATGCTGATGTATCTAGTTTTGATGGGGGATATGGTTCTGCTTATCTTGCCAAAATGGTGGGACAGAAAAAAGCCCGTGAGATATTTTTCCTTGGAAGAAACTATTCTGCCCAAGATGCCTATGATATGGGAATGGTCAATGCCGTGATTCCACACGCCGAATTGGAAGATACGGCTTACCAATGGGCGCAGGAGATTTTTGCCAAATCACCCACTTCTATCAAGATGCTGAAATTTGCCATGAACCTGACAGATGACGGTATGGTAGGACAGCAGGTTTTTGCGGGGGAAGCGACACGATTGGCTTATGGTACAGAAGAAGCTATTGAAGGAAGAAATGCCTTTTTGGAGAAGCGGAAGCCGGATTTCAAAAACATAAAATGGATACCTTAATGAAACATCTCGAAACAAGCTATACCTCCCACGATGGCTTGAAGCTATTCCTTCAGGCTTGGATGCCGGAAGACGCAAAAGCTGCAGTTCTGATCGTACATGGATTGGGAGAACACTCATCTAGATATGCCCATTTGGCTAAAAAATTGGTCGAAAAGGGTATTGCGGTCTTTTCTTTTGACGGGAGAGGACATGGCAAATCATGTCTGCCAAAGCCTGATGCATATTTTTCCAGTTATGAGGACTACCTGAAAGACATTGATGCCTTGTTTGGAAAGGTAAAAACTTATGTACCCAATGTCCCTGCATTTATTTTTGGACACAGCATGGGAGGTGGATTGGTAGCAGCTTATGTATTGAAGTACCAACCGGATGCAAAAGGAATTGTCCTGAGTGCTCCTGCATTGAAACCTGCTGATGATGTGTCCCCATTGTTGATAGCTGCTTCCTCAGTAGTCAGTAAATTGGCGCCGAAGCTAAAAGTATTGAAATTGGATAGCAGCAAAGTTTCCCATGATCCCGAAGAAGTCAGAAAATATGATGAAGATCCTTTGAATTACCATGAGGCAATTCCCGCGCGGACAGGTTATGAATTGCTAAGGATGATGAAGGAAATTGAAGAGAAATCTTCCCAATTCAGGCTTCCTGTTTTATTGCTTCACGGGACTGCCGACATGCTGACCAATCCAAAAGGATCAGAGGAGTTTTTTGCAAAAATCTCATCTACCGACAAAACATTCAAAAGTTACCCCGGTCTCTTCCATGAATTGGTCAACGAATATGAAAAGGAAGAAATCATGGGTGATATTGTAAATTGGATTGAGGATAGGGTGGTGGCATAGTCTTGGCGAGTATGCGAATCAAAAAAATGGGTAAGAGGTAAGAAGTAAAATGCAGATAGGTTTTTTTACGTCTCACCTATCACCTTTTACTTTTCACCTTTCAATTCCCAAAATTAATTTGAAATTGGTAAGAGGTAGGAAGTAAGAATTGGATACGTTTTTTTACCTTTTACTTTTCACCTATCACCTCTTACTTCTCACCTTTCACTTGATCACCAAAAGCGGCACATGGGTATGATAGGCCATTTGGAGACTCATGCTTTTGTTGAAGAGGTATTCAAAAAATGATTTGTTTTTGTAAAACATTACCAAGATAGACCCTTTATTTTTTTCAAGATAGGATCCTATCCCGGCATTGACATCGGAGGCAGATTCTATTGTGAAGCTGATTTCTTTTCCTTCATATTTTTCTTTCAACACATCCTCTAGACCTATCAATCCGATGCTCTTTTCAAAACTATCCTCGGTCTTGACATGAAAAAATTCATAGGGCAAGCCCATATGCCCGGTAAGCTTGAACAATAGATTGAAAAACCTATCTTCTTCCTTATCCAGTTCAAGGCCTATTGAGAATTTGGTCCAATTTTCCCATGTGGCGTTTTGAGGAACTGCCAAGACAGACACTTTACTATCTTTGATGACATGACCGGTATTCGATCCTATGAGGGATTTTTTTATTCCGCTTGCACCTTGAGTCCCCATGACTATCAAGTCGTATTCCTCACGATATGCCAAAGCAGTTACCGTTGAAGCTACTGTCCCCTGAACAATTTTATAATCAATTTCAATTCCTTCCTTCCTTCCTGCTTCCATGGATTTTTTAAGTGCATTTCTCGCATCTGATTCTATCTGATTGACAATTTCTGTTGCTTGGACGGCAAAATCATACACGGCATAGAAGGCAAACATTAAGGTTATCGAAGCCTTTTCTTTCAAGGAGATTTTCTTTGCGAACTCCAAGGCATTGTTGGCGTTGTCCGAAAAGTCGCTAGGAACAAGGATTTTCATAGATTTCAGTTTAAGGTGTTTGTCTATATGAGCGAGCTTATCATTTTAAGAACTCAATTTAGGTGAAATAAAAAAATAAAAAGCTGATTTACATCAGTTTAAATCTTGATTTTTTCCCCAATCAATCTGATGACATGAGCCTGACCTACATGTCCTGTTCCTTCATTGAGATGAATAATGTTGTTTAATTCAACCTAAATACCCAGTTTTTCAGCCTTTTTTAAACAGTGTTTTTTACCGGTTGTACTTTGATCGATGGCTGTCACTTCCCAACTCAATGAAGCTGCGTACAAGGCATTTCTGCCTTCTCCTTCTCCTTGGAAAAGGATTTTCCCAGCAGGCATGTATTGAATTGTTGATTTGAGAAACTCATTGGGAAGGTCTCCATATAAATTGGGATTTTGTGAAAACTTATCATTCCAGAAAATATTTTCCGTATTCAGTTTTTCATTCAAATTTCTAGAAATATTGTATTCGATTCTGTAATAAAAGGCACTTTCTCAGATTAAAATCATGTATCAATGTAACATTCGTCACAATTTTGGGTGGTTGTTATGATTAATTTTGAATTGAAATAAAAATCCAATAAAGATATTATCTACTGAGATTGACGTCTGTGAAAATGGATTTTGCTATTTCAGGCAATTTTATTGGAGTTGTAAGTTGGCTAAAAAAAGAGTAAGCTTGGGAAAAAGGTAAAAATTCTTCAAAGCCGAAAACAAAGATAATTAGTTGTGGTTTATGGGAGTATCGAAAGAGGGCGATCATGTGGATTGTCCTTTTTCTTTTAAATAAAAAAACTTAAAAATAATATTGGAGAGGTACATCAAAATAATTGGAGATTCATATTACGGGTATTGGAATTACCTTGTGAGCGAGATGTTTTACCCTTCTTGGAGCAATTACTTTTGGTGGTTGCTAGGATTGTCGGTAGCGGTTTGGCTATTGGAAATAATCCGTCCTTGGAGGGAAAAACAG
>JBBRFK010000108.1:0-13019 GCA_038224435.1 Cytophagales bacterium | reverse complement strand
ATGGAGCGCTTCCATGTCCCGATGGTAGGAGTCAGTATATTGCTGCGCCACTTCCATCGGTTCCAACTGCTCCAATTTTGCTTTTTTGGCAATCTTATCTTCTCCCTCATCGGCATCTCCCTGCAAATGTCCGACATCCGTAATGTTTCTGACATAGCGTACCCGATAACCCAAATGGGTCAAATACCTATTTACAGTATCAAAAGTGATCGCAGGTCTTGCATGGCCTAAATGCGCATCGCCATAGACGGTGGGACCGCAGACGTACATGCCAACAAAAGGAGGGTTGATCGGTTCAAAATCTTCTTTCTTGCGGGAAAGAGTGTTGTAGATTTTTAGATTATGGGTCATATTTATTGGGTACGGAATACCAAAGAATGAAGGTATTTAAAATGAAGACGCAAAATAGAAAATAGAAATCGGGAATGAAAAGAATTGGGTAGAGTTGAGAATTTAAAAAGGGAACTGATGCCTAATTACATATGAATCCGATTTTATTTTCCTCATTTAATTGAACCTGGAGCTTTAATCATTTTCGTAAAGATCTCCCTTGGTACATTTTCAAATTCACTTTTGTCAAAAATATGTAATAGGTAGATTTCGAGGTCAATTGCAACCATGAAATAAATGACACGGGCACCTCCGGATTTTCCCTTGTTCTTTGATTTGATGGCTAAACAGATTTAGAAAAGATTATTTCCCTAAGGAACTCCTTTCCTTAGGATTGGTTTAGAGGGTTTCTATGACTTGAGACAAATCACTTTTTAAGGATGAGTATTTTTTAGAAAGTCTTTTGAAGTATCACTTAAAATCCACCAGGAATAGTACTTCATATTCATTTAAAAAATATTTGCTGACTGTTTCACTTCTTCTTTTTGTATTTTATTGACCTGCCTAAGACTGCTTTGGATCTCCGATAAGAATTCTTAGTATTCTTGTTAGTCCACCACCTCAAAATAATTTTCAAGGATTTTAGAAATGCTTTGATGGCTTTTACCTGTGCATCGTCTTTTGAATGCTTTGGTACTTAAAGTTTGCAAGTCAACTTTCTATAAAATTCATCTCAACATCTGAAAATAATGAATTTTTAATGGTTCCTGAATCTAAGTTGTCATTCCTTATGATAGAAAAGAAAAGTATTTTGAAAGGTCAAGAAAAGAGAAACTCTTCAAACTTTAATAAGCTTGAAGGGTTTTTTCCATTCTAGTCTCTCGCTTCTTGTTTCTTTTCTTAATGCTTAAAATGTCTCACGCCTGTCATTACCATGCTCATCCCGTGTGCATCACAGAAGGCAATGCTGTCTTGGTCTTTGATGGATCCACCTGGCTGAACAACTGCCGAAATACCCGCTTCATGGGCGATTTCCACGCAATCCGGGAAAGGGAAAAATGCATCTGAGGCCATAACAGCTCCTTTTAGCTCAAATCCGAATGACTTGGCTTTTTCGATGGCTTGTCTCATTGCATCTACCCTAGAGGTTTGTCCCACGCCAGATGCAAAGAGTTGGTTGCTGTTGCTAAGGATGATGGTATTGGATTTGGTATGTTTACAGATTTTGGCCGCAAAGACCAATGCATCCTGCTCCTCGGAAGTCGGAGCGATTTTAGTCACAACTTTGAAATCGGCTTTGGTTTCTGTTTTCAAATCTTTGTCCTGCTCTATGATTCCGTTAAGCAAGGTTTTGATCTGCTTGGCACCTTCAATCTGGATTTTTTGTCTGAGTACAATTCGATTTTTTTTCCCTTTGAGAAGCGCCAAAGCAGCCTCATCAAATGAAGGAGCGATCAAAACCTCAAAGAAAAGGCTATGCATTTCTTCTGCAGCTGCCAAGTCCACGTTTTGGTTGGTGATCAAAACACCTCCAAAAGCAGAAGTCGTATCGGCCTCAAAAGCTTTTTTGTAAGCTTCCTGAACGGTTTTGGCCGTAGCAACACCGCAGGCATTGGTATGCTTGAGAATGGCAAAAGCCGTCTCTCCTTCAAACTCAGCAATCAAAGACACGGCTGCATCGACGTCCACCAAGTTATTGTAGGAAAGTTCCTTACCGTTCAATTGGTCAAACAAGGCTTCCATGTCCCCATAGAAATGGGCAGCCTGATGTGGATTTTCTCCGTAGCGCAATGATTTGGCTTTTGATTCGGAGATTTTGAGGGCAGGAATATTTTCAGTTTGGTTGAAGTAGTTGAAAATATGCGTATCGTAATTGGAGGAAACCTGAAAAGCCTGCGCGGCAAAATAGCGTCGGTCTTCCAAAGTTGTCGCTCCATCCTGGGTTTTAAGCCTTTCTTCCAATTCGCCATATTGATCTTTGGAAGCAATGATGACTACATCTTTGAAGTTTTTAGCAGCGGCACGGATAAGAGAAATTCCTCCGATGTCGATTTTTTCGATGATTTCAGACTCTGAAGCTCCTGAAGCCACTGTTTCTTCAAACGGATACAGATCCACAATCACAAGGTCAATGGCCGGAATGTCAAACTCTACTGCCTGAGAAATATCTCCTGCGTGATCTCTGCGGTGAAGGATTCCCCCGAATATTTTGGGATGTAAGGTTTTGACACGGCCCCCGAAAATAGATGGATAGCCTGTCAGCACTTCAACAGGAATGACTTCAGCATCATGGGCTTCGATAAATGCCTGTGTCCCTCCTGTGGAATAGATGCTGACACCTTTTTCCTTGAGCTGGGCGATGATAGGTTCTAGGTTGTCTTTGTAATAGACCGAAATGAGGGCGGATTGGATTTTTTTGGTAGCCATGATTTATTGCTAGCCACAGAGACGCTAAGACGCAAAGGAATTTAACGAGGCTTTGAGGCTATATTTTGGTGAAATTTTTTCAAGTCGCAAAGGTAGGAAAATCAAGGAATTAAAGGAGGCTTTCAATCACATTCGGGAAGTATTTGTGCTCCAGCTGATGGACTTTTTGGGCGATATCATCAGGGCTATCCGAGATACTGACGGGTACAGCTGCCTGAAAGATAATTTTCCCTTCATCGTAGTGCTCGTTCACCAAATGAATCGTAATGCCTGTTTCCGTATCGCCTGCCACCTTCACCGCTTGGTGAACATATGCGCCATACATCCCTTTTCCACCATAATTCGGCAATAGGGCAGGGTGAATATTCACAATTTGATTTGGAAATGCATGGATCAGGTTATCCGGGATTTTGAGCAGGAACCCCGCCAAAACCACAAAGTCGATCCCAATAGATTGGAGTTTTTCGGTCAGGATTCCAGATTCCAATTCTGACTTTGAAAAAACAAATGTAGGAACCTCGAACTTCTTCGCCCTTTCCAACACAAAGGCATCTTTTTTATTGGAAGCGGCAAGGACTACTTGGCCTTTTTGGGAATTTTCGAAATATTCCATGATCTTCTCAGCATTCGTACCGCTGCCGGAAGCCAGGATGGCTATTTTTTTCAAGGATGATGGCTTTTTTTCAAGAAGTAAAAATAAAGGATTGAGTCCAAAAACTTCGCCTAACCTTGGGAATTAAATAGTACCCGATAAGATCAGAATAATGTTTTTAATATTTGAGGCAAATTGAACCTTTCAAAAGATCAGATTGGAAATCAATATAAAAACCCAAAAAGCCACAAAGGGATTTTTTTACCAAAACCTATCTCTATTTCATCCAATGCCAGGTAACTGTTTTCCAAACCTTTGACCTGTTCGAAACTTTTGTTTTTTCCACCCACCTCGAAAATGGATTTTTCTTTGACCAAAAAATCCCCGTCCTTACTTAGACTTATTTCATTGCCAGAGTTTGTGAGTTGGTTGATAAAAAACGTTTCCCTGACTGCCCCTATATTGGTATCTGACTGCAATGCATAAGTGAAATTGGGATTCTCAAAATAGATTTTATCAGGTTTTTGCAGACTACCCAATATCTTACCCTGCATATTGATCATCCTGATAATTTTTGCATCTTGAAGGTGGTGCAAAAACATGTAAACGGTATTTCTTCCTAATCCTAATTTTTCAGCAATTTTTGAAATATTAGGTTCGAAAGGCGCAGATGCAGCGATTACACCCAATAACCGCTTGATCTTCGCAACAGTGCCGGCACTGTAGTCTTGGGCAAACGAAAGATCTGTCTCCAGTACTGTATTGAGAATCTGGATAATCCTTGAAGGCAAACTTTCTGGGTGTAAGGTTGCCGCAAATGGGAAATAGCCTTCCTTCAGGTAGGTTTTAAAGTAAGGCAACGGATGGATTTTTTTTATTATCTCGGCTGCAATCTCCTGATGACCTGTCAATACATCTTCCAAATTGATCTTTTCAAAATCAAAACCTTGCGTAAAGTTTAGGTATTCCCTAAATGACATGCCTTCAAGATTTTGAACTGCTAGCCGCCTGCTCAAATCCGATTCCCCCCTGTACAAATCCAATGCCGATGAACTCGTGAAAAACACCTGAAGATCAGGAAATCCATCATGAATCAGCTTCAATTCCCTAGACCAATTTGGATATTTGTGTACCTCATCTATCAGCAATAATTTTCCTTCATTCGCATACCATGTCCCGGCCAAATTGAATAAACTGTTGGTGTAAAAGTACGGATGATCGGCTGTGACGTACAATGCCTTTGACTTTTCAGGATAATGATAAGTCATGTATTGAAGTAGAATTGTGGTTTTTCCTACGCCTCTCAAGCCTTTCAGCCCCAACAGTTTTTCTTTGACCAAAAGGTTTTTCAAGAGATACCTTGACCAATTGTCAGACAATTGGTTTAAGATATTTGCCTGAAAATTAAGTAATTCCTCCATTATATTGTTTCAGATTCAAAACAAAAGTAAATAAAAAATGTATTGAATACAAAACAATAAATATGAATAGTGTTTTGAGTCCAATACAATTTAAATATGAAATTGTATTGATCTCAAAACAAATAACAAAATTATCTCAAATCTCACGTCTCAAATCACTTTCACAAAAAAGCCATGCTCATAATCCCAGTGAACATCAGCATCTTAGAAAGGATACTGAGTTGGGTGAAGTGGGCTTTTCGGTCCGCCATGTATATTTTGTACATAAAAATGAAAAAGAGGATACTCAATCCACCAAAATAAAAGTAAAGCTGTATGTTGTTGATCTTGAAGGTAACCACCAAAATCGCACAGATGAAGCAAATGGCTATGAGGAAGATTATCCTTTTGGTATTGCGGAAGCCAAATACAATCGGAAGCGTACGGCAACCGTGTTTTCTGTCGCCCTGTCTGTCTTCGATGTCTTTGATGATTTCTCTGATGAGGTTTATAAAAAATGCGAATATGGCATAAGTCAGCACCAGAAGTTCGGACTTTTGATAATAATAACCGATCACCCAAATGGCTGTTCCTGTCAATAATGCCACCGTAAAATTGCCTATAAAGGGTAGTCTTTTTAAGGAATTGCTGTAAAGCCAAAGAAAAAATGAGGCAATAAAATTGATCACCGCAATCCGAGGGCTGACGATCAGGCCAATCCCAACTCCGGAAATATTAAGGATAGAATGGAGGAAAATCGCCTCTCTTCTTTTCATTCCTTTGCCAATAATGACCTCATCGGGTTTGTTGACATAATCTATTTTGACATCATAATAATCATTGATCATATACCCTGCCGCCGTCAGGATCACTGTAGCAAGAATGATCAGGTAAAGATTGATGTCCTGTAATACAGGTAGCCCTTTTCGGGTTGTCTCCACCAAAAAATACGCCGTCATCAGCTGTGCAAAAGCCACGATCACCAGATTGAGTGGTCTGCTGATTTTGAGAAGACTCCAAAATGAAAGTCTTTTGGATTTTGTTGTGGCGATCATGGTTCAAAATTAAAAGAAAAAGGTCAGGAACTTGGATATATTCCCGGCCTTAATCAACTTTATTTTAAGCCATTAGGTTTTGACCTTTTTACTTGACACCGTCCAAATCTGGAAGCCCTGTTTTTTGGAGAACTCCCTCTTCCTTCATGAGTTTTTCGATATCGGCTATGGTTCTTGGTACAAATTCACTCAAGTTCTCGTTTCCGTCTTTGGTAATCAAGATATTGTCTTCAATCCGGATGCCTATTTTCCACCATTTAGGGTCTGTCTGACTTCCTTCGGGAATGTAAATGCCTGGTTCCACGGTCAGAACCATGCCCGGCTGCAAGATGCCGTAAGCGCCACGGTCATGCACATCTAATCCAAGATGGTGTCCTATGCCATGTGGAAAATAGGGATGTCTTTCTCCATCCTTGACGATTCCGAGACTGACCAATCCTTCATTGATGATTTTCCTTGCTGCGGCATCTACTTCCATATAATCTGCACCCACGGTGCAGGCTTTTGTTCCTGCCTCCAAAGCTTTCAATACAAGTTCGTAAATGGCTTTTTCTTCCGGCGAAAAAGCACCTTTTACCGGGGCAGTTCTCGTAATATCCCCAGAGTAGCCACGGTATTCTGCACCTACATCCATCAGTACGACACCTTTTTGGAGATTTTTGACTCCATTATCCACATAATGCAGGATGCAGGAGTTGTTTCCCGAACCGACTATGGAGCCGTATCCGATGTACTCTGCACCCATCGCTTTGTGGACAAACTCATGGGCGCCTTGAATCCCCCTTTCGGAAGTGCCGGGTTGGATAGACCTGAAGGCTTCCATATGTCCATAACCCGAAATGGCAATTGCTTTTCTCAAGACCTGGATTTCTTCTTCGGTTTTGATCACCCTCATTTTTTCCATGACGCTGTTCAAAGCCATGTCTGCAGGTTTGGTAGGAGTGGTATGCGCAGATTTCAACGCAGCCACCATCGCCTTCAGCGGGCTGTTGTAATCATTCCTTTCGATTTCACCCAAATCAAATGAAATGACACTCTTAAATTGTTTCAAGTCGATAGCGGGAGTTTTCAAAAAATCAGAAAAAAGATACACATGTTCTATTCCAAGGTATTTTTTGACGCCGTCCACGCCAAGTCTTTCACCATCCCATTGTTCTTTGGCGGGGTCTTTTGGCTGTATGTAGATGATTTCGCTGACACTTTTTCCTTCAATTGTCTGAGGGTTTTTGAATACAATCAAAGCTGAATTCGGTTCCCGAAAACCTGTAAAATAATAAAAATCAGAATTGGGCCGATAGGTGAAATCGGTATCGTTTGAGCGGTTTTTAACGGGATTGTTGAAAAAGACTGCCGCCGAATTATCAGGCAGTAATTCCCTTAGGGCTTCCCGTCTGCCTTTGTGGAATTCAGGGCTAAGACCATCACTGAAAAAGGATTGGCTATAAGAAGGATTGGTCAAAAATGCCATGACCAGAATTGGAATGACTTTGAATAAGCTGTATTTCATATTACCTATTGAATTGATTCGTACGGAAAGATAGGATCACTTTTGTAAAAAATTCAACCGACCATGAATTTTTGGGCTGGCTTTAAGGTATTTTAAGGCTAATTAAAAATCGGCAAAAAACATCAGGAAAGGAAATCCTTATATTTGTCCAAATTTAAACCCTGATTGACTATGAATAAATTGATGACAGTTTTAATGTTTATATTTTTTGGATTGACTGCATTTGCTCAGAACCAAGAGGAAAAACCTTCAATAAAACCCAAAATCGTAGTGGGGATAGTTGTGGATCAGATGCGGCAGGAATATTTTTATAAATTTCAGGAAAGGTATACTGAAGGAGGATTCAAAAGACTCATGCGAGAGGGTTTTATGATGAAAAATGCGCATTACAACTTTATCCCAACTTACACCGGACCGGGCCATGCATCTGTCTACACCGGCACTACTCCTGCTACGCACGGTATCATTGCCAATGATTGGTACAATAGAAAATTGGGGAGGACTATTTACTGTGCAGAGGACAGTACGGTCAATGCTGTTGGAGGCTCGGCAGAAAATGGGAAAATCTCTCCAAGAAATATGTATTCAACCACTATTTCTGACGAATTGAGATTTGCATCAAACAAAAGGTCAAAAGTAGTCGGAATCGCCATCAAAGACCGAGGGGCTTCACTGCCTGCAGGGCATTTGGGAGATGCCTATTGGTTTGATAACATTACCGGAAATTTTATGACCTCTACTTATTATTATGACAGTCTGCCGGATTGGGTCCAAAAATTTAACAACAAAAAATTGGCAGAAAAGTACCTTTCGCAAAAATGGGAAACGCTTTTCCCCATCGAAACCTACAAGCAAAGCATCGCTGATGACAATACTTTCGAAGGTCCATTTATAGGTCAAGAGAAAACAGTCTTCCCTTATGACCTGCCGGCATTGATGGAAAACAACGGCGGATATGGTTTGATTGCTGGTACGCCATTCGGTAACACCCTCACACTTGATATGGCCTATGCTGCAATAAAAGGCGAAAAATTGGGTAAAAGGGGGGAGACGGATATGTTGGCTGTAAGTTTTTCATCACCTGATTACATCGGACACCGATTCGGGCCAAGCGCTGTCGAATTGGAAGACAACTACCTGAGACTTGACCGGGATTTGGAAAATTTTTTCAATTATTTGGACAAAGAATATGGGAAAGACGAATACCTGGTATTCCTGACCGCAGACCATGCGGTGGCTGACATTGTAGATTACATGCTGAGTGAAAATGTCCCTGCCGGAAATTTCAACACCCGATTTATCCTTACCCAAATGCGTGGATTTTCCATCCTGAAATACGGGGAAGGCAATTGGATTTCAAGTTTTACCAATGAGCAGGTATTCCTGAATTATGATCTGGCAAAAGAAAAAGGGGTAAGCATCGAGGAACTGCAAAGAGAGCTTGCTGAGTTTTTGTTGAAATTTCCCGGGATAAAAGAAGTTTATACCGGCACAGATATGAGGAGGATGGAGTATTTGACAGGTAAAAAATCACTTCTCCAAATGGGATATAATCACAAAGCTTCAGGAGATTTATTGTTGATATTGGAGCCGGCCTGGCTCAGCAGTTCGTACAAAGGAACCACACATGGGACAGGTTATACCTACGATACGCACGTACCTGTGGTATTTATGGGATGGAAAGTCCCTCATGGCGAAACCTCAAGGTACGCTACCATCACAGACATTGCACCGACCTTATCAATGATGCTGGATATCCGCCTTCCCAACGGTGCCACAGGCCAACCGATTTTGGAAATAGTGGATGGGAAATAGACAGCTTACTTGAACAAGGCTCAATTGTCGACACCTGCCTGCCGTAGGTAGGGACGACAGCAAGTTTTATTGAAAGTCAAACCTTTTTTTATTTGATTTAATCAAAAACCAAAACAGCTTCCCATCCAAAAATGGGAAGCTGTTTTGATATCAAGACCTGCAATTTTAACCAATAACCAATAACCAAATAACCAAATAACCAATAACCAATCTCCAAATAACCAATAACCAATAACCAATAACCAATAACCAAATAACCAATAGCCAAATAACCAATAACCAAATAACCAATAACCAAATAACCAATAACCAAATAACCAATAACCAAATAACCAAATAACCAATCTGCCTACTCCTTCCAGGACATGGGATAGTTAGGATCGACAAATTCCAATCCTTGGGTGGTGACCTGCAAAGGTTTGAAAGTGTCAAGCATTACCGCGAGCTCTTCAGTGGATTTTGCTCCGAGGGATTTTTCTACTGTGCCCGGATGTGGTCCATGGGGAAGTCCACCCATGTGGAGGGTAAAAGAGCCCCGGTCAATTCCTTTTCTGCTCATAAACTCCCCTTCGGCATAATAAAGCACTTCATCCGAGTCAATATTGCTGTGGTTATAGGGCGCAGGAATCGCCAAAGGATGGTAATCAAAAAGCCTTGGTACAAAGGAACAGATCACAAAGCCCCAAGCCTGAAACGTCTGATGGACTGGCGGCGGCTGGTGTATTCTTCCTGTAATCGGCTCAAAATCATGGATCGAAAGCGCATAAGGATACAAGTAGCCATCCCAACCCACGATATCCAAAGGACTGTGGCCATAAGTATATGGATGTAACATTCCTCCTTTTTTGATCTGAACGAGATAGTCTCCTTTTTCTGATTCCACCACCAATTCACTTGGCGTACGGATATCCCTTTCACAGTAGGGAGAATGCTCCAACAACTGCCCGACTTCATTTCTATATCTTTTCACCGTCTCAATAGGACCATGCGATTCGATGACCAATAGCCGAAGCGGGCCTTCTTCTTTCCATTCAAACCTATAAATGGTCGTCCTCGGGATGACAATATAATCTCCCTGCCGCACTTCAAGTTTACCAAATTGGGAATACATTACCCCTTCACCGTCATGTACATAGATGAGCTCGTCACCGTCGGCATTTTTGAAAAAGAAATCCATTTTACGCTGTTCCGGAGTACAGATGCCCATCATGATGTCATTGTTCATCATCAGCATTTTGCGGGCGGAAAGGTAATCCTTGCCGGTTATGCCGACCCCGGCGGTTTTCAGATGCGTCTGCTGCAATCCATGTCCTTTGGCCGGTTCCCAAGAATAGGGAGTAGGCTTGCCGATGGACTTGACATTATTGGGATTGTTGATATGGTAAAGGGT
The DNA here is from genome assembly GCA_038224435.1 of Cytophagales bacterium. Lineage (GTDB taxonomy): Bacteria > Bacteroidota > Bacteroidia > Cytophagales > Cyclobacteriaceae > Cognataquiflexum. The sequence continues at coordinate 2,503 of JBBRFK010000108.1, read as the reverse complement.
GGAATAGATGCCGGAAAATCCCTTGGAGCTGACGACTTCCTCTTTGTAAAGGCTACCGTCAGGCTGTCTGAATTGTGTATGTCTTTTTGGGGGAATATTCCCCAATCTGTGGTAGTAAGCCATTTGTATATGGGTTTATGTATCCAGCAAATTTACAAAAAATGAAGCACCATTCTCCTGGGAGAAGAATTAAAGTGAATTGCAAAAAAAAAGAGCGGCTTGAGCCGCTCTCGCACTGGTTTTAGTTTTTGTTGTCTTTTCCAAAAAGGAAATTGCTGAGCTCGTCTTTCGCAGCTCCGGTTTTCTTTTGAAGCCTTCCGAGTAATTGGTCTTCCTGACCTTCTGCATAAACGAGGTCGTCATCTGTGAGTTCCCCGTATTTTTCTTTTAATTTGCCTTTCAGCTCATTCCAGTTTCCTTTGATCTTTAAGTCTAATGCCATGGTAGTTTTGGTTTAAGTTTAACAATAAATACATGAGAAATAAAACAAATACCATTCCAATGTAACCTTAGATAATTATTATGAAAAACATTGTAAAAACAATTCCATTACTTCTTTTATTGGCTTGCGGAGGTAATGACCTAGATCCCAACCTTGTTTGGTCAGATGAATTCGAGAAAAATGGGCTTCCTGACCCAACGAAATGGGCTTACGATGTCGGTGATCACGGTTGGGGCAATAATGAACTCCAATATTATACCAAAGAAACCCTCGCCAATGCAAGGATTGAAAATGGAAACATGATCATTGAAACGCATCAGGACAGCACCTTTTCCAAGGCATATACCTCAGCCCGATTGGTCACGAAAGGTAACGCCTCGTGGCAATATGGCTACATTGAGATCAAAGCCAAATTGCCATCCGGTTTGGGAACTTGGCCGGCAATATGGATGCTTCCCGAAGAAAGTAAATACGGAGGATGGCCTAAAAGCGGTGAGATCGACATCATGGAGCATGTGGGATATGACCAAGGTACCGTTCATGGGACAGTGCATACCGAGGCTTTCAACCATAGGATCGGGACGCAAATGGGAGCAACCAAATCAGTTCCTACCTGTTCGGATGAATTTCACATTTATGCCATTGACTGGCAGGAGCAGAAAATTGATTTTTATATAGATGGTGTGCTTTACCATACTTTTGAAAATACGAAGAAAAATTCCGCCGAGTGGCCATTTGATATGCCATTTCACCTCATTATGAACATCGCGGTCGGTGGGGATTGGGGAGGAAGCAAAGGTGTCGCTGCCGATATTTGGCCACAAAGGATGGAAATAGATTATGTGAGGGTGTACAGAGAGAAGCCGGAGGAAGTTAAATAGAGGCTAAGAGACTGGTTTTTTGCAGAGATTGGACATTATCAATTCATTCAGTTTGGCTCCAATCCGCTTTCTAGCATGTAATTTTTCGGTTAAGATCGAAGAATTACATGTTTATTTTCGGTTGGGGCAGAAAAATCCGGATAAACGGATTGAGAACGTTCGAAGCCATGTCCAATCAGTAAAGGCTTATTTTTTCAAAAAACCTTTGACTACCCAAAAGCATTCGAAGTAGTTTTTCACACCGCCACGTCATTGAAAGGATTAAATATTCTTCTTCCAAGCGACATGTTGATAAAGTAAAATGTTGTTTAATATCAACATAAAAATTAAATTTGTAGATATTAAACAACATATTATGAAATCTAAGAAAACTGTTCTATTGCCGAGATTTCAAAAGTTATTGGAGCAATTGGGTGAAAACATCAAGCTCGCAAGGAAGAGAAGGAAATTAACCACCATGCAGGTTTCTGAAAGGGCGGGAATCAACAGGACAACTTTATACCAAATAGAAAAAGGTAATCCAAGTGTAGCATTGGGCTCATACTTTAATGTCCTCCGGGTTTTAAATTTGGAAGAGGATTTTCTAAAACTTGCCGCTGATGATGAGTTTGGGAGAAAGCTACAGGATCTGGAATTGATGGGAAAATTGAAGTATAATCATAAAAAAGGCGAATCTTAATATAAGGTTCGCCTTTTAAGTAAAATAAGATACCACAGGTTTTATTCTTTCGAAATTGTTAAAGAAAATTTTTCAGGAGGCATTTTTCCCTCTGCCTCAAATTGAGGAAAAAGACCAAATGCATAAATATAACTGACAAATAAAATTACTGCCCCATGGGTTTTGAGTGAAAAATTTTGGATAAGATACGTAAATGAAAACACTATGAACCCAAATAGAATCGGACTTTTGAGAAAAAAAATCGGATGCAAAGGTATAAATTGTATAGCTGCAGAAACTAAATAGATAACCGGTCCAATGAACAGATATACCCAAGGTTTTGCTGAATTGACATAAGCATACGAGTTTTTCACCAGGTAAAGAGTGTAAACTGTAAAGGCTATTCCAATCATTACTGAAATGGAAGAGCTGAACTCAATATCCAGAAAGCAGATCCCCCAGACCAGCATCATGGATAATGAGTATAAGGAAAGAAGAAAATTATTCTTGTTGATTTTCATA
>JBBRFK010000107.1:0-13079 GCA_038224435.1 Cytophagales bacterium | reverse complement strand
ATCACCTTCCAAATTGGGTGCCCCAAGGTTAACAGTTGTATTCACACCATTCGGTGCAGTGAAATCCGGTTTGATGCGAAGGTCTCCATTCGTGATGGTTCCACCTCTTGAAGAGAATGTGGCAACAGTAAATGGTTCTGTTCCAGTTGGAACTAATGTGGGGTCAAATCCAAAAACTGATGTATTGGCATAAAGTACTGCTCCTACTGTCATGGCACCGTCAGCATTGGCATGACCTACGATTGTGGAGGCATTTATTCCATTGGGATCGTTCGGATCAAGTTCTCCTCTGAAAACAACATATTTAAACTTAATACCGGTATTGGAATCAATGTCAGTACAGCTTGCACACTCCCTGGCTATCACGAGTTCGACAGTGGTTGGTTCCGTAATGGTGAATGAAAGAATCTCAATTGGGTCACCATTGGCATTGTTACGATTGAAGCCAAAAAGGGGAACCCCGAAGTCTTTAAGATAAATATCCAGGTCATATAAACTACCTATTTGATCAATAGAATAAAGTGGATCGTCCCATTGAAGTGCAATCATATAGACAGCGGGCCCATTTTGTCCCGGAAAGACTTTGATGGATTGTGTAGTACTTCCACCACTAAATTGATTTACCCGGCCAAGTCCTATCCACTCTCCGCTATTCAATGGTAAGCCAATGGACGGATCAGATACGGGAGTAAAAACACCTTCGAAAGATTTGCTTCCAAAATTTCCGGCAGAAGTAAAATATGAAACGCCATTGGCAGTAACTTCGTTTACAGCCTTTGCCACCTTTCCATCCCTAAAGAAAGGTTCGGTGATGTAGGTAATATCATCGACTATAATATCACTTCCTGCTGCCGCTAAGTCACGGATCCCTTGTGCGAAATCTCCGGAAGTAACCACTCCTGTCCGGAAACCAAGTTGGGCACCAGGAGCCACATCGTGAATAATCTGCATCATCGCGCGACCTTCATCTGTACCATTTCCAAATCGGCTTGGCAGGTCCCTTAAAAAATAGAGGCTAGCAGGCAAATCGCCATTGGAGATATCGGTATCCAATGTATTGACACCGATATTTCTACTGGTATTATAGCTATCGGAAAGTACCCCGATTTTAATCCCGGTTCCGTCTATAGCTTGGTCTCCCACAGAATGAACATATCCTGCTCTCACCAGGTTAGATCGCATTACCCGGTCCCCTTGCGTGGTGGTTGCCCCTTTATTTGGAACACCGGGGATTGCCTGGCTTACGGAATTGATTACTTCAGGGTAGTCATTTAATAATAATAAATTTGATATTGGAAAAAATCCGGCGATTATTGATGAACTCGGGTCTTGTTTTAGTTCTTCTTCATCCGGAGTATTAAATCTTAAACCTCGCAGAATCGCTTTGGCTTCTTCAAACTTATCTTTAAAATAGATGACTTCTATTAATACCTCGTTGTCGCTGATGTAGAAGACTTCATTGGTTTCAACAGTTTGACCCCTCTTATAAATATCATAAAGGGACGATAATTGAGCACCTATGGGTTCATATACTTTTCCTAAGGCGCAGATACCAATATCCTGTCGGTCATTGACTTTAACTGTAAATGATTTCGTGCTGCCGCAGTTACCTATTGCCGAAACCTCTATTACATCACCATCAGTAACCAATACAGACTCAGGAGTTCCTATCGTTTGATTATTACGTTTAAAAATCAGATTCCCAAAATCGACAGAGACATAATCGTTCAAATCTGCAATTGAGGTATTCCCCCTATTCTCAGTGCTGCAGAGTACAGCATCGACAACTGACAAGGTAGGAGGAGTGGTCAGGGTAACATTTAGGCTACATTGAGATGGAAAACAAGACCCCTCGTTACCTACATTCACTGATACCGACCCTGCGGTTGTCCATTTGACTGTGATTGATTTGGTTCCTGCCCCTGAGGTGATTTCTCCTCCCGTAGTAACTGCCCAACTATATGTAGATGCTCCAGCAGGTACAGAATAAGACGCGGAAGAACCCGCACAAACTTCACTTTGGCCTTGAATCTGGCAATCCGTATCAAGGTCAATGACATCAGAAACAGCCTCCACGGAACGGCTCTGGGTTCCAACAGATTTTCCATTAAAAGAAGCTATCCTAGTATGGTAGGGAGATCCACTGATACTTGAAGCCGAATTGCCCGCTCCCCAATCCTTTGCACTGGCGATGTGACCTCCCCAAGCAATAACAACCGTGTTATTAGATCCGCTAATAGCACTTGTAGTAAAAGATATCCTTAATCTGGTGATTGCGCTGGTCGCTGAATTATTCTCTTGTAGAACATATTTTATTTCGCCTAAAGTACCGCCATAGATGGCGATTTTCCTTTCAGCATCAGAAAGTTGATTAAAACTGGACGAAGGTTGAGGTATTCCATTAGGTGCCGGTATTGATCCAAACCTTGGAGTACCTGAACTTGGGATAACAGCCTCACAGATTCTATTGAAACTGGTTATATAGTCTATTGCATTTTTGCTATTTTTTTTGGTGTCCCATTCAATTTCTAAAAAATGGCTTCCGGCCCGCAACTTTGAAATGGTCAAACGATAGGGAATGGATTGTCCTTCTGAGAAATGACTGTTGCCAGAATTGGAGTTTCCGGTAGCCCAGTTTACAGGACTTACCGGGACATTATCAACCCCGCCATTCTGGCCTTGCTCCAGTTTAACAGTTTGGGCAATTGAAAAATTTACAGCAAATAACAAAAATATAATCAGTAGGTTGCTGATTGTGTGGGGTTTATACATTGGAAAGTTATTTAAAGTTCAAAGGGTAGAATTTCTAGTTAATTTAAAGGATTTGGATAAAATTTGAATCCATGTTTATAATATTGAAAATGTCTTTATTACTTAATGAAGTGCAGTTTACTAATATTAAAATGGATTTTCTAAGGTATGAAATTATTGTTCAAAAATAATCATCATCAGAAATTTTGGATTCAAAGGAAAATTTTTTACGTTTTTGATAGAAAAAAATAATGATATAAATCCAATAAAATTTTTACTTATTTGAATTATGATTTCCCTCTTTAGAAACATAATCCCTTATTTTTGAATTAATTTTTTGGCAATGCTCAAGGAATTTATTGCATGTCCTTCGTTCAGGTTTTGAAAGCAAAAGCACTCGACGGCTGAATGAGCACATGATCTTGGTCCTGATTTCAAAAAAGCGGTAATGTCAGATGCTCGAATTTAAAGTTAAAAACCCGCAATTCACAAAGGAATCCAAAACCCTATTTTATACCATGAAGCATGGCGGGCCTACTTCAATTATTTGAACAAGTTCCAACAACTATCACAAGTACACCTCAGGGTGATCGATTACATCATTCCGGCTTACCAGAATTTCTTTTCCTCAGGGAAGTTTTCCAAAGCGGTTTTCATCTGATCATGGCCTTTCTTGACGATTTCTTTCCATCGGGAATCATCCAACATTCCGATTCCTTTAAGCTCCATCTCAAGATAAATAGCAACGCCCGATTTTTTCATTTCCTGTTTTTGCCGGCTATTCAAAGTTAGAGAATTGACCAATATGGAGCTTAAGCTTGGTAATCGGTATTTTTTCTTACCAGTGATTTTGTTCCAAATTAGCTGGGATGCCGTTGGCGTTTCATCAAAATCCACCTCTTGGGTTCTCAGTTGGCTGAGGGAAATGGCAATGATATGTTGGACCGGATAGTTGTACATGGTTTCAATAGGCAGGTTGTCCACCACCCCACCGTCGACATGGAGCTGATTATCTATTACCACAGGAGGGTAGATGCCGGGAATGGCTATGCTTGCTTCAATCTGTTTCCAGGCAAGTCCTCTTTCATGAATTTTGATGGTCGAATTGGAATAATTGGTAGAAACACAATAGCTTCCAACCCAAAAGTCCTCCAAATAAGAATCACCCATCATTTTCTTTACATAGTTCCTCATTTTTTTTCCTGACATGAATGATATCAAGGGAATGGTAAAATCATTGGAAGTCAGTTTGCTTTCTGCAGATTCCCTGCTATAGAAGTTTATCCTGTCGCGGTCAAAATCAGAAAATGAAGCCGTGAGTCCATAAAGGGCTCCGGCACTTGTTCCGCCCAAAAAATCGATTTCCAAACCTTCTTCATAGAGAGCATTGACCGCTCCCAAATGGGAAAACCCTTTTGATCCACCCCCACCCAAAACCAACCCTATGGCCTTATTGGCAAGAATCCTCGCAAATCGCCGTATGTCGGGCCCGTGGTTTTTGCGGTAATGGACATGAAGGTCTATTTTCCTGTTTTCAAACCACCTTCGGGTGTTTTCAGGAAATTTGGCGTTTTCAGGATGCAGTAGGAGAAGGTATATTTTCTTGTTGAGAATATTGTTGGAATATAAGTCCAATTGCTTTTCAATCTCCTGTAGACTGCTTTCTGCATAAAAATCAACGGCCAAAACAATTAAATCTGCATAGATTATACATTGGCGGGACCAGTTGAGATCCTCATAACTGCTTACCAGAAAATTCAGCCCCTGATGTAGCTCCAGGGTATCGTACATGGTCTGCAATTCCAGATTGGCATGTGACTCTTGGTCCAAAATCTGAATACTTACATCCAGTGATTCAAATTGCACTTTGATGGCTTCTGTATAGTCGGAGATATCGTTTTCTGACTGAAGATTGATGACAGCGATGTTTTTGGCAGAAGTTTCCAAGTGTTGCTGCAGGCTGTTTCGGCGAAGCCTGTTGACTACAAACCGGGTTAATTTGGTGGAGAAAGCGGGATGACTGGCAACAATTTCATGGTATTCATTTTCCTTCAGTTCCAAAACGATGGATTTGCGGATGGCGACTACTGAGGCCGATCTGGGTTCAGCCATAAAAAGCGCAAATTCACCTATTGGTTCACCCTCTCCTATATCCCCAAGTGCGTGCAACGAACCATCTGACTGTTTGGCAAGGGCCCTGAATCTGCCGGATAGGACAATGAAAAGGGAATTGTCCCGATCTCCCTGTTGAAAAAGAAAATCACCTGTGTTCTGTTCCAAGGCTTTGCCTTTTTCGAGAATCTGGGTCAACAATTCTTCATCCAGTTCACCAAATAGGCGGAGAAGAATGGATCGGTTATGTGGGTCTTGGCTAAATTTTGGATTCAAAATAGTTTGGTTTGATATTGACGATTTACTTTTGGGCTTATTGAAAAAGGGTTGAACAATAAATTTATTGAAAAGCAAATACCTTTCTTTTAAGTGATCGGATTTTTAAAGCTTTGATTTGATTCGCTATAAAAGGCAAAGTGATGGTAAAAGTACTTCCTTCAGCCTCTTTGGATTCCACTATTATTTCGCTTCCATGCCCCTTCACGACATCATAGCTCAAGCCCAGTCTTAGCGGAAAAGTGTCTGATAATCCTATCACTTTTTCCCATCGGGTAAAGAAAAAGCAAAAAATGCATCTCCGGAGGGTGTTCCCATTCGATTGCCTCCACCGGCTGCTATTACTACATATTGTTTTCCGTCCACTTCGTATACAGAAGGGACAGCATATCCTCCCGCAGGGAGCTTGTGAGACCACAGTTCCTCTCCTGTGTCGGCATCAAAAGCCCGGAAAAGCTCATCGGCTGTAGCTCCAACAAAAACTACCCCTCCCGCAGTGGCTACGCATCCTCCAAAGTTCATTGTGCCGGTGTCTTCCATTATGCCTTTTTCGCGCAATGCAGGATAATAACCAAGCGGGACTTTCCACTTGACCGAAAACGAAGAAAGATCTACGGCTGCCAAAGTACCCCATGGGGCCTTGTTTGCAGGAAACCCATCTTGGTCAGTAAAAATCCGGAATCCTTGCAGCACATATTTATCCAATCCAATCTGAGGAATGTCGGTGGATCGATGAAATTCTTTTCCTTCCAGTAAATAGGCTGCCAATTTCTCAAGTTCTACTTCTGTGAATTGGGGAAAAGCCGGCATTACCCCTTTTCCATTTTGTAGGGTGTGCTTGAGTTGGGATTTGTCCAACCTGTTTTCAATACCGGTCAAAGCAGGGAAAGATCATTTTACACCTTGCCTGTCTGCTCCATGACAATTGGAGCAATTGAGCATATACAATCCGTATCCGCTTAATGGTTCTTTAGGGGAGCTTTCTCCGGAATTCACTTTTATCAATTGCAAAATCATGGGGATCTCGTTGAGGTTGAGATACATCATGTTACTTTTGGAATCATAGGAGGCTCCTCCCCAAAGAGACCCTCCTCTAGATCCTGGAAAGGCAATAGTTCCTTCCAAACTTGGAGGGGTGTAAATTCCTTCATTCCGATACTTGGCAAGTTCCTTTCGGGCAAATTCATTGGCTTCCGGAGAAAGGTTTGTCAGTTTTTCAGGATCTAATCCCCTTGTGACCAAATTGATTCCCTGATTCAGTTTTTGCATAGGATGAGCCAATTCACCGGGGACGTTGGATCCGGGAACCGGAAATTCTTCTGAAGAAAGAAGGGACTCCCCGGTATTTCTGTCCAGAATGATCAATTCCCCCATTTTGGTAGGTTGGGCTAGCGCTTCCCTAAGACCATCTCCCCAAGGGATGGTAATCAAGGTGGGTGCGCAAGGAAGGTCAACATCCCATAAATCGTGGTGTACAGTCTGGTAATGCCAGATTTTCTCACCGGAGGTGGCATTAAGCGCCAAAACAGAATTGGCATAGAGATTTTCCCCAAGCCGGTTGGCCCCATAGAAATCATATACAGCCGAACCCGTGGACACGAATACCCAGCCTTTGTTTTTATCCATACTCATTCCTCCCCAGTTGTTGGCACCCCCGTAATTCTCCCCTTCAATCCATTTCCAGGTGTCATGACCAATTTGGTTTTCTTGAGGAATGGTATAAAAAATCCAGACAAATTCTCCGGTCTTGGCATTATAGGCCCGAATGTGTCCGGGTGCAGCGGTATAGCCCTCCCCGGTAGTTGAACCTAGGATGATCAAATCGTTGTAAATGATTCCTGGTGTAGATAAGCCTACAGAAAGCCTTTCCGGATCCATTCCCAGATTTTCCCGTAAGTCAATTTTTCCCTGATTTCCAAAATCTGAATGCAGCTTTCCTTTTTTGGCATCGACTGCATACAAATAGCTTCCGGCAGGTAAAAATATGGTTTCTTTTTCTCCGTCTTGATAATAGGTTACACCTCGGTTGACACCCGCTGCTGTTTCCCCATCAAAAGGATCAAATCTCCAAAGTTCCCTACCAGTCGCAGCATCCAAAGCAATCAATGCGAGGGCAGGTGAGGTGATGTACATAGTCTTGCCGATGATAATCGGATTGCACTCAATGGTGGTTTTTTCCCCTCCATCCCCTGTATTAAAAATCCAGGAAGGTTCAAGTAAATGAACATTTTCTGTGTTGATCTGATCCAGATCCGAATATTGAGCTGCGTCATTTCCTCCCCGGTAAATCGTCCATTCAGCCTTGGAAGAATCTGTCTTTTCCCCACATGAAAAAGAGATCAAAGCGGCATAAATCCATAATTTTACTTTCATTGGCAAAAGGCTAGAATTTAGCATGAATATATATTTTTTTGATATAAAACGAAATAGCTTAGGATGATTTGGATACCGGGATGGGACTAGTTGGTTTCTAGGATTCAGAAATGCAAATTCCAATACCTAGCAGGGCCAATCCTCGTATTTATTCAAAGTACATAAAGGCTTAATTTATGTTTATTTAAAGTTTTAGCCCGAATTAAAGGTGATTTCTCTGTCAATCGTTTGGGTCACCTTGTTTCACACCAAATCCTTTACCCTACCCAATCGTCCTGATAGCTACCAGGATAGTATCAAGAATGGCTGAAAGATTTTTTCTTTGATGTAAGACGGGTTTCAAACCCGTCCTACTGAATCTATCAAAGCGGTAACAAAATCATAAACTCAGTCCCTTCTCCCTCTTTCGATTCCACCGTTATCTCTCCCCCATGCGCCTTCACGATATCATAAGAAAGCGATAATCCCAGTCCTGTCCCCTGCCCTGTGGGTTTGGTGGTGAAGAAAGGCTGGAAGATTTTGTCTTTGATGGCATCGGGGACGCCGGGACCGTTGTCGGAGATGGAGATTTGTACCCCCCTGCCCCCCTCAAGGGTGGTGGTGGAAACCTCTACTTTAGGCTTTAATTCAAAATTCTGAATTCTGAATTCTGAATTGGAAGAAGCCTGAAAAGCATTGTTGATGATATTCAGCAGCACCCTTCCGATATCCTGTGGGATGACATTCACTTTGGGAAGGTTAGGATCAAAGTCGGTAGAGAATTCGGCGTTGAAGCTCTTGTCCTTTGCCCGTATCCCGTGATAGGATAAGCGTAGGAACTCATCCGCCAAGGCATTGATGTCAGTAGGCATTTTCTCTCCTGAACTGCTGCGGCTGTGTGCAAGCATCCCCTTGACTATAGAGTCAGCCCGCTTACCGTGGTGGTGAATTTTGTTGAGGTTTTCTTGGATATCTTTTAAATTATCATTGATCAAAATCTCGTCTCTTGCTTCTTGACTCTTGCTTCTTTCATCTTGGATCTCCGAGATCATTTCTTTGCTTACCTCCGAAAAGTTGTTGACAAAATTCAACGGATTTTGGATCTCATGCGCAATGCCAGCGGTGAGTTCTCCGAGTGAGGCCATTTTTTCGGACTGGATCAACTGCTTTTGGGTTTCCTGAAGGGTGTTAACAGTTGTCGTTAATTTATTAAAAGACTCCGCATTCTCCAGAGCTATGGCAGAATAAAGGCCAATGGTGCGCAGCATGTAGAGATGGTAATCTGAAAAAGCATTTTTGCTGAAACTTTGTACTGTGATCACACCAAACATTTTGTCTTTTACTTTGAGAGGCAAATAGATCAGCGAAGCTGGCCGCTTACCTTCCATGGGCGTGGGCATGCTTTGGAGGAAGTTTCCATAATCTTCCTCTAAGTTGCTGATGGCGATTTCATTGCCACTGTTAAAGCATATAGCTGCCAACTTGTCTTTATCATTGATCGCATTGGAGTAAGGCGGCAATGCCTCGCCGTTTTCGTAGGTAGCCGGGAAATCAAGGGATTTGTTTTTCTCATGGTAAATACCAATTCCAAAGACGGCGGCATCCATAAGTCCGTTCACATTTTTATACACCGTACCGATGATATTGTCAACAGACAGGGATGAGGTAATCTTTCGCCCTATCTCACCGAGCAATTCGACATTGTCGTAGGATTTTTCGAGGTGGTCTTTTTGTATGGAAAGCTCCCTGGCCTTTTCATCGATTTCCTGCTTTTGTTGTTTGAGAAGCCGGTTTGCTTTTTGTTTTTGCCGGATGTTACGCACCAAAAGGAAAGCTGCAATCAGAATAAGTCCTAATACGATTAATGCACTGACCAAGAAGTTCCTTTGCAATTTCCGCTGCTCTGTGAGTAGGGTAATCTCGTCTTCCTTTATTTCCATTTCATAGTTGTGTTCCAACACGGTGGATCGATTTTTCACCTCCGCATTCATCATGCTGTCCCGATAGCTGATGTGGCTTTTATAAAATGAAAAGGCATTTTTGAAGTCATTTTTGAGGGCAAAAGCCTCGGAAAGTGACTGCGCATTGTCCCGCAGGTCTTCCATGATTCCTATTTCCTCGCCCAACTGATATCCCATTTTGGCATAATAAAGCGCACTATCCGGGCTGCTTTCCTTCAGATGGCCACGGGCAAGGATGCCATATATCCACCCATAAATATCTTTTTGATTAAGTATTTTAGCCATAGAAAGAGATTCATAGCCGTATTGGAATGCCATTGGCAGATTGTCCATGCGCACATACACGTCCGCGAGGTTACTTAAAGGGACCAAGCTGTCAGTGGCCGATGATGCATAGGAAAGACCTTTGGTATAAGCTTCTATGGCTTCAGGAAGTTTACTGGAAAGCCGGTAATTTTCTCCCAACCCATTGTATAGATTTGCCAATTCTGAATTGCCAAAACCAAGCTCTTGGTGCAAATCAGGCAATTTTTGGAGATAGTCATTTGCTTTTTCATATTCTCCTATCAAAACATAAATATTTGAAAGGTTAGCCCAAGTGGTATATTTATATTCTGGCTCATTCAATTCATCAGAAATTTTCAAGGCACTTAAGGCATAATCCATCGCCTTGGTATAATCCCCCAAGCTTGCGTAAATGCTTGACAAATCATTCTGTGTTCGGATAAGCAGTTCTTTTTTATTCAATTGCTTGGCAAGTTCCTCGGCTTTCAGAAGCCAGGAAATCTGTTGTCTAATATCCTTATTTCCGTAATAACCGCCAAACCTCCTGTAAACCCAATATTGTAGGGTCATATCGCCGGTTTTTTTTGCAATGCCATCAACCTGCTGAAACAAATCTTCCACGGAAGTATTCTGATCTTTATCATATTTTACCCTGGCTTGGTGAAGCAAGGCATACCCTTCACCTACTTCATATCCAAGCTTACGGGAAAGAGCGAGTGCTTCTGTGGCATATTTATCCACTTCATCAAATTCTATCCTAGGGATTTGGTTACATATTTCGGTTAGTAGATTTACCCTAACCGTATCTTGTTTGGTATATTCCTGTATCTGTTTTCTCAGTTTTTCAATTTCGAATGACTGAGCTTGGCAAAAAAAGGAAAAGCCTAGAAAAAGGGAACATAAAAAGACTTTTTTCATGTCGTATTCGGATTTTGTTTTGGTGATTATTACAGTTGAAATGTAAATTAAAAAGTTGGTATTTTAAGAAAAAGTACCTCTATCAAGTTATAATTCGTCATTTTATCTTTTTTATAGAGGTAATTTATGCAATAGGCAACAGAATAATAAAAGTACTTCCTTCTCCTTCTTTTGACTCCACGGTTATCTCTCCCCCATGCGCCTTCACGATATCATAAGAAAGCGATAATCCCAATCCTGTACCTTGTCCCGTAGGTTTGGTAGTGAAGAAAGGCTGAAAGATTTTGTCTTTGATAGCGTCGGGGATGCCGGGGCCGTTGTCGGAGATGGAGATTTCTATTTTATCGCCTTTTATTTGTGTGGAAACCTCTACTTTAGGCTTAAATTCAGAATTCTGAATTCTGAATTCTGAATTTCCACAAGCCTGAAAAGCATTGTTGATGATATTCAGCAGCACCCTTCCGATATCCTGTGGAATGACATTGATTTTTGGTAAGTCAGGATCGAAATCCGTCACAAAGTCAGCATTGAAGCTCTTGTCCTTTGCCCGTATCCCATGATAGGATAAGCGTAGGAACTCATCCGCCAACCCATTGATATCAGTGGGCGCTTTTTCGCCTGTATTTGTGCGGCTGTGCGCTAGCATCCCTTTGACGATGGCATCGGCCCGGTTTCCGTGGTGGTTTATTTTTCTCAAATTTTCTTTGACATCCCTCAATATTTCACTGACCAAAGTCTCGTCTCTTCCTTCTTGCTTCTTAACTCTTTCTTCTTCAATCTCTCCTATCAATTCTGCACTTACCTCCGAAAAGTTATTGACAAAATTCAATGGATTCTGTATCTCATGGGCGATGCCGGCGGTGAGTTCTCCAAGCGAAGCCATCTTTTCGGATTGGATCAGTTGCAATTGGGCAGATTTCAGCTGTAAAAGTGTTTTCTCCAACCTTTCGTTCTTGTTTTCTATTTCAATTGTTTTTTCCTTGAGGTTAGAATAGGCTTTAGTTAGCATATTCCTGTTGCGGTACACAATAAAAAGAACAACCAAAAAAATACCTAACCCAACCATGGTGGAAAATATTATCCATCGTTGTATCAAGCTTTCTTTTTCAAACTCCAGGGTTTTTTTTGAAAACTCAAATTCTGATTCAAGCGTTGCCGCCAATCGCTGGGCATTTAGGTTATTGATGCTGTCATTAAACGATTTGAATAGCTTAAAACTTTCGAGCGCTTCAGGATAATTCCCTTCTTTTTCTAGGATCGATGCCAATAATTCATGCGCATTGCGCAGTTGCATGGGTTGCCCCATTTTTTCGGCCTGCTTCAATCCTTCCCTTGCAAATTTGTCGGCATCAGAAATATCCCCTCTTTTTAAGAGTAAACCTGCCAAACCGATCAAAGAGTGGGAATAGGGCACACCATATCCCTTTTCCGTAGAAATTGCAATTGATTGGCGGTATAGGGCTTCCGCCTTTTCACCACTATCAAGCGCAGCATAGATGTCAGCCAAAGTCCTCGAGGTCATCTCGATAAATTCTGAGCTCTGCAAAGCCAATGCTAATTCATTGCCTTTTTTCAGGTTTTCGAGTGCAGCCACTGGCCTGTTTTGCTTGAGTTCAACATCCCCGATATTGTTATAAGCAAGAATCATTCGCCCCTGTGCCCCCATGTCAGTGTATATCTGGAGCATCTCCCGGTATTTGGATTTGGCATCTTCCAATTTTCCCTGTTCAAAATAGATCATTGCCAAATTATTTAAGCCGGCAGCTTTTACATTTAAATTGCCTGTATTTTCGGCGCCTTTTATTGCCTCATAAAAAATTCCCAATGCCCCGGCATAATTCCCAAGATTATAATACACCAATCCAATGTTGTTTAATATTCCGGGAACAAGTTTTTCATCTTCCAGCTCTTTTGCTAGCTTGATTGCATCCTCGTAGTAGGCGAGTGAAGCTTTAAAATCCCCCTTATTTTGGAGAGCGTTTCCAAATATCTTCAAAGCCACTGATTCCCCTTTTTTGTATTTTGCCTCCCTGCACAGTAGGATTTGTTTGTCGAGAAACTTGAAAGCGCTGTCCGGAAAGCTCTCCGCCAAGACAAATCCGAGTTCGTTGGCTTTATTGAGGTAAATTGTATCATTGGCATAACCAGGCTTTTCAGAAAGTGCCCGGAGTTCTATTTTTAGAATTTCTATGCTTTGGGAATACCCGCTATAAATAGAACTAACGGTCAGGCAAAAAACGAAAAAGGTTTTCAATTGTATATTGACCACGGCTATTTTGAGTTTGTCTAACACAGATTGACAATTAATTTTATTAAATTCTGGAATTGGGCCAATCCAAAATCGGAGGTAATATAATTTGGAATTTTAACTTAAAAAACTACCTTTAAATTATAAAATTTGTACTTAACACATAAGAACATGAA
>JBBRFK010000106.1:0-13255 GCA_038224435.1 Cytophagales bacterium | reverse complement strand
ATAGAGGTTCTGCCTTTCATCATTTTTGATATTGCTTTTTGGATCATTTCCTCCGTTTCGGTATCCACCGAAGAAGTAGCTTCGTCCAATATGATGATCTCAGGATTGTAGACAATCGCCCGGACGAAAGAAATCAATTGCCTCTGACCAACCGACAGCGTTGCTCCCCGCTCCATGACGTTGTAATCCAATCCTCCCGGCAATCTTTCGATGAATTTCTTTGCGCCGACAAGTTTGGCTGCTTTCATTACTTCTTCCCTTGTAATTTCAGGATTGCCAAGAGTAATGTTATTCAGGATAGTGTCTGAGAAAAGGAATACGTCCTGTAGTACCACACCGATATGTTTCCGTAGCGTTCCCAATTCATATTCCTTGATATCGGTACCATCAAGTGTGATATTGCCTTTGTTGATGTCATAGAATCGGTTGACCAAGTTGATGACGGAAGACTTTCCTGCGCCGGTGGCACCGACCATAGCGACAGTTTCTCCGTGTTTGACTTCGAAATTGATGTTTTTCAGCACCCATTCTTCGTCATTGTAGGCGAACCAAACGTTTTCGAGTTTGATGTTGCCTTCGATTTTTTCAGGTTTATGTTTCCCTTCATTCGGGATTTGATCTTCACTTTCCAAGAGTTTTAGGATCCTTGATGAACTGACGACTCCCATTTGAAGGGTATTGAACCTATCTGCAATCATCCGGATCGGTCTGAAGAAAAGCTGCAGGTACATGATAAAGGAAATCAGGATACCGACCTGAATATCCATGTCAAAAATCCCCGTGGCACCATACCAAACCACCACGCCGGTGCCGATCGCCTGAATGATTTCCGCTACCGGGTAATAGATCGAATAGTACAAAACTGATTTGACATGGGCCACCCTGTGCTCCCGGTTGATGTCTTTGAATTTTTCGTATTCCCTTTTTTCGCGGTTGAAAATCTGCACAATGTTCATGCCCGTGATGTGCTCCTGCAAAAATGAATTCAAGTTGGAAACGGCATTTCTGACGTCGTTGAAGGCGACTTTGATTTTTTCTTTGAAAATATATGTTGATATAATCAGCAACGGCAAGGTACTCAAACTGACCAAGGTCAACTTCCAATCCACATAAAACATCACTGCCAAAATGGTCACGAGCTGCAATAAGTCCCCGATGATCGCTGCCAATCCTTCGCTGAATACGTCCGCAAGGGTTTCCACATCGGAAACGTTTCTTGTCACCAACCTTCCGATAGGCGTGTTGTCAAAAAACTTCAGCCTCATTTTGAGGAGGTGGCGGTAAAGTTTGATCCTGATGTCTTTGATGATCACCTGTCCGATCCATCCTGAAAGATAGGTATGTGCAAACTGCACCAAAGACTGGAGGAGCAACAATCCGAAAAGCAGGTAAATGATATTCAAAAGCCCTTCCCGGTCTCCCACAGCCACATAATCATCGATGGCTATCTGGATGAAATAGGGCCTTGTCGGAGCCAACAGTGCCATTGCGATAGTGAGGAATACCAAAAAGTAAAAGCGGGCTTGGTATGGCTTGACAAACTGGTACAGTTTCTTTAACACCTGGGCGTCAATGATGTCACCACTTTTGATATTTTCTTTTTCCAGGCTCAAAATGATTCAGTATTTAAATAAATATTTCTTGTGGATACACAACATTACAAAGATACAAGCCTTGGGCCGGAGACGCAGCCTTTGCCTGTTTACGGTTTTTGCTATCCAAAATTTCCTGAAACTGATTACAATCAATTCTTCCCAAACCGACTTGGACCAAAGTTCCTACAATTGTCCTTACCATTCCACGCAAAAATCTGTTGGCGGTTATATGAAAGAGCAATTCATGGTCATTTTGTTCCCAATAAGCTTCTTTTATTTTACAATTGAAATGGTTGACGTCGGTATTTATCTTGCTGAAACACTGAAAATCCTCATGGTTTAGCAGCAGTTTGGCGGCTTCGTTCATTTTTTCAATTGAAGGATAATAATACAATAGCCACGCCCTTTCTTCTTCAAATGGATCTTTCCGCAAGGTGATTCTGTATAGATAGCTTCTCCACCTGGCGTTGAACCGTGCGTGCGCGTGATCAATCACTTTCCTCAAAGCATATACAGCGATGTCTTTGGGAAGCACGCCGTTGATCCTTTTGACAAAATCCTCCTCCTCCAGGTTTAATGTGGTATCAAAGTGTGCGAATTGCTGTGTGGCATGAACGCCGGTATCTGTTCGGCCGCTACCTGTCAAAAATGAGGGTTGTTTCAAAATCACGGAAAGTGCTTTTTCCATTTCTGCCTGCACAGAATGGGCATTTTTCTGGAATTGCCAGCCATGATAGCGTGTGCCGCGGTAAGCGAATTCTATAAAAAACCTTTGGATTTCCATTTTCACTGCAAAGATATTATTCGCGGGCAAATAAAAACCACCATTTGTACAAACCTTGCGAATCAAAAAATTACCCTGTTTCTTTGTCAAAATTTAAAAGATCAAATGATACAACGCATCCAAACCGTTTTTCTTTTCCTCGTGGCTGTTGCCATGATATTGGTGATTGCTTTTCCGATCTGGCAGCAGGTCGACCCCGGTCAGACGCAGTTGATGACGCTTACTGCTTGGAATCTGACCACCATCAATGTGGCCAGTCAAGAAACCGTGGATTCTTCCTCCAAGCTATTTATAGCCATTCTAGCTTCCGTAGCGGCAGGAATTGCATTATTCAGTTTGACACAATACAAAAACAGGACCAAGCAGATGTTCCTCAATATGGTCAATTCATTTGTGATGGTAGTCAATGTGGGTCTGATAGTCTGGACGACCCATACTGCCAATGCCATGATCAATCCCGAAGTAAATGGCGCCTTTGTAGCAGGATTTTGGGCGATATTCGGAGGAATGATCTGTAACCTGCTCGCCAATCGGTTTATCCGAAAGGATGAAATGCTCGTCAGGTCAGTGGATAGGATCAGGTAGGCTTGCCATAAAAAAAATTGTAGAAAAGCCAGCGGTTGATTTCGCTGGCTTTTATTTTTATAAATAGTAAGTTTGAAAAAAAAACTGCCATGAAACTCGAAACACTTGCCATACATGCCGGAAACATGGTCACGGATTCCAACCAACCTGCAGTCCAGCCCATCACTACTTCGACGACTTTTGTCCACCATGAGGGTTCGATGGTCTACTCTAGGGCCAATAATCCCAACAGGATTGCTTTGGAAAATGTCTTGGCAAAATTGGAACATGGCATGGATGCAGCAGCATTTTCCTCTGGCAATGCCGCTGCATTGGCGGTATTTCAGGCGTTAGTGCCGGGGAGCCATGTGATCGCACCGGATGACATGTACCACGGCATTCGCAGACAGTTGGTCGAGATTTTGAAAGGAATCGTGGAGGTGAGTTTCGTCGACTTGGCTGACCTTGAACTGGTAAGGGCATCAATCAGACCTAACACGAAACTCCTTTGGATAGAAACTCCTTCCAATCCTTTGCTAAAAATCACAGACATCAGGGCCCTTGCTTCAATAGGAAAGGAGATCGGAGCAAAAGTGGCCTGTGACAATACTTTTGCCACTCCCGTATTTCAAAACCCGCTTTTACTAGGTGCTGATATCGTCATGCACAGTACCACAAAGTATCTCGGTGGGCACAGTGATATTCTGGGCGGGGCATTGGTTTGTAAGGTTGTGGATGATTTTTGGCAGCGGATCAAAATGATCCAAACGGTAGGAGGGGCAGTTCCTTCGCCTTATGATGCCTATTTATTGGTCAGAAGCATCAAAACTTTGGCTTACAGGATGAAAGGCCATGCAGAACATGCAGGGATCATCGCTGAATTTTTATATAGTCATCCGAGGGTGGAAGAAGTCTGTTATCCTGGGTTGAAATCCCACAAAAACCATCAGGTGGCAGCTTCCCAAATGAGCGGATTTGGAGGTATGCTTTCCTTTATGGTCAAAGGGGGCGCCATTGAAGCGGATATGATCATATCGAAATTGAAATATTTCACCAATGCAACAAGCCTCGGAGGTGTGGAAAGTTTGGTGGAAAGAAGGGCAGCTTCCGAAGGTCCGGAAACCAAAACACCGGCCAATCTTATCAGGATGTCAGTCGGCTTGGAACATTTGGATGATTTATTGGAGGATTTGAGTCAGGCCTTACAAGAATAAAGGCTGTTCAGGACAGCCTTTATATTTTTAGAAACGGTAAGCTTAAAAAGGGCGACCAACACAACTGTTCCGTATGCTTAGTAAAGAAAGTAAATATTTCTTACTTCCTAAAATTTTTGGTGCATTATTTTCATATTCATCGAAATTTTATCAAAACTAATTTTTGCCAAATATTAACCTGCCCATCCCTCTCTATCCAGACTTCTGTACTGGATTGCTTCAGCTAGGTGTTCTACTTTGATGGTTTCACTTTGGCTGAGGTCGGCGATGGTTCTCGATACTTTCAAGATCCTGTCATAAGCCCTCGCAGACAGGCCAAGTCTTTCCATGGCTGTTTTGAGGAGTATCTTTCCTGCCTCATTGATCTGACAGATTTCCTTGACCATGTGGGAGGGCATCATGGCATTACAATACACTTCCGGGTTGTTTTTGAACCTTTCGATCTGTATTTCCCTGCCAATGATGACACGCTCTCTGATGGATTTGCTGTTTTCGGTTTTCCGGGTAGAAGTCATTTCTTCAAACCTGACGGGAGTCACTTCCACATGGAGGTCAATCCTGTCCAAAAGTGGCCCACTGATTTTATTGAGGTAGCGCTGCACGATGCCGGGTCCGCAGACACATTCTTTTTCGGGGTGGTTGTAATAGCCGCAGGGACATGGGTTCATACTTGCGATCAGCATAAAGTTGGCTGGAAATTCGACGGAAACTTTTGCCCTTGAGATGGTCACTTTTCTTTCTTCCAAAGGCTGACGCATCACTTCCAGCACTGTCCTTTTGAATTCCGGCAATTCATCCAAGAACAAAACGCCGTTGTGGGAAAGCGAAATTTCTCCGGGTTGCGGATTGCTTCCGCCTCCCACTAAAGCCACATCGCTGATGGTATGGTGGGGAGATCGAAAAGGTCTGTTGGCGATCAGAGCGGAATGTTTCCCTAACTTACCTGCTACTGAATGGATTTTGGTTGTTTCCAAAGCCTCCTGAAGAGAGAGAGGTGGAAGAATAGAGGGAAGTCTTTTGGCAAGCATGGTTTTGCCGGCTCCGGGAGGACCGATCATGATGACATTGTGTCCTCCGGCAGCGGCGATTTCCATGGCTCTTTTGATATTTTCCTGACCTTGGACATCAGAAAAATCAAATTCATACTGCTCCAAGGAATTATAAAATATATCCCTTGTATCGGTCACCAAGGGCTCGATCTGAAGTTCTCCTTCAAGGAATTTGATGGCTTCTTCTAGCGTGCTGACGCCGATGACATCAAGTTTGTTTACAATGGAGGCTTCGGAGGCATTTTCCACAGGAAGGATAAACCCCTTAAAACCTTGTTTTCTCGCTTCGATGGCGATGGGCAAAGCGCCTTTGATAGGCCGGAGATTTCCGTCAAGAGACAGTTCACCCATGATGATGTAATGCTCGAGTTCGGGAAAAAGCACCTGTTCGGAAGCCTTCATGATCCCCAAAGCGATGGGAAGATCATAGGCCGATCCTTCTTTTCGGATGTCGGCAGGAGCTAGATTGACGACCATTTTTTGCCGGGGCATGCGGTAGCCGAAATACTTCAGCGCGGATTCGACCCGCTGCTGACTTTCCTTGACAGCCGAATCGGGAAGACCAACCATAAAAAAGCTGGTTCCCTGACCTACATTCACTTCTATGGTGATGACTTTTGCGTCGACACCCGATACTGCACAGCCGAAAGTTTTTGCAACCATATTTTAGATGTAAAGCAATAAAAAAGGAAACCTTTTGGGTTTCCTAAATTACTTATTTAAAGCAAAAATCCTTTAGTTATTTGAAATTTTGTCTTTTGCGGATGACGGAGGCTTCCTTGTCCTCTTCCAAAGTATCGAGTTTCTTTTCGATATTTTTGAGTTTTACCCCTTGTTCGAAGTCGTAAAGTTTTGCTTTAAGCTCGTTTTTCTCTGTTTCTTTTTTGGAAAGGTCCGCTACCAGATTGCTTTTGACCATCGTACTTGTGCCCCATGATATCAGAAACAACAACAAACCGATGAGGAGAAAATTTACTACCAAAGTCGGCGTCAATTCTTCTACTTTTAAAATGCCTTTTACATTTTCAAATAAAAGGAAAAAGACCAAAACAATGCCAAAAAACAAGGCGGTCAATAAATGTGAGATTTTATCTAGTTGTTTCATATGAATGCTAAAATTTAATTGTTTCCTAAATTACTAAACAGACTGCATAGTAGAAAGTTTCCTGTATAATCCTTCTTCCAAAATGAGTTCCTGGTGAGAGCCGCGCTGTACAATTTGGCCTTTTTTGATGACGAGGATTTCGTCGGCATGCTGAATGGTACTGAGTCGGTGGGCGATCACCAATGTAGTACGGTTGGCCATCAGATTGGTTAAGGCTTCCTGCACTAATTTTTCCGATTGGGAATCCAAAGCCGAAGTCGCCTCATCCAATATCAGAATCGGAGGGTTTTTCAATACCGCCCGCGCAATGCTCAATCTCTGCCGCTGTCCGCCCGAAAGTTTGGATCCACGCTCCCCGATGGAAGTCTGATAACCGTTTTCCATCAGAACGATAAACTCATGGGCATTGGCAATCTTAGCAGCTTCGATGACTTTCTCCTCAGAGATTCCTTCTAATCCAAAGGCAATGTTATTGAAAACAGTGTCATTGAAAAGGATGGATTCCTGGGTAACTATCCCCATTTGTTTGATCAGGGAGTTGATTTCGATTGTTTTCAGGTCTATGCCATCCAAGGTGACTTTCCCCTCAGAGGGGTCATAAAATCTCGGAACAAGGTCCGCAATGGTGGACTTGCCACCTCCTGATGGCCCAACCAAGGCGATGGTTTTTCCTTTTTTGAGGGTAAATGAAATGTTGTCCAACACCTTTTCCTTTTCGTAGCTGAAAGAGACATTTTGGAATGTTACCGCATCTTGGAAAGTAGCCACCGCAATAGGATTTGTCAAATTCTTGATTTCGCTTGGGGTATCTACCACTTTGAATATCCGATCCGCAGAAGCCAAACCCCGCTGTATGCTGCTTGCCGCGCGGGAGATTTCTTTGGCGGGATTAAGCACCTGTGTGAATATGATGATGTAGGTGATAAAATCCGAAGCACTCAGGTCTGAGTTGTTGTTCAATACCAGGCTTCCGCCGTATACCAAAATCCCGGCCACGACCGATACACCCAAAAACTGGGAAATGGGAGAGGCCAGTTCATTTTTCTTGGCCATGGAGATATTCACATCTGAGTAATAATCCGTCTCGCCGTCAAATTTACTCCTGATGTATTTTTGTGCGCCAAATGCCTTGATGACACGCATGCCGCCGATGGTTTCATCCAGGATATTGACAATGCGCCCTAAGGATTCCTGGCTTTCGATGGCGGTTTTTTTCAGCCTTCGGGTGATTCCCCCGATGATCGCCCCTGTGATGGGGATGACCAAGATGGTAAACAGGGTCAGTTTGACCGACATGAAAAACAAAACGGCAAAGTAGAGGATAATGGTCACCGGTTCTTTGAAAACCACCCGTAGGGATTGGACAATGCTGTTTTCGACTTCTTGGATGTCATTGGTCATTTTGGACATCAGGTCTCCTTTTCGTTCACTGGAAAAATATCCGATGTGCATCCTTGATACCTGCTCAAAAATGCCCATCCTCATTTTTTTGATGACTTCCGCCCTTACTTTAGCCAATTCAACTCCTGACAAATAGGTGAACAGGTTGGAAAGGAATACCGAAATGACGATGATGATGCAGACAAAGACCAAGGTTCCGAATTTGCCATAGGTCTCTGCGATCTGATGGAAATAGAAATTGAAGAGGTTCAGGAAATAATTGATGCTGAATGAAAAGTCCGGCTTGGTCAGGTTGGCCAAGTCAACCTGCGGTGCCTGCTCGAAAATCACATCAAACAAGGGCTTCAGCAAGGTGAAATTCAACAAGCCAAAGATGATCGCAAGCAAAGTATAAAGAACGTATATCGGAAAATACCTGCGGTAGGGGCGGGCATAAGACAATATCCGGAGGTAGGTATTCATGAAATGCGTTTACGGATTAGGGCCGCAAGTTACGGAATAAAAACAGGATTTGGGTCGGTGCAAATTTCGGGTTTTTCGATTTTGACTTGGTAATCAAAACCAATCCCCCAATAACCAATCCCCAATAACCCTATCTAAAAATTAAAATCATTCCTCACCATATTTACCCTGATCGAAAACTGGGTAAAATTGGTGGATTCCGGGATGGAAAGGTTTTCTGCAGTCCGCTTCCGGTAGCTATGGCTGACATCCAAAAAGACATTTTGCTTGACCATATAGCTGAGGTTTAGGTTGGCCATGATCACGGTATTTTCCACTCCCTGACCGATATAGTGGCCATAGAGTCCTTTTCCGGTATTGGTTACCGTCCGGTTTTTTAGGACATCTTTGCCAAAATTCACATCGGGGGAGGGATCATCTCCATAGAACTGGTACATGCCTGTAAAAGTCGCAAACAGCCTTGGGAGAAACCCGGGTTGGTATCGAAGGATACCGATTGCTTCTTTGAAGTTGGCACCGAGGGGATGGGTCAGCGGCGTCCGGTAGTTGGAGAAGGACTGGAATTCCCTTTTTTCCTGATAGGTGTAGGGCCGGGCTTGGTTGTATTCGAGCTGTAGGTCAAGGTTGGAGATTTTCAGCACATCGATGTACTTGTAACCTACCTGTATCCCGTGTTTGTTGCGGGAAGAGTTTTCACCTTCCAATTCAAAAAACTCTGTAAAGACAAATTCATTCAATCCAAACTGTCCGTAAAGCTGCATGCCCCGAGTCAGGTTCCATTTGAAATCCGTGCCTAGCATCAGCTTATCCGGTGAACCTCCCTGATGCTCTACCCAACGGTAAAAGATGATGGGATTCAGGTAATTCCAGTCAAATTGATCGGACACGACCGATTCAAAGACCCCAATGTTGAAATTTTTACCAAGGTTTATTCCAAGTCGGTGCATCGAAAACCATTTCTTAGGATATCGGATTTTGTCTGTTGGTCTGCCTTGATTGTCAAAAAATATGTCAGCAGTTTGTTGCGCCCAGAGGTTGGTCAGCTGAAACCGCCATATTTTGGTGTTCAGCTTGAAAAACAGGTAGGGATTGGAAAAATCAGAAAGGATCATGGACCGATACCCTTCCCCGACAAAGTTCCTATCATGACCAAATTGCGCTTCGATGTGCCTTGTGACATTGAAACTCAGGTGCGCCCTGGCAGAAAAAAAACCATAACCGCTGTCATTGTACCTTTTCCAGAATCCTTCGCCGGGGACTGCGCCATTATGTTCGGCGTAGTCCTTCACCCAGGAAGGGAAAATGGTCTGTGTAGAAGTCAAAAAGGTATAGAAAGCGACCTTTCTGTCTATGCTTCCCCGGATTTCGATTCCGCGGGAGTTGCGAATTCTCATGTCATCAAATCCCGGCTCGAAACCCGCTGACAGGTACAAAACCGGGTTGATGTGGATGTCTACCACAGAATCACGGTAATGATAAAAGTCGGAAGGTTTGGCGTAGAGGTGTTTTAAGAATGGCTTTTTGGAGTTTTCAGTCTCTCCGCTGATAAACTCCCAATTGTCGTTGCTGAGGTAAGTGAGGTTGAATCTGTCCACTTTGGAGCGGGAAATTTCAGCCTCCGATAGCGTATCCAAAAAAGCCGCAACATGGTCTCTGCGGTAGGGTTTGAATCCGGTATGGAAACTTGGATTGTTATTGCCGTTTTTGATTTCATACCGTTCCAAAAGGTGGTAATAATCCCGGTTGAAAGGAATGTAGGCACCTTGGGCAAAAGCATCAATGGTAAAAAATGAGGCAAGGCAAAAAGTCAAAAGGAACAGTTTTTTCATATGGGGTGAAGCTAAATTGCTGTAAAGCTAAAAAAAACAGGGGAAAATGGAAGAAAACCTCCAAGGTTTTCAGCACCTGACCTCCCAGGTTTTAAAAATCTGGGAGGTCTTGTAGGCCAATAAATTGCTTTTGAAAATTAAAATAAATACTATTTTTTTTATTAAGTATAGTTTATAAAAAATATGTAAATTTGATTTATGTAAAGTGTAAATGAAAATAGATGCCAAATTTCCGAAGACAACGATACCTTGATAAAATCCTCCCATTTGTTGGAAAACCATTGGTAAAGGTTCTTTTGGGCCAAAGAAGGGTGGGCAAGAGTTATGTAATGGGCCAATTGATAGATGAATTAAAAATCCTTCATCCAAATTCACAAATCTTATATGTGAACAAAGAATGGGATGAGTTCAGCCAAATCCAAAATAATGATGACCTGCTAGGCTATGTGTTGGAAAATGTAAAAGAAGGGGTCATCAATTTTCTCCTTGTGGATGAAGTACAGGAAATCCGGGATTTTGAGAAGGCTGTCCGAAACCTCTTGGCCAAAGAGACTTGCGATATCTACCTTACCGGCAGTAATGCTGCAGTACTATCAGGCGAACTCGCTACTTTTCTTTCAGGTAGGTATATAACGATTGAGGTTTTTGGCCTTGATTTCGAAGAATTTCTCCAATTCCATCAATTAGAAGCGACATTTGAGAGTTTGCAGCTGTATGTGAAATTTGGAGGGATGCCATTCCTTCACCATTTGGTTTTGGATGGAAACGCACCGTTTGAATACCTCAAAAATGTATATTCCAGCATTCTCCTCAAAGATGTCGTAGCGAGGGAAGGAATCCGGAATGTCTTTCTGCTAGAAAATCTGGTGTCCTTCTTGGCTGACAATATCGGCAGTCTCCTATCTGCGAATAACATTCACAGGTTTTTGAAGTCCCAAAAAATCAACCTTTCTGTACCAGTCATCATCAATTACCTGCACGCACTTACCAATGCTTTTGCGGTACACAAAGTGCCAAGGTCGGAAGTAGGGGGATTAAAGATTTTTGAAGTGGGAGAAAAATACTACTTTGAAGATTTGGGTCTCAGAAATGCCATTATAGGCTACAATCCCGCCAAGGACCTACACAAGTTGCTAGAAAATCTTGTTTATCTTCACCTAAAGAGAATGGGTTATGCGGTTTTTGTCGGAAAACTAGGAGATAAAGAAGTTGATTTTGTAGCTGAAAAAGAAGGAATAAAAATGTACGTGCAGGTCACGCTGACATTGGCAGCGGAGAGCACCCGGCAAAGGGAATTGGGAAACCTCCAACAGATTGGTGACAATTATCCCAAGTACGTCGTCACTTGGAATGATCCCTACAGCCAAGGAGACTGGGGGGGAATCATACAGCTAAATATCCTGGATTTTTTGACTAAAATACCGACAAGAAATAATATTTGAATTTTTTTAAATTTCTCTAAAAAAAAATCGAAAAGAAGATAATTTTTATTTTTAACTAAAATACAATATATTAGGTTGAAATAGGGGGGGGGTAAAATGGCATATTCCATATAATCTTCTGAAAAATGTCGATTGGTATAGTTTGAATTCTTTCAATCAATAGGTATCCAAGAGGTTATGGATTTGGAAATCTGATATTAAGTTTTTAGAATTAATCACATTCCTATCATTGTTAACTTTGAAATAATAAAAATTATGAAAAAATTTCAGGTATCATTTCTTGGAGTGGCACTCTTGGCCTTTATATTTAATATTTCCGTTGCGCTGGCCTGCCCAACAGTTGATTGTAATAATGATTGTGGTAACGGCAAAATATGTTCTGTGACCATATATCAAAATGGAGTATTGTGTTCATGGACCATTTGTTATGGAAAAGGACCCAGTGACGAAAGATAGTTTTTAAAAATTTGGGCAGCCTTAATTTTAAGGCTGCTTCTTTTAATTTAAATATTTAAAAATGAAAAAAAATAACTTAATTATTATTTTATTGATTGCTTTCAATATTAATTGTAGCAAAAAAGGCGAAGATAAAATATCAGATTTATCAAACAGTTTTGATATTTCCTCTTTTTCAGATAAACGCAATTTATCAGGAAAAAAACTTGACTTAGGATTGGTTTTTTCACCTGTCAGCATTTTTTATCAAGATTCACTGCTTTTTATCTCCTCTATTAACCAGGATTTCAATATGCCTGTTTTTAATTCAAAAGAAAATTTCAAAAAATTGGGTGAAATCATTTCTTATGGGTCTGGACCGGACGAAATGCTTTCAGCTGCAGATATTGATTTTGTTGGTCCAAAGGAATTTTGGGCCCATGATGTCGTATCATCCAATATGAAAAAATTTAACCTAAACATTTTAATTGATTCGATATCAGTCAACATGAATGATTTTGTAATTTTTGGAGGGCCAATATTATCCGTATCATATCTAAATAATGATCGGTTTTTTACGACAACTCAAGATATCAATCCTCCTTCGAGATTTTATGCTTATGATTTAAATGGCAATAGACTTAACCAATACGCTAGTAGCTATCCTGATTATGGGCAAGATCTGCCAATTACGGTAAAAGTTGATGTATTTTGGGCATGGCCTACAGTTCATCCCAACCGCGAAAAATTTTTAATAGCCTATGAGTACCTTGATTTACTTGAGATTTATGATAAGGATTTAAGGTTACAAAAAAGGATTCATGGACCTCATCAGTTTTTACCTGATTTTGACATCAAAGAGCGAGGTGGATATCCCTATATGCAGCGTATCTATGAGCGCACAAAATATGCCTATGTTTCTTTGTGTTCAAATGAAAATATGATTTTTCTGTTATATGGAGAAGGAAAAACAAGATCTAAAGAAGAGGGAGAAGCTGCCATCCACTATAATCACATAGTATCGATAGATTGGGAAGGTAAGCCACTTGGATATTATGAATTGGACCATGGGGTAACTTCCATTGCAGTAGATTGGAAAGAAAGGGTGATCTTCGGATTGGATAGGATAGAGTCGGAAGTGTATGCATTTAAATTTTGAATAGTTTGAATTGGGTTTTTTATTTTTGGTTTCAAAGTACAAAGCGAAGCAGATAACAACAAAAACTATCACACCTGTCCGCCGTGGAGCAACCAATAATCAAAGAGACTCTTCGTGCCTACCAATGACGTGTTTGCAAGTGTCACCCTGAGAGAAACGAAGGTTCTCAGATAGTCAAGAGATTCTTCTCCCTTACAGCTGTCGGGATCAGAATGA
>JBBRFK010000105.1:0-13349 GCA_038224435.1 Cytophagales bacterium | reverse complement strand
GGTAATAAGATCGGAAGTCATTCCTGTATAAAATCTGGAGGCCGAAAAAGAATAGAGAACGTAAACAGTATACATGTTAAAAATAATTGAAATAAAAAAAGCTTCTCAAAAGGAGAAGCTTAAAGTAGCGAGGAGGGGAGTTGAACCCCTGACCTCAGGGTTATGAATCCTGCGCTCTAACCAACTGAGCTACCTCGCCAGGTTATTGAAATTATTTGTTAGGTTGTCACTAGTGAGGTTTACCCATTTCCGCTGTGGAGATTTGAATTCTTAGATTCAACATCCCGATAACGATCGGGATGATCTACCTTGCCAAAACGGATTGCAAATATGAGGTCTTAAGTCTTGAATTGCAAACAAAATGCTCCAAAAAAAGTGACTTTTTGTTAACTAAAATAAAGTAATAATGGTAAAAAATAAGTTTGTTGCTGATTATCAAATCAATACTTCGAGGAAAATATTATTCCCTTATTTAAGTACGGCCAGTGGATTGGCTGAATGGTTTGCGGATGATGTAAATATCAATGAAGATAAAACCTATAAATTTCATTTTGATAATGAGGACCACTATGCAAGAATTACGGCATTGAGAACAAATATTCATGTGAAGTTTGAATTTTTTGATCCAACCAACCCTGAAGAAAAGGACCATTCTTTCATTGAATTTAAGGTGGATGAAAATGAACTGACTCAAACCATGTTTCTAAAAGTCATAGACTATAGTGATTCCTATGATGATGATGAGTTGGAGTCAATTTGGGAAAGTTTGATCCACACCCTCAAAGAAATTATTGGGGGTTAATAGACGGTATTTTCTTTTCTTTTGAAAATATTTATAACCTTTGCCGTTACAATCCTTAGTAAAGGTTTTCATAATTAATGAAAAAAATAGATAAATTGATTTTGGGGTCTTTTATAGGCCCCTTCTTTTTGACCTTTGTCGTGGTAGATTTTATTCTATTGACTGTCAACATGCTCAAATATTTCGACGAAATCTTTGGTAAAGGCCTCAGTTTTTGGATTTACATGGAGCTGTTTTCCTATTTTGTAATCAGCATTTCCCCGATGGCATTGCCGTTGGCTGTTTTACTATCAGCATTGATGACCTTTGGGAATCTGGGAGAGCATTTTGAATTGACAGCATTGAAGAGTGCAGGTATTTCATTAGTCAGGGCCCTGTTGCCAATTGGGGTTTTTGTATTTTTCCTGACTATCGCGGCTTTTCTTTCCAATAATTATTTGGTCCCAAAAGTCAATTTAAAAACATTTGGACTCCTGTATGATATCAGGATGAAGTCGCCTGCTCTTGATATCAAAGAAGGCGTGTTTTACAATGGAATTCCTAATTACAGTATCAAAGTCAATCGAAAATTAGATGAAGTGAGGTTAAATGATATCATCATTTACAACCATGCTGATGGACAAGGCAATATTAACGTGATTATGGCCGATTCAGGTAGAATGGAGCCGTTTTTCAACAACAACTACATGAAATTGACACTTTATAACGGTGTCAGTTATAAAGAATCAAGGTCCCAAAGAGGTATCACTGAAAAACCAGTCGACCTGAGCAGAACATTTTTTTCGGAGAATCAAATCGTTTTTGATCTTGCCTCATTTCAGTTGAATAGAACCCCTGAGGATTTGTGGTCTACAAACAGGTCAATAAAAAACATTGCCCAACTCAAACTTGGACTTGATTCCATGAATTCTGAAATTAATCAGATTGTGTACTACAACTACCTCAATACTGAGACTTCTTATCCGTATTTCACAAGGGAGAGAAAATTAACTCCGCCTATTGAGATTGTAAGAAGAAAAGAAAGAGACGATTCTATTAAAATAGCTAAGGCGGCTTTGCAAAAAAATGTAACCGATGCGGTTTTATCAGGTTCCAAATCTATGGATTCATTAAACCATATGGCTTTTTCTAAAGGCGATGATTCGGTCACAATCCTTGAAAGAGAGTTGGTTTTTGAAAAAGGTTCTATCCCTGACTTGGCCAATCCACAGTCGGTTGTAACCAATAATTCTGTCAAAGAATCAATTGACTCCTCAGCCAAGTTGGATACGGTTGTGCGAAAACGTTTCATCAACAGGAAGGTATTGAAATTAAATGAGACTGTTATTGATAATGATTCAAGTAATGCAAAATCTGAAAATGACAGTATTGTTCCCAATCGAGAAGCTTTGGAAATTAAATCCACCCAACAAAAAATATCAAAGTTTACAGATGAAAAAAGGATTGCCTTGGATTCGATAATAATGAAAGGGGATTACAAATCAAAAGCTGCTACAGTAGGAATGAATAATGCCCGAACCATAAAGAACAATTTCAGTACAAAATTGACACAGATAGATGCATTAGAGAGGGAATTCCGGAGGTTTGAAATCGCATGGTACCAAAAATACACCACCGCTTTTGCTTGCATTGTGATGTTCATGATAGGTGCCCCATTGGGTGCCATCATTAAAAAAGGAGGCTTGGGAATGCCTGTCTTGATTTCAATTATCTTTTTTATTTTATTTTACATGTTGACTATCACAGGTGAAAAGTGGGCAAAAGAAGGAATCACCAATACTGTTTTTGGGACATGGTTTTCCAATCTGGTTTTATTGCCTTTTGGGTTCTTTTTTCTAAGGCAGGCAAGGAAGGACGCAAGGTTGTTTGAACCGGATACTTATACTGTGTTTTTTAAGAAGATTAAGGCTAAATTCATGGTAAAGTCAGCTAAATCTCAGGTCTGATTTTTGAAATTCAATTATAAGCTTTACCTTTGTTCCTGTTTTAAAAATTAAAATAATTAACTAGGCATGTATTTAACATCAGAGAAAAAAGCGGAGTTGTTTAAAAATCATGGCAGGTTAAAAGCTGAAACCGATACAGGTTCTTCGGAATCCCAAATCGCTCTGTTCACCTTCAGAATTCAGCATCTGACTGACCATTTGAAAACAAACAAAAAGGACCACTCTTCAAGACTTGGTCTTTTGAAATTAGTAGGTAAAAGAAGAAGCCTTCTCAATTACCTTATTAAAAACGATATCGAAAGATATAGAGCTATTATCACAGAATTAGGAATTAGAAAATAACTCGATCAATGTAAGGTTCTCATGGGAGAACCTTACTTTTTTATTTACCCCTTATATTAAGCCTTACTTTTATATCTATTCTACACTTATTACTATTTACAAAATTGTATGTTACCAAACGTAATTTCTAAATCTATTTTCCTTGAGGACGGTAGGGAGATCATTATTGAAACAGGGGCATTGGCGAAACAAGCCGATGGCGCAGTCGTAGTCCGTATGGGAAAAGCCATGTTATTGGCGACTGTGGTTTCTAAAAAAGAAGTGGGAGTCGGAGTTGATTTTCTTCCGATGTCTGTAGATTACCAAGAAAAATTTGCCTCGTCAGGAAAGATTCCCGGAGGATTTTTGAAAAGAGAAGGAAGGCTTTCCGACTATGAAATTTTGATCAGCCGTATCGTAGACAGGGCGATCAGACCGATTTTCCCTGATGATTACCATTCTGACACCCAAATTGCAATCACTTTGATGTCTGCTGATTCTGACGTTCTTCCTGATTGTTTGGCGGGACTTGCCGCTTCTGCTGCCTTGGCAGTATCTGACATTCCGTTCAACGGACCGATATCTGAGGTGCGTGTAGGAAAAATCAATGGAAAATTGATTATCAATCCCACACCTACTCAATTGGAGACAGCTTCTTTGGAGTTTATTGTGGCGGGTTCTGAGGAATATATCTTGATGGTAGAAGGTGAAGCCAATGAAATTTCCGAAGATGAAATGGTGGAAGCCCTTCAGTTTGCACATGAAGAAATCAAGAAACACTGCAAAATTCAAAAGGAATTGACCATCGCAGTAGGAAAAGAAAAGAAAAGAGAATACAACCATGAAAAATCAGATCCTGCATTGTACGAAAAAATGCATGCTGAATTGTATGGGAAGTGTTATGCCGTTGTTGGTAAGTTGATTGCCAATAAATCTGAAAGATATGACCTGATAAAGGCTGTCAAAGAAGAGTTTGTAGCGACTTTAGGTGAAGAACATGGTTTCGAAGCAAGCTTGATAGGACCGTATTTCTCAAAAATCCACAAAGAAGCAGCAAGAAACCTTACTTTAAATGAGAAGAAAAGACTGGATGGCAGGCAATTGGACGAAATCAGACCCATTTGGTCTGTGATTGACTATTTACCTTCTGCCCACGGCTCTGCAGTATTTACCCGGGGGGAAACTCAATCCATCACTACCTGTACACTTGGTACCAAGATGGACGAGCAGATGATTGATGGGGCGATGATTTCAGGCTATAACAAATTTTACCTGCATTATAATTTCCCCGGATTTTCTACAGGTGAAGTAAAACCTAACAGGGGTGTTGGTAGGAGAGAAGTCGGTCATGGTAATCTTGCCATGAGAGCATTGAAAAAGGTACTTCCTTCAGGTGATGAGAATCCCTACACCATTCGAATAGTTTCTGACATATTGGAATCAAATGGGTCTTCTTCCATGGCAACTGTTTGCGCAGGTTCTTTGGCTTTGATGGATGCGGGTATTCAGATCAAAGCACCTGTAACAGGAATTGCAATGGGAATGATATCTGATGCCAAAACAGGGAAATATTCTATTCTTTCTGATATTTTAGGTGATGAAGATCATCTTGGAGACATGGATTTCAAAGTTACCGGTACAGAAAAAGGGATCACAGCTTGTCAAATGGACTTGAAAGTCGAAGGTCTTGATTACAGTGTTTTGAAAGAAGCCTTGTACCAAGCCAAAGAAGGAAGACTTCACATCATGAATGAAATCAAAAAGACCATTTCAGCGCCTAAGCCGGATCTGAAGCCACATACTCCAAGGTCATTTATGATGAGTATTCCTAAAGAACTTATCGGAGCGGTGATTGGTCCCGGAGGAAAAGTCATCCAAGAAATCCAAAAAGACACAGGAGCAACCATAATTATTGAGGAAAAAGATAATATGGGAAAAATCAATATTTTCTCAAACAATCAGGAATCAATGAATGCAGCTATTTCCAGAATCAGGGCAATCGTAGCCATGCCAGAAATAGGAGAGACCTACACAGGCAAAGTGAAGAACATAATGCCTTTTGGAGCTTTTGTGGAATTTATGCCTGGTAAGGATGGATTGTTGCACATTTCAGAAATTAAGTGGGAAAGACTTGAAAATATGGAGGGTGTCCTTGAACCAGGGGAAGAAATAATGGTTAAACTTATAGATGTTGATAAAAAAACAGGGAAGTTTAAGCTTTCCAGAAAAGTATTATTACCAAAACCAGAAAAATCTGATAAAAACGACTAAGTTCAATTGAGTATTTATTATTTTGAACTTTGTTTAATTAGATTCCTGTTATTAATTGAATCTTAACTGAAAATTATATTATTGAATGAGGCAGCTAAAAATTAGCAAACAGATCACCAATAGGGAAAGTCAGTCCCTTGATAAATATCTACAGGAGATTGGAAAAGTAGATCTATTGACAGCCGATGAGGAAGTGGTTCTTGCAAAAAGAATTAGGGAAGGCGATCAATTGGCTTTAGAAAAACTTACAAAAGCCAACCTCCGATTTGTTGTTTCTGTAGCTAAACAATATCAAAACCAAGGCCTTTCACTAGGTGACTTGATCAATGAGGGAAATCTTGGTCTGATCAAAGCTGCCCAAAGATTTGATGAAACCAGAGGCTTTAAGTTTATTTCATACGCCGTGTGGTGGATCAGACAATCGATTCTTCAGGCTTTGGCCGAACAATCTCGAATTGTAAGGCTTCCCTTGAACAGGGTAGGTTCATTGAATAAAATCAGTAAAACATTCAGTGAACTTGAACAAAAGTTTGAAAGGGAACCTTCTCCCGAAGAATTGGCAGAAGTACTTGAAGTGACTGCTGCCGAGGTCGTGGATACCATGAAAATTTCTGGTAGACATGTATCAATGGATGCACCCTTTGTGCAAGGTGAAGAAAATAGTTTATTGGACGTTTTAGAAAATGACGGAGATGAAAAGCCAGATGACGGCTTGATGGCAGATTCACTGAGAAAAGAAGTTCAAAGAGCGCTTTCAACACTTACTCAGAGAGAAGCAGACGTGATCACACTTTATTTCGGACTGAACGGAGAGCACGCTATGACCTTGGAAGAAATAGGTGAAAAATTCAATTTGACGAGAGAAAGAGTAAGACAAATTAAAGAAAAGGCTATCAGGAGGTTAAGACATACTTCCAGAAGCAAAACTTTAAAACCTTATCTCGGGTAATTACATACCATGATTTATAATAATATTTAAAGGGGATTTATCCCCTTTTTTTATTTAATTACAAATCCGAGGCAGTTTTAAAAATTAACTCCTTGAACACCACTTCATGTACCCCGATTAGGGAATTTTAACACCCATTAACTTTGTTGTGAAAGGGATTTTAACAAAATTTGCCAACTTTAAAAAATTCATTCCAATGACTTCCGAAATTGAAAAAATCAAAGTCTTGATAATTGGTTCGGGACCTGCAGGCTATAGCGCCGCAATATATGCCTCTAGAGCCGGCTTGCATCCAGTTCTTTACACAGGCGTGCAGCCGGGAGGCCAACTGACTATTACCACCGATGTCGAAAATTATCCTGGATATCCTGAGGGAATTCAGGGTCCTGAAATGATGGAAGATTTTAGAAAACAAGCTGAAAGGTTTGGTACCAAAGTCAGGTATGGGGTAGTGACCTCGGTAGATTTCGACTCATTTCCTCGTAAAGTTATAGTTGATGACTTACTCGAATTGCACGCTGATACCGTAATAATCTCTACAGGAGCTTCAGCCAAATGGCTTGGATTGGAAAGCGAAACAAGACTGAACGGTAGGGGAGTCTCTGCTTGTGCGGTTTGCGATGGATTTTTCTTCAGGGGTCAGGATGTGGCTATTGTAGGTGCGGGAGATACAGCCTGTGAAGAAGCTTCCTATCTTGCCAATATTTGTAGCAAGGTCTACATGATTGTAAGAAAAAACGAAATGCGTGCGTCGCAAATAATGCAAAGAAGGGTATTGAACAACCCTAAAATCGAAGTCCTTTGGAATACCGAAACGGAAGAAATCCTTGGAGAAGATGATGTAAATGGCGTAAGGATTTTGAATAATGTCACTAAGGAAACCAAAAACCTTGATATAAGCGGTTTCTTTGTGGCCATTGGGCATCATCCAAATACAGACATTTTCAAAAAGATAATAAATATGGATGAAAATGGCTATATCAAAACCATTCCGGGCAGCACCTGGACAAATGTGGAAGGTGTTTTTGCATGTGGGGATGCCCAAGACCATATTTATAGACAAGCAGTCACTGCGGCAGGAACAGGGTGCATGGCAGCTTTGGATGCAGAAAGGTATATCTCTGCAAAAGAATCTGCATAATTTGAAAAAATGAAAATAAGAGGTCTCTGGATATTGTTTTTTATATTTTTGGGCATGGGATCTATTCATTCCCATGCCCAAATCTTTCCAAAGATCATAAAGAAAAAATCTTCGGAGAAACCCAAAACCAACCCATTATTAAGAGATTTAAGACTTTTTGATCCTGATAAATACCTCCAGAACATTACCAAATCTACCGACTCTTTGCTTTTCAGAGACTATGTTGAGTTATCAAAACGCTTGAGTATTGTTGCTGAAGATACGATTTCCTTGGATTGGGCACCCACAAATCAATTGGTTCAGGTTTCCGAACAGGTACTCATCGACAGCATCTGGGTTACTGCTTTTGAGTATTACTCTTCTTGGGATAGTAAAAAAATCAATATTTACGATTTCAATCCAAAGGAATTCAAGGATACAGTTCAGATAAAATTATTTGACCCGTTTTTTGGAACAGACTGGAAAATGCCATTGGAGGAAACCCATATTACTTCCGAATTTGGATTTAGAAGATATCGGTGGCATCACGGAACAGACCTTAAGCTAAATATTGGAGATCCAGTATACAGTTCATTTGACGGAATCGTAAGAATCCGTTCGTATGATAGAAATGGATACGGTTACTACGTGGTGGTAAGACATAAAAACGGTTTGGAAACACTGTACGGGCACCTGTCAAAGTTCCGGGTTGAAATTGGGCAGGAAGTCAAAGCTGGTGAATTGATAGGTCTTGGAGGTAATACAGGAAGAAGTACCGGTCCGCATTTGCATTTTGAGATCAGGTACCAAGGTCTTTCCATCAATCCGACCGAGGTGTTCGATTTTAATTTGGCAAGCATCAAAGGACAATATTATGACATTACTTCTTCTAGTTTTGACCATGTTGTAAAAACCCAAGAGGCTATTTACCACAAGGTAAGAAGCGGGGAAACTTTGAGCTCTATTGCCAGAAGATATGGTGTAAGAGTGAGCACCTTGACAAGATTGAACGGTATATCTACCAACAGCATTCTCAAAGTTGGGAGAAGATTAAGAGTAAAATAGAATTGATTAGTTAATTTTCAATTAATCTTAAATTTATGAAATTAGACATCCTTGTCATTGCGGCACATCCCGATGATGCAGAGTTGGCCTGTTCAGGGACCATTGCAGCACAAATCGCCAAAGGCTTTAAGGTCGGTATCCTCGATCTTACCAAAGGCGAAATGGGTACAAGGGGTACACCGGAAATCAGACTACAGGAAGCAGAGGAATCTTCAAAAATCCTTGGTCTTTCGGTGAGGGAGAATATTGGTTTCAAAGACATATTTTTCAAAGATGACGACGCTCACCGCCTTGAAATAATCAAAATAATCAGAAAATATAAGCCTGAAATTGTGCTGGCAAACGCAGTCACAGACAGGCATCCTGATCATGGAAAAGGAGCTGCGGTGGCTTCCAACGCCTGTTTTATGAGCGGTTTAAGGAAGATTGAGACCTCTCTTGACGGAATTGCCCAAGACCCTTGGAGGCCAAAATATATTTACCATTACATTCAAAACAATTATATCAAACCTGATTTTGTAGTGGACATTACGGATTATTGGGAAACAAAAATCGAGAGCATAAAAGCATTCAGGTCGCAGTTTTATGATCCCAACAACAAAGAACCTGAAAGTTTTATTTCTTCATCTGAATTTTTGGATTTTATTGAAGCCCGGTCTAGGGAATTCGGCCACAGCATCATGGTCAAATATGGGGAAGGCTTTACAGTGGAGAGAACTTTGGGCATCACTGATTTATTTGATCTCAAATAAATCAGTGATGTAGGAACCACTAAGGTGCCAACCGTCCGATTTTCCAGTTACCGCCGGAATGTTTAAGGTAATGGATCCTGTCATGTAACCTGCTTGATCTACCTTGCCAAAATTCAACCTCTTCAGGTATCAAACGATATCCTCCCCAATGTTCGGGTCTCGTAATAGTTTCCTCTTTTATTAGGGTTAATAATTTGGCTTCTTTTTCCTCTAAATATGTTCGGTTCGGTATCACCTCACTTTGTGGTGATGCCCAAGCCCCAATTTGACTGGCAAATGGCCTCGAAAAGTAATACTCATCAGATTCCTGAGAAGTAATTTTAGAAACCTTTCCCATGAATCTCACTTGCCTTTCCAAGGCAGGCCAAAAAAAGGTTATGGCTGCAAAAGGATTGTGTGTTAATTCTTTTCCTTTGGCACTATTATAGTTAGTAAAAAAAACTAAACCTGTATCTACACCCTTAAGAAGGACTATTCTTGAATTAGGCCTTCCGTCAGGACGAACAGTTGAAAGGTTCATCGCATTCCATTCTTGCACTTTGGATTGCTGGGCTCCTTCCAACCAGATATTAAATTGATCAATCGGAGAAGCATTTACATCTTTTTCATCGAGTGATTTTAATGTATAATCGATTCGGATATCTGCCAGTTTCATAATTTATTTTAATTTTCTTCTAAAATTACCAGACTTATTGCATTTATAAAATTTAGATATAACTTAATAAAATTATAAAACACTTTTTTTATGAGCCAAAGCTTCAAAAAAACGCCATCATCAGGTCAATTTCTGATATCTGAACCTTTTCTACAGGATGAAAATTTTGTGCGGTCTGTAATTCTTGTTTGTGAAAACAATGAAAAGGGATCTTTTGGACTTGTCTTGAATAAACTCTCTATTTTGAAGATAAGCGAGCTTATCGAAGATTTGTATTTTTTGGACCTAGACGTGTACGTCGGTGGACCAGTGGAGCAAAACACCCTACATTTCGTCTATTCAGGACAAGAAGCGCTTTCAGGCAGCATCCAACTTGGAGAGGGTTTGTGGTGGGGCGGGGACTTTGAGGCCTTGATCCAAAAGCTTAAAAGCGGGGAGCTGAATAATGCAAACATTCGTTTTTTTATTGGATATTCAGGATGGACCGAAGGTCAGCTAGACGAAGAATTGGAAGTGAAAACATGGATCGTCTGTGAAAAAATTGAACCTGAAAATATTTTCAACGATTCCCCCGTGGAATTATGGAGAAATATATTGAAAAACATGGGTGGCGAATTTCAGTTGCTGGCAAATTATCCCATTGATCCGAGGCTTAATTGAACCAATTTTATTACTTTTGTTTTAGACGTCCTGCAAAAAAGTATCAGTTTTATTATGAGCAATGAAAAAGAAGTGTCTGAAGAAGACAAGGTGACCCAAACAAATGAAGTAATTCAAGAAGTAGAGGGTAATAAAATTACAAGTGAAAAAGTGTCAGAACCTGAGGTGGTCGAGCATGAACCTGAAGAAGAAACCGCTGAATCAATCGATTACTCAAATTTCTCTAAAAACCAACTCCTATCCACTTTAAAACAACTTTTGGAATCAGGCAAATACCTGAAGATAGACAGTCAGGTCAATGAAATAAAATCCCATTTTGACGAGATATTTCACAAAGAAAAAGAAGCTGGATTTGAAGAATTTACCAAAAACGGTGGTTCTTCGGATGACTTTGAATACAGACCTTCCGAGGAGGACAGGTTATTGTTTGCAGCCTTCAATGAATTCAGAGAGAAAAAATCAGAATTCCTGAAAGAGCAGGAAAAAAATAAAGAAAAAAACCTTTTAGTCAAAAACGCAATTCTCGACAGACTCAGAGAATTTGTAGACGGTGAGGAAACCACCCACAGCATCAATACCATCAAGCATATTCAGGAAGATTGGAAGAAAATCGGACCCGTACCTGCAGCTCAGAATAGGAATTTATGGGCTTCTTTCAATGCGTTGATGGATAGATTCTATGACAATAGAAGTATCTATTTTGAATTAAAAGAGCTGGATAGAAAGAAAAACCTTGAGCATAAACTAGAAATTTGTGAAAAAGCAGAAGCTCTGGTAGCGAAGGAAGACCTAAAGGATGCCATCAAAAATCTGAATGACCTCCATGAAGAATTCAAGCATATAGGTCCTGTTCCCAGGGATGAACAAGAAACCCTTTGGAACAGATTCAAAGCGGCTTCTGATGGAGTTTATTCTCGCAGAAAGGAATTTTACGATGGCCAAAAAGAAGGTTTAAAGGAAAATCTCCAGAAAAAAGAAGACCTCATCAAAAAACTGGAAGTTGATGCTGATTTTAAAGGTTCAAAGATCAAAGAATGGAACAGCAAGACAAAAGAAATTTTGGCCCTGCAAAAAGAATGGGAAACTGTTGGTCCCGTACCAAGGGAAAATGGAAAAGAAATAAACAAACAGTTTTGGGGCTTGTTCAAGCATTTCTTCCAAAGCAAGAACCATTTTTTCAAGGAACTTGACGAAATCCGTCAGGTCAATAAGAGTAAAGCGGAAGAACTGATAGCAAAAGCCGAATCTATAAAAGAAAATAAGGATTGGCAACAAACAGCCAATCAAATGATCTCGCTCCAACAAGAGTGGAAACAGATTGGACCAACCCCGGAAAAAGTCAGGGATGATCTTTATCAAAGATTTAAGGTTGCCTGTGATGCATTCTTTGAAAATAGGAGAAACTCAAACAAACAGGTTAACAGGGAGTTTGATCAAAATCTTGAAGCCAAGGAAGAACTCATCAAAAAAATAAAAGAAGAGGCAAAGGGCAGCACCCTCGCGGAAAGTACCTTGGAGGGATATATCGCCAAGTTTAATACTTTGGGATTTGTTCCAAGGAAAAACATGAAGGAGATTGTCCACAAGTTCAATGAGGCGGTAGATGAATATGTCAAAAATCTCGGCTTTGCGGGCGGGGAGAAAGATGATTTCCTGTTCAGGTTGAATTTGAACAAACTTCAGTCAGATCCAAATAGCAACCGCGTCCTCAATAAAAAAGAACATGGAATCAGAAAACAGATTTCAGACCTTGAAAACAATGTGACTTTGTGGAAAAACAACATTGAATTTTTTGCTTCTTCAAAGACTGCTGATAAACTCAAAAACCAGTTTGATGAGAAGATCCAAAAGGCAGAAATGGAAATTGATAAGCTGAAGAAAAAATTAACAATTCTCAAAGAATTTTAATACACTCATAAATAAGGAGATAACATTCATCTCCTTATTTTTTTTCAAATTCTTTTTGCACGATTCCACTATAAATCTATATTTGCACCACGATTTCAGGCAAAGGTCAGATTCGAAGTGAATTTATTCTTGTTCAATGCCTCCTTAGCTCAGCTGGTAGAGCAACTGACTTGTAATCAGTAGGTCGCTGGTTCGATCCCGGCAGGGGGCTCATATAGGGTAGCGACAGCTACCCTTTTTTTGTTATGACCAATCTAAGTCAATGAGAGATTATTTTGTTTATATCATTTATTCCCCGGCATCTGGGGATTTTACATTGGGCAGACTGAAAACCTTGAAGAAAAGGAAAGACAGCATAACTGCCATTATTTCGAAAATTCCAACACAAAATCAGCGAAGGATTGGTGATTAAAGCTTTCCATTCATTTCAACTCAAGGAAGTCTGTAGTCAATATGCTAAAGACCATCGAAAGTTTATCGCAGAAATTTAAAAAGACGGAAAGTGGCGAAGTAATAATCTTTTTTACAAGACTGCTTATGCCATGTGATTTGCCTTCCTATAATCGCTGATGATAGCCCAATTCAATTACTGTGGTATGTTAGCCGAATTAAAAAGGATAAACCCTCAAATCAATCCCCCAGATCAACGGCAGCAGGTAATAGGTAAATA
Organism: Cytophagales bacterium; assembly: GCA_038224435.1. GTDB lineage: Bacteria > Bacteroidota > Bacteroidia > Cytophagales > Cyclobacteriaceae > Cognataquiflexum. The sequence goes on along the minus strand of JBBRFK010000105.1, from coordinate 230 downwards.
AAGTGATTATTAGGATCGAAACCACATTCATCCACAAACCGGCTTTTACCATATCAGGGATCCTAAGATAACCGGATCCAAATACCACAGCATTTGGTGGAGTCGCCACCGGAAGCATAAAGGCACAGCTCGCGGCCATTGTGGCACCAACCATCAAGCCAAAAGGGTGAACACCCATAGAGTAGGAGACTGCAGCCAAAATAGGGAGAATCATTGAAGCAGTTGCCACA
>JBBRFK010000104.1:0-13631 GCA_038224435.1 Cytophagales bacterium | reverse complement strand
ATTTCTTTTGGAGCTAAGCCCAAATGGTCAGCCACTGATTGGAGATTGAGGTCTGGTTTAAGGAAAAGGTTGTCATTTTCCATGGCTTTGCGAAGAAGTTCTAAAGTCGTAAATGCTTCGGGGTTGGTTTCTTTGGCTTTGAGTAAAGGGTCTACCTGTATGGATTTGACTTTCCAGAATCCCGCCAAGGCTGACCAATATAAAAACAGCACCAAGAAAAGTTCAATGGGATAATAATGGAAGCCATACTCTCCGGAGTACCAATATTGGCGCCAGCAATGTCAGAGACCATCCAATCGCGAAAATTACCTGGAAAACAAGGATGCTTTTTATCCATCGTAAAATATCTTTTTGACGGGTATCAGATTTAGGGATGGATTTATATTTGCCAATCAAAATCACCGATAAGACAGTGAAAAAAAGAAATACCAACAGACTCCAGATCTCACTGTAGCCATCATAAATCCGAAACATCCAGGTCAAAGGAATCTAAATATCTTTCCAACCAAATTTAAAATAGGTAAAATATCCGAAGGCATTGACTCCGGCAAAGGTCAACTGGAAAAGAAAAGGGGAAAAAAGTAAAAGGATTTCTTTTTGGCTAGGAACAAATTCATTATCCAGCAGAGACTTGAAATAGACGTAGAAACACGGGCCGATCAGGAAAATCGTCAAAAAGGGAAAAAAGTCAAAGAAGATGGTGAATTTATCCAGTTCAGCGCTCCAATTGAAAGTCTCTAGGGCATTGTACACCAAAGCCACTATGACCAAAACCAGAAATATCCGTCCGGGATGCCTCTTGTGGAAAAGCAGAATACCTGCAAAAACGATTCCCTGGATCGCACCAAACAATATCAGAATATTGCCAGCTCCATGGAAGGAAAACTAGGAAATTTTCATTCTTACACCAAATCAGATCAATTTCTAGATCAGGGCTAACCCTTGGCGAAAGTGGAATCTGCAAAAAGCAGTTTTGAAAACAGCGGGGAAAATATCAATGAATTGATCTTTGTTGTTGGTTATTCTGATGTTAAGGCTTTCATGGCAACATTCAAAAAAGGCACCGGGCTGACTCCATCGGCATACAGGAACAAATACAGAAAGGTGGGTTTGGGTTGAAGAAGGGATGTTACTTTTTACTATGGATATTTATAGTTGTGAGTTAAAAACAGAAAAACCAATCAGCAATCCTGATTGGTTTTTCTTTTTCAAATCCCCGGAGGAATTACATTTGCAAAGTTAACTCAAAGACTGGTTTTCTCTTCCTGACAATTCTAGGATTTTGTCGAATTCTTCAGGAGTGAGGTCTTTGAAGAAGTAGTTGACAGGATTGACGAATTTGCCGTCTTTCATGATCTCGTAGTGCACGTGTGGTGCGGTGGAAGAACCGGTATTCCCTACTGTTCCGATCAGGTCTCCACGTTTGATTCTTTGGCCTTTCCTTACCTTGAACTCATTCATGTGAGCATACCGGGTAGTGAAGCCAAATCCATGATCGATTTCGATATGCTTGCCATAACCGCCAAAAACTGTTTTGACAGAAAGTACCACACCATCTCCTGTGGCATAGATGGGAGTGCCTTTTGGTGCTGCAAAATCAACGCCTTTGTGCATTTTGCGCACTTTTAGGATAGGGTGGATTCGCATGCCATAGCCTGAAGCAAGCATATTTAGGTTTTCATTCAGGATCGGTTGGATCGCTGGCACAGCCGCCCAATACTCTTCTTTTTTATGTGCCATGTCAGTCACTTCATCGTAACTGACAGACTGTACGTACATCTGCCGTTTCAGAGCATCCACTTTTTGGGAAAGAGACACGACGAGGTCTTCTTGTTTCAAACCTTTTTCCTTGATTTCTTTGTACCTATCTGAACCGCCGATTCCCGCGTTTCTCATTTCATTTGGAATGGGTTCGGTCTCAAAAATAATCCTGTAAAGGTTATCATCCCTTTGCTGCAGGTCGCCCATCATGCCGTTTAGCTTGGTGACTTCCTTCTCAAGAAGTTGGTAATAGAGACTGAGTTCCTTATTTTCCTTTTTTAAGATCAGCTCTTTTGGGCTTTCAAAAAAATAGTTGAATGAAAGCAGCATGATCACTGCAAATACTGAGGCGAGGGAAAAGAATCCAAGGGAATTGAGTGCAATATCCCAGTTGCTTTTCTTGTATCGCTCGTACTTACAGTTTTTGGGGTCGTAGTAATATTTTATTTTACTCATGACGATTTGCGGGCTAAATATCCTAATTTTGTACCCCTGTGGCAATTGGGTGAAAGCGGGTGGGGGTCCACAAAGATAGGAAATAAAATAGATAATCCGAAAATAGTCAATAGGTTAGATGAAAGCCAAAGAAATCCGAAATTTATTTATATCATTTTTTGAGTCCAAAAAACACAAGTTTGTCCCTTCCTCACCGATTGTGGTCAAGAATGACCCCACGCTCATGTTTACCAATGCCGGGATGAATCAGTTCAAGGATTTTTTTCTTGGAAATGAAGATCCAAAGTTCCTGAGAGTGGCCAACAGCCAAAAATGCCTGAGGGTTTCCGGCAAGCACAATGACCTGGAGGAAGTGGGTGTGGACACCTACCACCACACCATGTTTGAGATGTTGGGCAATTGGTCCTTCGGTGATTATTTCAAAAAAGAAGCGATCGAATGGGCTTGGGAACTGCTGACGCAAGTTTATGGATTGCCAAAAGACAGGTTATATGTGTCGGTTTTTGGTGGTGATCCAGGCGACAAGTTGGAAAGAGATATGGAGGCTTTCCAAATATGGAGCGGCATCCTTCCTGAGAGCAGGATTATTTTTGGCAGCAAAAAAGATAACTTTTGGGAAATGGGTGATACGGGACCTTGTGGTCCCTGCTCCGAAATCCATGTTGACCTCAGGTCTGACGAAGAAAGACAAAAAGTAAACGGTTTTGATTTGGTCAACAACGACCATCCTCAAGTCATTGAAATCTGGAATTTGGTATTCATGCAGTTCAACAGGATTTCTGACGGCAGCCTGAAAGAACTGCCCGCCAAGCATGTGGATACAGGAATGGGTTTTGAAAGGCTTGTGAGGGCGATTCAGAACAAATCTTCCAATTATGATACAGATGTTTTTACCCCATTTATCAATGCAGTTGCTGCCAAATCGGGCAAAGAATATGGGAAGGATGAAAAGATAGACATTGCGATGCGGGTGATTGTGGACCATATTCGGGCGATTGCATTTACCATCGCTGATGGTCAGCTGCCTTCCAATAACAAAGCCGGCTATGTCATCCGAAGGATTTTGAGGAGGGCTGTCAGGTATGGTTATACCTTCTTGGGTTTCCAAAAACCGTTTTTATACGAGCTCCTTCCTTTGCTTGCCGAGACATTCAGGGATATTTTCCCAGAAGTTGCGGCGCAACAGGATTTTATTGCCAGAGTAATCATGGAGGAAGAAAACTCCTTTCTGAGGACTTTGGATAATGGATTGAAAAAATTGGATCAGATCAAGGAAGAAATGGCTGTTTCCGGTCAGCAGATAATTGATGGAAAAGTCGCGTTTGAACTCTACGATACCTTTGGATTCCCGCTTGACCTGACTTCTTTGATCTCAAGGGAAAATGAGTTTTCAGTAGATGAAAAGGGTTTTGCTGTGGAGATGGAGAAGCAAAAAACCAGGTCTAGGGCAGCTGCCGAGCAGGAAACCGGAGATTGGGTCATGGTAGGAGAGGATGAAGGGGTGGAGTTTATAGGCTATGATTACCTGGAATCCCAAAGTAGAATTGTCAAATACCGACAGATCAAAGATAAAAAAGGAGACAGGTTTCAGTTGGTGTTGGACAGGACACCTTTCTATGCTGAAAGCGGTGGACAGGTAGGAGATAAAGGTTTGTTGCAATCCGACAACGAAAGCATCAAAGTCCTTGATACCAAAAAAGAAAACGACCTTATCGTCCATTTTGTGGATAGGCTGCCATCCAAGCCGGAGGCTGTTTTCACTTCCAAAGTCAATGGAGAAAAGCGAAAGCTGAGCATGAACAACCATACTGCGACACATTTGCTCCATGCGGCTTTGAAGCAGGTATTGGGAAATCATGTGCAGCAAAAAGGCTCTTTGGTCAATGAGGAAATCCTGCGATTCGACTTTTCCCATTTTGCGAAGCTCACAGAAGAAGAAATCGCCCAAGTGGAAAGTATCGTCAATACCAAAATCAGAGAAAACATTGCGCTCAATGAGCAAAGAAATGTTCCTATAGCAGAAGCAAAAAACCAAGGTGCCACAGCCTTGTTTGGAGAAAAATATGGTGATTTTGTAAGGGTAATCACCTTTGATAAAAATTTCTCCGTGGAACTCTGTGGCGGTACTCACGTATCATCCACGGGCATGATCGGCTTGTTCAAGATTGTTTCCGAAGGCTCAATTTCAGCAGGGGTAAGAAGGATAGAGGCGATTACAGCAGAAGCTGCTGAAACTCATATCAACGATCAGTTTCATCTAGTAAAGGAAATCCAGGAGTTGCTGAAAAATCCTAGGGATGTAAAAAAATCCATTGAGGCCCTGATTCAGGAGCGCAATGAGTTGAGAAAAGAAATAGAATTGCTACATACCCAACATGCAGGAGCGCTCAAAGAAGAGTTGATCCGGGGTGTTCAGCAGGTAAACGGTACGAACCAAATCATTGCCCGGATTTCAATGCCATCAGCAGATGCGCTGAAGAAGCTGGCTTTTGAACTGAAGAACGAAATTGAAAACGTCATTGCTATTTTGGCGACGGAAATCGACGGCAAGCCCCAGATAGCGGTATTGGTCAGCGAAAATCTAGTCACCGAAAAATCGCTGAATGCAGGTGCTTTGGTCAGGGAACTTGCAAAAGAAATTGACGGGGGCGGTGGGGGACAGCCTTTCTTCGCTACGGCAGGGGGCAAAAACTCCTCAGGGTTGCCTGCGGTTTTGGTCAAGGCCAAATCCATTTTGGGCAACATATCATAGAATAAAGCGTTCCAAATTTGGTTTTAGGGTATTTTGAATCCATTTTTGACCTGATTGTAATACAGAATAATTTAGAAAAGATGCTTTCTGCAGAAGTAAAAAACAAATACGAATTGGTCATTGGACTGGAAGTACATGCCCAGTTGCTTACTCAGAGTAAGATGTACACTTCTGATTCCACAGAGTATGGAAATCTTCCCAATACCCATATTTCAGTCATAACCCTAGGCCATCCGGGCACCCTTCCCAAAGTCAATATCAAAGCAGTAGAGTTTGCGATAAAGATGGGATTGGCCTGCGACAGTGAAATTACGAGAGAAAACATTTTTGCCAGGAAAAATTATTTTTATCCTGACCTTCCAAAAGGATACCAGATCACGCAGGACAAAAACCCGATCTGTGTCGGGGGAACTGTTCCTATCACCTTACCGGATGGCAGCAAAAAATCCGTTGCACTCACCCGGATACATATGGAGGAAGATGCAGGAAAGTCCATGCACCTTGCAGGGGAAGTAGATACACTGGTTGATTTTAACAGGGCTGGAGTGCCATTGATTGAAATCGTTTCGGAGCCTGATATGAGGTCCTCAGATGAGGCATATGCCTATCTGGTAGAAATCAAAAAACTCGTCAGGTACCTTGATATCTGTGATGGAAATATGGAGGAAGGTTCTCTCCGCTGTGATGCCAACGTTTCTGTGATGCTGAAAGGCGCAAAGGAATATGGTAAAAAAGTGGAGGTCAAAAATATGAATTCCTTCAGAAACGTCGTGAGGGCAATCGAGTATGAGTTTGAGCGGCAGGTAGACATGGTGGAGTCCGACATTCAAATCATCTCCGAGACCAGAACTTTTGATGCGACGACAGGTTTGACCGCCAGTATGAGGAGCAAAGAAGACCTCAATGATTACAGGTATTTCCCGGAGCCAGACCTTAGTCCGGTTATTGTATCGGAAGAGTGGCTTGAAAGCGTCAAAATTTCGATGCCGGCATTGCCCCGTGAATTGCACCGTAAGTTTATCCACCAATACGGTCTTTCAGAATATGATGCCGGAGTTTTGACTGACAGCAAAGAAATTGCACTCTATTTCGAAGAGGTGTGTCTTCACACCCAAAATTACAAAGGTGCTGCCAATTGGGTGATGGGCCCCGTCAAGTCCTACCTCAATGAACTCACGCTCCACATTTCTGATTTTCCCATTTCGGCCAAAAGTCTGGCAGAACTAATAAGTATCATTGATGAAGGAAAGATCAACTTCTCTGTCGCTTCTCAAAAAGTGTATCCCGAGATGTTGCTCAGCAAAACCAAGCGTCCGATAGCAATTGCGCAGGACCTTAACCTTATCCAAGAAAGTGATGAGGGATCATTGATGCCGATCATTGAGACAGTATTGTCTGAAAATGCAGCAAAAGTGGAGGAATACCGTTCCGGGAAAAAAGGATTGATGGGGATGTTTATGGGACAGGTGATGAAAAAATCCCAAGGCAAAGCAGATCCTAAAGTGGCAACAAAATTATTGACCGAATTACTTGAAAATTGATATGAAGAAATCAGCTATAAGTTACTTTTCTGTCATCGTGGTGCTTTTAATGGCATCATGTGATAACATCGGCAAGCAGGAGTTTGATGGCACCGTGAAGGTCTCAGGTGAAGTGAAGAACGCCCCTGAAGGAAAAATTGAGATATATAAATTTGTAGACGAAAGCACCGAGATCATTGGAGAAATCCCGATGGGTTCGGGAGGAGATTTTGACTACCAACTCACCATAGAGGGTCCTGGTTTTTTTGAATTGCATCTGATGAATCAGAAAATCATCAAACTGGCGCTATATGCAGACGATGTCAAAGTTTCCTATGATTTCAATGACGAGGGTAGTCTGAAGATAGAAGGTTCAGAAGATTCCCAAAACCTGCAAAAGATAGAAAAGTTGACGGCCGAATACCAAAAAACCATCAATGATTTGAATACGGCTTACTTTGAAGCCATGAGCAAAAGAGATCAGGAAGCCATCAAGTCTATTCAAACCACAGCCATGAACCTCGAAGATACCCAAAGCCAAAAGGTAAAAGAGGTTATTGAAGGCATGAAGGGTAGTTTTGCAACGATGGCGGGAATTTCCATGCTGAACATCAAGAATGATTTCCAGTTCATAGATGAATTGGTGACAGACCTGAATGAAAAATATCCAAACACTAAGATGATCCAATCCCTTTTGCATCAATTGGATGACATGCGGTCCTTGTCCATTGGTCAGGTGGCTCCGGAGATTTCATTGCCTAACCCAAATGGAGAACAGATAAAACTTTCTGATTTGAGAGGGAAATATGTTTTGATTGATTTTTGGGCAGCTTGGTGTAGACCATGTAGGGAGGAAAACCCGAATGTGGTCCGTCTTTACAATCAATATAAAGAACAGGGATTTGAAGTTTTTGGGGTGTCTTTGGACAGGACCAAAGAAGCATGGGTCAAAGCCATTGCGGACGACAACCTTACCTGGACGCATGTCTCAGATTTGAAATATTTCAATTCAGAAGCAGCTGCGACCTATCAGATCAATGCCATCCCTGCAACATACCTTCTAGATGCTGAGGGGAAGATTATCGGAAAAGACCTAAGGGGCGCGAGTCTTGAAAATAAACTCAAGGAGCTATTTGAATAGGAGAAATCAGAACTATCGATGAGATTGGGTTTGAAATCCCTGATTTCATAGATTAATTTCGATTTTTTTACCGACTATAATTTCTATTTTGAATAAAAAAGGAATTTTCAATTAGATTTGTGCATCTCAAAAAACTCAAGCAGTTTCAAAAGTTGCTATTTGAAAATCAAATTAGTTGCTTTCAAGGCTTGAAAATATCCTACTGTAATTGCCCAAATCATCAAACATCTATTAAACTAATCAATTAACCAAAATGAAAAAAAGAACCGCAAAATCAACCTTAAGCAGGGTGCTTACCATTGCCTTGTTTGGTTTGCTTGCTCTTGGAGCATGCAAAAGTAAAAAGAAAGTAGTAGCTGCCCCTGAGCCTGCGCCTGTCGAAGAAGTAAAAGCAGTCACACCTCCGCCACCACCTCCCGGACCATCAGCCGAAGAAGTTGCAGTCGGGAAACTTGAAAATTATTTCAATAGCATTGCAGGTTCTTCCAACTTGGATGCCGCCAACAGAACCATTCAGGAAGCGCAAGGAATGTTTTCCAATGGATCTACACCAGTTTTGATTGTGATTCATGAGGCAAACGGAATCAAAGATTACGATGAGCCGACTACGATAGCCGATTACCTCAACTACCTGAAGGACACAAAGAAAAATCTGAACTTCATTTCTGATGTCAGGCTTGACGGAAACGGAAAAGTTTCTGAATTGGAATTGCGTAGAAAAAAATAACATACACCGAAAAATCTCTTGATATGAAAAAATATATTTCTTTATTCCTGATGCTCTTTTTAGCTTCAGCGACGATCGCGTTGGCTCAGACTGACAACATCAGCCCTGCAAGAAAGCAGGCAATAGATTCCCTGGCTTTGGAAAAAGTAAAGGATCTTAGTAAATACATCAGTATTATCGGCAGCAAGGAAACACAATTCTCCGAAGCCAACCGCGTTATGGATAGGGCTGGGGAGCTTTTTGCTCCTGATGCTGAGATGGGCGTATCTTCATTGAACCGTAAGGAGATCGCTTATTACAAAGTCAGAAACTATTTCGAGAGATTGATGGCTTTGAACTATGACCGCGTCAACATCACATGGTATGATATCCATTATATCAGTGACCTTGAAAGACAACCTGATGGCCGGTATGTAGGTGTGATCACTGTTTACCAAAGATTTGAAGGTACTTCAATCGAAACAGGCTTAAACTACAGAGACACCACCAAAAAGGATATCACGATCTATGTGGAGAAAAAACAAACCCAGATCGCAGGTAGGACAATCGAGTTTTGGGATGTGATGCTTGGAGATATCCGCGTGACTGAAACCGCTGCATGAGAAAAATAATTATTGTAATAACATTATTGATTACTTCCATTGGAATGGCACCGGGGCAGGGTTTGTTCAGCCCCGGTTCCCCCAAAGATGATGGCAGGTTTGCCGCTTCGACCAAACAGGTCAACCAATTTTTTAGAAGATTCAATGCCGAAGAAAGCCAAGACGGCAGCAAAAGATTCTATTCCGGCGACGCCCTGTTCAGGGACAGAGAATTAAGAGGAAAATTTATCAGCATACTTTTTGACAATGAAACCTCGGGGATCTCGGGGGAAATGAAGACCGAGTTTATGCGTGATGTCCTGTCAGAATCACAACCCCTGTTTTTGAATTTCCATGAAGGAGAATGGTTTGCAGAAGTTTTAGCTATCTTCCAATATAAAGGAAGAAGCGAAAACGTTACCCTTTTTTTAAAAATCCAGCCTGAAGGACTGGGTTATGAGTGGGTCATTGAAAAAGTAGTCTTCAAGCCTTTCAAAGATATTTTCAAAAAGCCGATCGGAAACGATAAAAGCTTTATCCATCCCCTAAGCCATGAGCTTGGCTTTATGAACCTTCGCAAAGCATTTGAAAATTCTGATACGCCCGAATCCTATACACCAAAGGAATACGTTCCTGATTACCTTACCTTATTTTTATATGAATTAAAAAAAGGTAGCATCAAATTTGAAACAATCTCTGATGTCAAGTTCCATTTCTTTCAGATCGACAATTGGTATTTCGAATTGGACCAGTTCAACAGGCCCGGATTCAATACAGGATGGCTGATCGGAGATTTGGTAAAATTGAAACCGGGAGACAAAGAAACCATATCAGACTTTATTTATGACCAGAAATAGACAACTTATCCTTTTTGTTCTTCTTTTTTTGGGAATCCATTATTCCGGATTTTCCCAGGATTTGGGAGGGTATTCAAAAGCCGATTTGAAAGAGCTTACCCAAAAAGTAGAGGATCAGGTTCAGTTTTTAGAGTTTTTTTTGAACACACTCGGAAGCAAGGACACACCTGCCCGCGACAAGGACGTGATCATCAGAGAGAGTTATAAAAAGATTTTCAGAGATGGTAAAGTTCAGGTCGAGGATGATTTGGTTCTGGATAGAAAAGTGATCACCAATAAGGATGTTACTGCTTACCTGAAAGACATTGAGTTTTTTTTCAAAGAGGCTAGTTTTAAATTCAAAATCCGTGAAACCAAACCCTTTTTGAGAGAAAACGGCGAATTGTCATTTCTAGTATCCATAGACAGGACAGTGACGGCTACAGGTTTGAACAAAGAAAAAATCACCAATACCAAGCCAAGATTTATCGAAGTCAATGTTGACAAAAAATCAAATGAGCTCAAGATTGCGAGTGTGTATACCACGAAATTAAGCCGGGATGCGGAACTTAAGGAGTGGTGGGGTACCTTATCCTACACATGGGAATCTTTTTTCAGAAATAAAATCGGCATCTCGGAAGAAGATTCCATCACGGCAGACCACCTGTACAAAATCAGTGCGATCGATTCCATCGATTTCTCAGGGAATGAATACTTGATTGAGCTTTCACCGATTGAGGCCTTGAGGGATCTCAAATATATTGACATCAGCAATACGAAAGTAGAGGAACTGAACCCTATCAGTAATGTTACTTTTTTGAAATACCTCAACATTTCAAATACCCCTACAAAAGACATTCAGTTTATCAAATACTCCGATAAGATGGAAATCCTTGATATTTCCAATACGCTGATTGAGGATATCAGTGAACTTGGCAACCTGAAGAGCCTTCATACTTTGATGGCTGTCAATACGCCGATTACTTCCTACAGTGTGTTGAATTCCATGCAGGCGCTGACCAAGTTGGATTTGAACCAAAGCGGTTTTACAAGTATCGAGGACATACAGGAACTTAAAAGTCTGAAATACCTGAATGTCAGCGGAAATAATTTATCCAATCTTGATCTTTTGTCTTCACTTTCCGGTCTTGAAGAAATCAATTTAAGCCAAAGTAATATTATTGATTTGACTCCAATGGCAAGTTTATCTTCCCTGAAGAATATCAATATCAACAGTACGGCTGTTTCCAACATTGCTCCCTTGAAAAGCAAGCCGAAGCTGAGAATACTGTATGCAGACCTTACCGAAATCTCAGAAGCCAGTGCGGAGGAATATGCACGAAGCAACAGGAATGTGCTTTTGATCCACCATGTGGAAACTTTACAGTCTTGGTGGTCAGGATTGTCACAGGAATGGAAAGGTGCTTTGATTGCAATCAATCCCGGCCTTGGCATTCCTTCTCCTACGATTGAAAACCTGACGAGCACTTTGGGAATTGATTCTTTGAATGTGTCGGCAACCGGTATTAACACGTTGAACCCGGTCTTGAAATTTAAGAACATCAACTATTTGGCTTTTGATGACAACGAAATTACCGAACTGCTTCCGTTGGCAGAAGTCAAGACCCTTGAAATCATTTCGGGGAAAAACACCAAAGTAAAAGACCTCCAACCTTTGGAAGGATTAGAAAATCTGACCAAAGTAGATTTTAGAGATAGTCCTGTGACAGGTTTCAGTATATTGAAAAACCTGCCCAAGCTGACCTATCTGAATCTTGACAATTCAGAAATAGACGCTGCAGAAATTCCTGATTTTCTCGCAACCAACCGGGAGATTAACATTATTTACAGGTCTTCCCTTTTGGAGCAATGGTGGGATTCCATCGATGAAGCATGGAAATCAGCATTTAAGAAAGCTTATGGCAAAGACAATGCAGATCCAAGTCTTGAAACTTTGCATCGTTGGACGGCCATGCCAGAGTTGAAGGTGGATAATTTTGATCTTATAAATTTGCAGGCCTTGTCCGTTTTTGTTAATCTGAGAACATTGGCTGTGTCAAATGTTCCGATGACAGACATCTCAGGACTGGGTGAATTGAAATTATTGGAAGACTTGAAAATCACCCATGCCCCAGTTTCCGATATTCTTGTTCTTCCTGTTTTGACAAACCTGAAATCCCTAGATTTATCCTACACCGCCATTGAGGACCTAAGACCATTGGGTCAGCTGAATGGATTGAAAACATTGATGCTAACCGGAACCAACATCACCATTTTGAGGGGATTGGAGACACTTTCCAGTCTTGATAAATTGGACATAGGAGGTACCAACGTCAAATCTTTGAAACCTGTACAGGGTCTCAACCTTAAGGAGTTGATTTGTTTCAATACCCGGATTAAAGAAAGAGCTGTTGATTCTTTCAAAAAATTGAATCCTGAGTGCGAGGTTAGGTTTTATTGAAAGGGTGTTTTGGATTTAGAAGAAAATAGACCGTAAAAAGTTATAGGGTTGAGGTGACAGGTAAATCGAAAGAGGTGGAAAGTAAAAGTTGGCAGGAAATAGTTATATGGTTAAATGCTCAAAAATTTGAGAAGTGGGTTGAGTAACAGGGATTCCAAAAGTGGTGTTAATCTGATGAATCCGACTTGATTGAGTGTACCCTAATTTTTTAGGCTGGTTATTTCTTCCTCACTTGTTCCAAGCTAAGTCGGAGAATATTTCCCATGTTTTTGCAATCAAAAAAGTTTTTGTTTTTATAGTGTTTTGCCAGTTCCTGTTTGAGGGATTCGGTATTTTCAGGGGTGGTGATAGTGTCTGATTCCATTGTTTCCAACAAATCTTCAATTTCTTTTTGGGAGCTTTTGAGCCTGTTTGCGATCAAGGCACGTTCCTCTCTCTGGTATTGGGCCATCGATTCGGGAGTGATGTGTTTGATTCCCATTTGAATCAAGGTGTTGTTTTGCTTGAAATATTGAGGCAGATAGATTGATTTTTTTCCTTCGTAAGATTGTTGGTCAAAGTCGATTGCCCTGATCCTGTAATGGGTTTCTTCAAAATCAGGGGTTATATCTACCACAAAATTTGAAGAATGCATGTCTCCAAGCAACCTCACAAAACACCTTTCATTGAATTTAACAAATTCCTTTGCCAGTCGGATTGGATTCGGAACACCATCATTGATATGCTGTTTCATAAATTGCTCCCCGGGAATTCCTACAATGTGTTCTTCTATCAGGGTTTTCTGATGTACCAGATAATTGATGCGGTTAGGGGAGAGGAGGTGTTCCAGTTCCAATCCATAAATCCTTGAAGCATCTGCATTTTTTACATAAAAATAATCAAAGTTGTCATTGATCCTATTTACTATCCTGACCCTAAAAGGTTTGGTATTGCCGTAGACGCAAAGGTCAATCCTGTCCACATACAAATGCTCCATGAAGGACATGTCACCTTGGGCCTTGAGGACGGAATAAATTTTCTTTACATTATAATGGATCTCCGTTCTGTCTGATTCTGCAAAAAATACTGTCTCCCACAAAGTGTCTTTTCCTTTTGAATCATACAAAGCGATTGAGGTATTGTATCTCAAAAGGTCATTGTATTGGATAGGGAAATCGACCTCACGTCCATATGTAATGAGGTAAATCCTCAGTTTTGGACTTATTGGATAGATGATTTTCTTTTTGCTGATCAGGGCCATAAGACGGGATGTCAGGATTTGGCCAATTCTTTTTCTTCCTGAGTCAGGTTTCTGCCAAAAATATATGGGCCAAATGGCAATATAGAAACAACCAATGCAAATAAAGTCTTTCCAAATTTCCATTCCAGTTTGTGGGCAGTAGGAAATACCACATAG
>JBBRFK010000103.1:0-13662 GCA_038224435.1 Cytophagales bacterium | reverse complement strand
AACAGAATTTAATAAACGCGTCACCCACATACTTTAGCAACAATGAAGAAAATACACATCATCGGTTTGGGACTTTTGGGAGGATCTTTTTCCCTCGCCTTGAAACAGGCAAAACCGGAAATCCATTTTACAGGATTTGATTCCAATCCCCAAAACATGCAGGATGCCCTTGCATTGGGTATCATAGACGAGGTCAAAGAAACGGCAGATGCCGACACGGATATTATTGTGCTGGCAACACCTGCCAATACCTTGGCGGAACTTCTGATCAAAACCTTGGATGAAGTAGGTCCTGATACCTTGGTCATGGATTTTGGATCTACCAAAGAATTGCTTTGTCAAGCCGCTGTGGAACATCCAAAAAGAGCGCAATACCTTGCCGGGCACCCCATCGCCGGTACGGAATATTCCGGCCCAAAAGCTGCCAAGGCGGACCTCTTGGACAGAAAGGTTTTTATCATCTGTGAAATGGAAAAAACCGACATCCACCTGAAAGCCAAAGCCTATGAGGTATTGGAAGCGCTCAATATGAAACTGCGGTTTATGGATCCTGAGGAGCATGACAAGCATTTGGCCTTTGTTTCCCACCTTTCGCACATTACTTCTTTTATGTTGGGCAAAACAGTTTTGGACAAAATGGAAGATGAAAAAAACATCTTTGACATGGCAGGAAGCGGATTTGCTTCGACAGTGAGATTGGCCAAAAGCTCTCCCGGCATGTGGGCACCAATCATGCAAGAAAATAAGAAAAACATCTTGGAGGCGATGAGCCTATATATTTCCAACCTTTCAAAGTTCCGTGACAAAATCATTGCCGACGACTTCGAAGGACTGTATCATGAAATGGAAAAAACCAATAAAATCAAGGATATATTGGATTTGGGGAAATAGGACTTTGATCCGATTGCCGCAATTTTTGTAAGAGGGTAACTTTATGGTACTTCATATAAATTTCTTTAAATTGACATAAAATCTCAATTATGGTTACACTCAAGGAAAAGATAATCAGCATCATTAACCAAACTGAAGATGATGATTTGCTCGATAAAATCTATAGATTTTTGGAAGAAGAAGGCATTGACCAAGGTTTTTCCTTTTCCGAAAGTCAAGTAGTTTCTATCCTAAAGGCAAAGGATCAATTTGAAAAAGGGAAAGTTAAAAGTAAGGCAGATATTGATAAAAGATTCGAAGAATGGATCAAAGAATAGTCTGGACTGAAGATGCCGAAGACCAACTTTTTGATATTTTGGAATACTGGAAAAAAAGAAATCAGAGCCTTTCTTATCCCATTAAAATCAAGAATGAGGTGGATTTCAAACTTCAATTGATTCTTCAAAATCCGGAAATTGGAAGAGTGACTGAATTACCCGGGATAAGGAGTTTGAATGTTTTAACTTTTTTTAAAATCATCTATGGAATGCATGACAATCAATTGGTTGTGCTAAATATTTGGGATATGCGACAAGATCCTATAGAAAATCCATTCTTGTAATTTAGAAAAAATGGCCTAAGTTTTGAATCCTCCGTACAAGACTTAAAAAACCAATATTATGAAAAAACTACTCTTTGCCCTTCCGTTTTTATTATTAACAGTTGCTGCCTTTGCCCAAGAAAATAATATCCCGTTGATCGACGTGGAAGGAACGAGTGAAATGGGAATCATGCCTGATGAAGCATTGATCTATTTGACTTTGTCGGAAAAGGCCATGAAGGTCACAGATGCTACCAATGCGCTGAACAAGAAAACCAAATCCATTGAGGATGCCCTGAAGAAAACCAGAGTAAACGGATATACCTTCATCGTGGATAACTATTACGTGAATGTAAACCGTATCTACACCAATAATTCGTCCAAAGACAGCGGATATGTTGCCTCCCAAACCATCAAAGTAAAGGTGAAAATCGTTGACCAAAATCTTGTCAAAATCACTGAAGCCCTTCATCAGACTACTGACATGACTTACAACATGCAATTCAATGTGTCAGACGCTTTGAGGAAATCAACCTCTTCCAAATTGCTTGAATTGGCAATTGCTGATGCCAAAACCAAAGCAGATGTGATCGCCAAGTCATTGGGATTGAACAAACTCCAAGTACACAGAGTATCCTATTCTTCGGGAAATGTCAGCATGCCGGTAATGCGAAATGCCAAAGCCATGAGGGCAATGGACATGTCAGAATCCTACCAAGAGCCAACATTCAGCCCTGAAGAACAAAAATTGACCGACAGGGTAATGGTTTCGTTTACCTTTTCCAAGTGATTTTCAAAAGACCTGACTAATTCTTAGCCATCATTGAAGGCATTTTTGCAGTCAATGATGGCTTTTTCTATTGATGATTTTTTATCATTTTCTTAATCCTACGGTCACAGGATTTCCTTTTCTTCTGTTTAGTATTGGTAAACAAAATTCTTGTTCCAATGCTGACTTTATTTCTCTTTTTTTCTTTAATTCTTCCGCAGTCAGGTCATTCCGAAGTAGATACTGCCGCTAAGCCAATCCAGGAATTTTGGTTTTGGAATCAGTATGACCTTCCCAGAAAAGCGAAAACAGGGACTTCGGAGGGTGGAGTTTTTTTGAAGGATTTTCAGATTCATCAAAACACCTTTATCCAAAATCAAAACAGCCTCAATCAGCCTGTTACGGGATCATACCGCTTATTTGATGAAGAGAAAACCGACTTCTCCAAGCCTTTTTCCTTGGAGTTCCTGCTGCTGAATCATGTCAACAATCCTGTTGGGATTTCATGGGAATTTATCAATGAAAATGAATTGGGACTTGCCCTTTCGGTATATGGCAAAGACCTGATTGTAGGGGTTTTGAATGGAGCAGAATGGGTGGAGGCAAAGCAACAGAGGAAACCTTTCAAAAAGTACTGGAGTCACGTAATCCTAAACTTTGACGGTGACAAAATCTCTTTGTATGAGAATGGTGAAAAGGTGTCAGAACAGAAAATTGTTTTTCCTTTGAAAGGGTATCAATTGGTTTTAAAAGGGTTTTTTGAAAATGAGTTATATATGGAAACCCATAATCTCTTGAAAAAGGCTGCGCATTATCCGACTTCACTGACGGAAGTTGCAATAAAATCAACATTTCAAAATATCCGGTCCCAAATAGAATCCGGAAAGCTTTTTCCAGATAAGTTTCATTTAATGGCCTGGCCATATTTGAGCTATATCCAAGAGAATTCCATCCGGATGGTTTGGGAAACAGACAGGTCGGCCAAAGCGACTGTCAAGTTTGGCGAAAAACTTCCTTTGGAAAACCTATCGACCGTTTCATCAAATGACCAAAACATCCATTCGACCATTCTGGAAGGATTGAAATCAGGTACAACTTACTTTTACCAAGTGGACATGGAATCCAAGGAAGGCGGGAAAATTATAACTCCTGTGCTGACTTTTCAAACCGCCAAGCCAAAAGGAAACCCATTTCTATTTGGGATTGTCAGCGACACAGAAAGCCGTCCGCAAATCAATAACCAAGTGGCACAGCGCCTTTGGGAAGAAAGGCCTGATTTTCTGGTGCATTTGGGCGATTTGACTGATGGGGGATTCAAAGATTTTAAATTTGAATGGACAATGGAATATTTTCAGGGAATTGGTCCTTTGACCTCGAGGGTTCCAATTGTCACTGTCCCTGGAAATGGTGACGCAGATTTGCATTGGTACAACCAATACCATCCGGATGCAGGAGAAAAAGCATTTTTCCGCTTTGAATATGGAGAAGCTTCATTTTTCATGCTTAACAGCAACTTGATAAAAGAACTTCAAAAAGGTGGTGACCAATATCAATGGCTGGAGAACGAACTTATGATAAGCGAAGGCAAATGGAAGTTTGTAGTGTTGCACCATGCCCCTCATTCCGCTGATGAGGATGACTATGGCAATACTTGGGAGGGTCCTGGAAAACAAGGCGATCCACAACTGAAAGACCTGACTTCATTGGTTGAAGCTAATGAAGTTGACATGGTCTTTTTTGGCCATTTGCATACTTACATGAGGTCACATCCTTTGAAGGCTGGCAAAGTTGACAAAGAAAATGGGACTGTCTATGTGCAGGCAGGAGGTTCAGGAGGCAATTTGGAGGACAACGCACCGACAAGAACCTGGTTTACTGCCAAAAATTTTAGAAGACATCATTATTGTACTGTTCAGATTGTAAACAATGAACTGGAACTAAGGACTTACAATCTCGAAGGAGAAATAATAGACGTATTTGGGATCAAAAAATGAATTAGGATTTCCATGGATTGGTGAGAAAAAAATCACGCCATATCCGACTTCGGTTTTCCGGCTTGTTTTTTCAAAGGATTTGAGGATACCTGCATTAATTCGGATAACCATGTAATTATGTTTTTTAATCCGTGTTTTCGAAAAAATATACTACCAACATCCTGACTGTTTCATTTCCTTCATTGACTGGATTGTGCTCGAGTCTTCCGTCAAAAAGCATGGAATCGCCTTCGAAAAGTTCGATGGTCTGGTTCCGGAAAAAGTATTTTACCTTTCCTTGCAGGATATATTTGAATTCGAAAGCATCAGTTGTGACAAAGTCCCTGACGGATCCCGGTTTAATTTCCAGCAAAACAAAGTCCACTGCGCCTGATTTGATTTTCTTGGTAAATATCCGTTCATATTGGTAGCCGGATGCTGGTTCTTTCTCGAATTTGCTGTATTCCTTTTTTCTTAAAACCAAGATTGGGGCCTCTTTTCCGTCTAGGCTGAGGTTGTTGAAAAAGTAATTCAGGTCAACTTCCAATGCCTTGATGATCTGCATCAGCACCAAAAGGGAAGGCAAAGTCCTTGAATTTTCGATCTGGGATATCAATCCCTTTGTGACGCCGGCCCTTTCAGCAATTTCCTGTAGGGTGAGGTTTTTGTCTTTTCTGATACTTTTTATTTTTTGGCTGATCTGAACCAATATTTCGTTTTCCATATCGAAAAATAACAGGATATCTAAATATACCCTAAAGCTTACAAGATTTTCTGCACTACTTCTTCACCCAATCCAAAAGACAAGGTCATGCCTGCACCGCCCATGCCGTTGACTATCCAGACGTGTGGACTGACTTGATGGACAAATTCGGTCGCTCCATTGGTCATTTTAGGATAGATGCCATGCCATGAGGATTCCAAAGTCCAATCCTTGAAAGCCGCAAAGGTTTTTAAAAAGCCGGTTATTTTATCGTTGATATCCTGCCTGTCAAAAGGATCCAAATGCAATCCATACTCATGGCTGTCACCGATGGTCAGTTGTCCGGTTCCATTTTGGGAAACCATCACATGGATGCCCAGATCCAACAAATCAGGATATTGTCCTTCGTAAAATTCCTTGAGTTTTGGTAATGACGGCGCTACCTGAAAGCCTTTGTAATGGATAAAACTCAGCCCGGCACAAAGTGGTGGACCGATCCGCCAGTTCTCCGGCTGCTTGACTAGACGCATCATCTGTAGCTTACATTTGGTGATCGGTGTTGCCGCAAAAATTTCCGGATACAAAGTCTCAAAATCCGCTCCGCTACAGACGAAAACCATGTCGGCTTCCCAGCTTTGATTTCCCGATTTGACCTTGTTTCCGTTGATTTCAGTGACGGCTTTATTCCATTCGAAAGTCACATTTTCCATCGATTCGAGGTAAGCTGCAGTTTGCCAAATGGCTTCTCTCGGATCTACGATCAATTCTTCTTCGGTCCAAAGTGCGCCTTTCAGGCCTTGCTGGATTGCGGCCGGACTTCTTTCGACAGTCTGGGAGGCATTCAAATGGTAGGCGGATTTGATTCCTTCCATCGCGGAGACATATTCTCCGACAACCTGATTTTCCAGATCAGTGTATGCAAGGTGAAGGGAACCGGTTTCTTCCACCCAAAATTTTGCCTTTTTGCTCATCTCCAGCCAGATTGCCCTAGACCGCATTGCCCTTTCAAAGGCCGGCCCCTGTGCCTGTCCTACAGGCCAGATCATTCCAAAATTCCTGATGGATGCGCCGACCGGTTTAGGGTTTCTTTCGATGACGGTGACTTTCCATCCTTTGTCTGAAAGTGCCCTTGTGACCGCCAAACCGACAATTCCCGAGCCAATGACTAATGCTTGCATAATAGGTTATATTTTTTGAGCCAAAGCAATATTTTCAATGATTTCTGACTCGTAATTTTTTGTCTTTCTTTTAAAATACCAAAGTGTATACCCCATCATTCCCACCCCGATACTCAGCATGATCAATATGCCTTGGGTGTAGAAAAGGTGCCAGCTCATATCCTGCAAAATCCCAAACTGTTTGATGGTGACAATGGCCACCGAACCCAAGTAGCCAAAGCTGTCCGCGAGGTACATCAAAAATCCCACATTCCCTGCTGATTTAAAGCAGGCGATCAGCCTGTCAAACAGAAGGCAATTGAATGGAATATATCCCATATAAATCCCTGTTCCAGTCAAGACTACCCAAAGAAAGGGAGGAATCGCACCCATTTGCAAAAGTAAAGTCGCACCGACCGCAATGACTAGTCCTGCTATGATGATCCAATGGTAAAGGAATAATGCTTTTTGGTTGTTTTTGACCAACACCAAAAGTGCCATCATCACCAATAGGATCAATGTTATCGGGATTTCGGTTTGGGTGAGAAGTTCAGGATTGACACTGATGCCCATGGTTTCCCAGATTTCCACCGCAAAATTATCCCTAATATCCCTGAGCGCTGTCAGGACCACATATACCAACACCAAGATGATGATTCCCGGTCTGAATGCCTTGAAAAAATCAATCCGATCCTTTTTTGACATCGGTGTCCTGATGGATCTGAGGGTTACATCTTCCCGATTTGGCGGGGGCGTCTGATTGAGTAAAACAACGGAAACCAAAAGCAAAGGCATAAATATCCCTCCTGTCCAAAAAGGCATCCAATGCTCTGCTACGTCCCATTCGTTAATCAGGTATTTACCGATGGTTTTGACCAATCCGGAAGAGAATACAAAACTTACTGCCAAAATGCTTCCCATCATTTCGGTAAACTTCCGGCCTTCCAAGTAATGAAATACCAAACCCCAGATCAACCCCAACGGAAAGCCATTTATCAAAAAACAGAGGATGTTAAACGGGGCAGGCAAAACTGCAAATCCCAACAATCCCATCCATGAAATCCCGATCAGCAACAATATCAAAACAGCCCGATTTTCAGGTTTCAGTTCAGAGATTATCTTGATTCCATAGAATTTACTTGCCATGTAACCGAAAGTCTGAGCCAAAATCAACCATACTTTCAGGTCTATCCCCATGAAAAACTCCCCTTCAAAAGTCGCCGCTGCAAAGGGTTTTCTGAAAGCATACATGCTGCTGTAGGTCAAAAAAGCCATTGCCGCCGCAAACAAGCTCATGCTGAAGTTGCTGCTTTGCGCTAGTCTTTTCGAAACAAATGGAAGTCGAAGCATGGGTGAAAAATGAAAAACACAAATAGTATTTATAGGTGACCCTCCAAGGGTTTTGAACCCTTGGAGGGATTTTGAAGCGTTATATTATTGATCAATCAAATCCAATATCTCCGTCAATGAATGGACGATGTGTGTGGGGTGGTGCTTTAATAATTCTTCTTCAGAAAATGCGCCCGTCGTCACCCCGATGCTCATCAGGCACCCTGTGTTGTGTCCTTCATTGACATCGACTTCGGTATCGCCGATTTTGATGACTTCTTTTGGGTCTGTGATTCCGAATCTGTCCATCATCACCCGGATCATATCTGGAAATGGCCGTCCTCTTTCCACCTCGTCGCTGCAGACAGTGATGTCAATCAGCGTAGCGTTTTTCCATCCCACCCTTTCCAAAATCACATCTGTGATGTCCCTGCTAAAACCGGTATCCAGACCAATTTTTATGCCCATGTCTTGAAGCGCTTGGAAAACAGTTTCTGCATCATCCATTGCAGCAATCCCCGGGGTGGTTCGGTAATAGTCGATCATGTTTTGTACAAAATCACCATGGATGGCATCGATGAGATTTGAGGTGATGGTACCGTTATCTGTCACATGGTTGGATAGAATATCCCTGATAGCCAAAGGTTTTGGATAGCCCATCTTTTCATTTGCTTCTTCCAAAGTGACTTTTTCAAACCCATGTTGGATAAAAGCATATTGGAAAGATCCGGCAACGTTGCTGTTGTCCTTGATGGTAGTTCCTGCAATGTCAAAGACTGCTAACTTGATGGCTTTTTTCATTGGTTATATTGTTGGATTTGATTTATTTTTGTCTGCGGTTTATAAAAAGAAGTTTAGCAAAAATATACTTTTGACTTTTATTTATCAAAAAATATTCAATTACTATTGTGTTAACATTTAAGTTCTGATTGGTGATTTAGGCTTAATCCATAATTAAATCATGAAATAGAACTTGGCTTTAACAATTTTTTATTTAATCTTTTCTTAATTTGAATTTTGTCTTGATTCCGGTGAGATAGATTAATTTAGTATTTCTAAACATTTGGAGATATGGAATACAGCGGGTCAAAAGAGGAAAGGGTAAATTTGGTTTTTGGTTTGTATGAAAAGTTTGGGCATGCTGATTATATCGGAGAGCCTGTTTCACAGATCGAGCATATGTACCAATCTGCTGAACTTGCCCAAAAGGAAGGTTATGACAATGAAGTGATTTTGGCCGCATTTTTCCATGATATCGGCCATTTATTTGCCATGGACCGACAGCTCGAAAACATGGGTGGCTATGGTGTGAAACGGCATGAAGAGATTGGCGCAGATTTTCTGAGGGAAGTGGGATTTCCTGATAAAATTGCGAAGCTTGTAGAAAACCATGTGCAGGCTAAGCGCTACCTGACTTTCAAATACCCCGAATATTTGGACAAGCTTTCTGAAGCGAGTTTGACCACATTGGGCTACCAAGGCGGCGTCATGTCAGCTGTGGAAGCAAGGGCTTTTGAACAAGACGAACTTTTCGAGCTTTCCCTAAAAATGAGAACTTGGGATGAATTGGCAAAGGAAGAAGAAATCCCTGTTCCGGATTTGGTCTATTTGAAAGAAATGGCATTGCAGGCGATTTATTAATTTATTTGGTTTTACCACGAATGTTGTGAAAACTTTGTAGCCTAAGAGAATAAAAGTTCTAAGATTTCCAAAAACAGGCAACTGAAGTGCAAAATCAGATATAAAGCAATGATTATCCGCAATGACGCCACTAAGTTTATTTTGAATCTCTTTTGATACGGATAATCGTCGATAGTCCATACACGACAGTCCACAGCAGATCTAATTGAAATCAAACCCTATTTTATTTGGTTGGTGGCAAGAAAGCGTACAATCATATAAAGCAGCCTGTAAAAAGAATAAACCATAAAGAAACAAAAGAAAACAAAAAGCGGGCTTTTGTTTTCTTGGTTATTTTGTGGCTATTAAATATTGATTTACTAAAATGTCGGGAATATAGAAATCTATATTTAGAGGGAATTCTATAAAACTGAATCCTGTTTATAATTGCTTCCATATTTGGAATCAGGGTATTTTAGCAATTACTTAATTATGTTGAAATTACTCCTTTCACAAAATTCAGGATAGAACCATTTATTTTTCGAGAGAAAAAGAATCAATTACCTCACCGGACAGTCCAATGGCCTTGAAATCCAACTTCTTATTGTCTGCCTCAATCCAACCAAAATGATGCTTGCGAATCAGTACATCCATTTTGGGATAGGCCTCTTTAATGTCATCTGATTCCAATCCCCCTCCCGCTCCTCCAAGGATCAAAAAGGCAGTTTTTCCTTTTCGATGATTCAAAATCAGCCTTTCATAGTCGTGGGTATGTCCTGAAACCACCAAATCCGCCAAACCTGATTCCCATACCGGCCTCAGTAAATTCTCTATACTTTTCTCACCTTGATATCTCTGCCAACCCTGACTGAAGGGAGGCTGATGGACCAAGATTATTTTCCAAGTGGCGTTTGTCCATTTATCGGATTTGATTTCTTTTTGAAACCAAATGTGTTGGTCCGAATCCTCGGTGACCGATACCGGGAAGTTTTCATTGGGGTCCAAGCCGATAAAGGCGCACGGTCCGGATTGCCATGAAAAATAATTTTTTTGGTTATCTGTTTTAAGGATTTTCTGAAAGGCTTCGGGAATCCAAGATTGATATGAACCATCGTAATCATGGTTTCCTGGGAACAGATAATGGGGAACAGCAATAGGGGAGAGGTATTGAAGCAGTTTTTGGTAGTCACTTTCAAGCCTTCCGTTGCCAACCAAATCCCCAACACCGATAGTAAAATCAGGATTTGCCAGATTGATCTGATGAAGGATATTTTCAAATTTTTCCCATCCTCCCTGACTATCTGCCCAAAGTGCAAAGCTGGTCTTTGCCTCTGATTCCTTGAGATTGATGGAATAGACAGGGGATTGGGTTGCCGACATCTCAAATCTGTAATATTGGACTTTCATTTTTGGAAGATAGGCCGAATAGGTACCTTCTTTTTCTGTGGCAAGGGTAGAAAAATGCAAGTCGACGGAATCTTTGCCATAAAAAAGCCATGACTCATGACTTTTTTCTCCTGTCCACCTGATCAGATAATGGTCGTCATCATGGGGTAAAATGACGGGATCTGAAAACCAAATCGGGTAGTCAGTAAAGTTGTCATCAACACCTTCTTCTCCTTGCCAAAGATTGGATTTCGCCTCGATTATTTTTTGCTGGATTTTCTCTTGGGATTCCATTTTGGCATTTTCCCAAATTTCAATCGGGATCCAATTTACTTTGGTCAGCCCGCCTGCCACGGCATTATTAATCACCCTGATGGTGATTTTTCCTTTGGTCTTTGGGATTTGATAGGCATGGTCTTGATCTGGCAAAATGGGAATTCCTTCAATCCAAATTTGCTGCCCATCGTCTCCTTGAACTGCCAGGACACCATTTTCCAATTCAAAGTCACCTGAATACCAGATATTGGAATTTGGGATTTTGATACGGTGTGGAAGGTTGACCAAAGTGCCCTTTTCAAAATCGGGGAAAATTGGCTCTTTTCCTTTAAGTGTATCCCAATTGTGAAATTCCCAACCCTGAGTCAATTCGATTATTTCTTCCTTTGAGACCCAATCCCATACCGAAGCAACTTTTTCATCTTTCCAATATGAGTTGAGGGAGGAAGAAAAAGTTGGGTGGATATCCTGATTTTTAGCCTGACAGCTGCATAAAACAACAATTACAAAAAATACAGGATATCTCATTTACCCATAATTAAAGGGATGAGTTCCCCAGCTTTCTCTACGGGATATTGGAATCCCAACAGTTCCACCATCGTTCTTGCTACCTGCATGGCGTAAATTTGACCATCCGTCTTAACCTCACCTAAAGCAGGGGTATCAGGTCCTATGGCCGCAATCCATATTTCATCAGAATTTGGGGTATTTATAGAATGGCTTTTCCAATTGACTTTGGGATAGACACCTCGGCCATGGTCAGTCATGAGGACCAAAGTGGTTTTGTCTTTGTATTGCGGGTCATTTTGCACGAAATCCCAAATCTCCCGGATATAGGCATCGGTTTGTCTGGCAGAAAGGAGATATTGGTCATACCGGTCATCGTGGCTGTAATCATCCGTCTCCCCGTATCCGATGTAGAGAACCTTTGGTTTTCTTTTTTTGAGTTCTTCCATCGCATAATGATGGGTGAAAAAATCCAACCTGACGCCGTCCCAAGGGCCACGAATCTCATCTTGGGCACGGTTAAGAAATGTCTCAATTTCAGTCAGATCAGTGCCTTTTGCTTTTTCAAAACCCGCATTGAGTTTCAATCCATTTCTGTCTCTGTTGAGAATAGCAGGGAATACATCCCAAGAAGCAAAAGCCGCTATCCTGTCCTCAAAACCTTTCTGTTTTTGTAGAAATTCAAGAAAATTCGGATTGGGATTATTCTCCTTGTTATTGCTGTTGATGCGATCATCGTCTGGATAGCCTGCAAAAATCTCGTTGTAACAAGGTTTGGAAAATACCATGCGGTTCTTATCATTCACCTTGCTGCCGTGTTTTCTGTTTCCGTGAAGTTGACCTTCTTTGGCGATGACGTTCCAAAAGAAAGGCATCAGGGTTTCCCTGCGTACTTTTGGATCATTGTTCCAAAAAGTGGCCGTGAGTTTTTCGGGATCTTGGGCATACTTGGTATCCACTATCAAAAGGGAGTCGGCCCCATAATATACCTCCTGCCACCTCAGACCGTCCAGAGTAATGAAAATAAGGTTTTCTGTTTTGAAGTTTTGCGCGGCACTTTCTAAGATCAGGGCAAAGAAAACAAGCCCTGTGAGATAAATATTTTTCATACGTTAAATAAGTCTATGTCAAGTGATAGGTTGCCAATCTGCGGGTCTGTTTTGGAGGAAAGACCAGTCTCTATCCTTCCGGCCAATCTTCTTTCGAAGGATTCATTTCCTTTGATCATCAAGGCATAATCGTACCAGCCAAAACTTTTACCGGTGTCCAATGTGATTATTTTTTCTGAATTTGGATTGACCGAAATTTCCGTCTTTTTCTTTCCATAAGCCTGATCTTCCAAGACGAATTCCAAGGTTTTGACCTTGTCGAGATTATCGATTTGGATGATCAGTTGGGGATTTTTGAGATCTTCAAGGTCATATGTTGCGGTGAATTCCACCAAAGGTTCATTTCGCATTCCTTTGAAACTTCTGAAAAAACCATTTGGCCCATAAGCATCCAAATGGTAACGTCCATTTTCAAAGTTGACCAACGGCCATTGGAAATCTAAACCTGTGCCGGCCTCCAAAGCAAAAGACCATACTTTCATCGGAAGCCATTTTCCATTCTCCAGGTATTTTGCAGGTGCATAGACCTGAAAGGGAACTCCTGCAGTCTTTTTTCCAAAAACCTTATCGGAATTCTGGAAAACAATCCTGAAGGATTGCTGAAAAAATTCCATCGCCCCATCCAGATACAATTCATAAGGTAAGGCGTTGGAATTTCTGGTTCCGGCTTCTTGCTTGGGGAGAACTTTGGATTTTTTTCCGGCTTTTTTGACGGTTTGAATTTCTTCCGGTTTCAATGGGCCGAAGTTATCAGGCAAGTTTTTGAAACTGGCTTGGTGGATCATTTTCATAAATTCTTTTTGCACGACAGGTTTTGGGAATTCGGTTTTTTCACCATTGTATGGTCTGAAAGCAGATGTCAAGTCACCGCAGACAGTTCTCCTCCAGCTGCTGATATTGTCTTCGGTGATGTCCTTTCCTGTTTTTTGTTTCAGAAATTTCTCCAAAAACATGAGGGAGGAGGTAAGGTCACAGACTTCTGAGTTAACCCAGCCGCCACGGGTCCAAGGGGAGGCGATAATCAGCGGCACCCTATATCCAAGCCCGATTGGACTTTGACGGGCATTTTCAGGTTTCATTCCCGGCTTTGCCAATTCTTCCTCCAAGGTTACAAATTCGTCTTTGGTCTGAATACCTGCCGAAACTTTTCCGGAATTTGGATCAGTAGGATGTGGTGCCACAAAGGGAGGGATATGGTCAAAGTACCCGTCGTTTTCATCGTAATTGAGAATAAAAACCGTCTTCTTCCAGACTTCTGGATTTTCTGTCAGGATGTTCATTGCTTCCGAGACATACCAAGCGCCATACCAAGGGGCAGAAGGATGGTCTGAGAATTTTTGCGGAGCCACAAGCCAAGAAACT
>JBBRFK010000102.1:0-13938 GCA_038224435.1 Cytophagales bacterium | reverse complement strand
GGATAAACCTATTTATTCAATTTAAGCACAGGTTTGTACTGATATTACTTCTTGGCTATTCGATTGGTATGGTCCATTTAAGGTCAATTTAAGTATATCTTAAGCCAATCTTAAGTTTCTAAC
Organism: Cytophagales bacterium; assembly: GCA_038224435.1. Taxonomy (GTDB): domain Bacteria; phylum Bacteroidota; class Bacteroidia; order Cytophagales; family Cyclobacteriaceae; genus Cognataquiflexum. The sequence continues at coordinate 13,815 of JBBRFK010000102.1, read as the reverse complement.
CCGACTTTTGTCTGATAGATTCCAGAATAATATTCTAAAGATGGAAGGCATCACGTTAGTCATACCTGTATTCAATGAAGGTGGAAATATCCATAGGATATGGTCTGAAGTAGATCATTATCGGAGATACTCAGAATTCCCTATTTATGCTCTTTTTGTTGATGATGGTTCGGTAGATGACAGCCTTTCCCGGATCAAAGAAATTTGTTCCCTTGATGATGGATTTGGTTTTATTTCATTTGAAAAAAACAAAGGGCTAAGTGCGGCGATCAAAGCAGGATTTGATTATTCGGCTACAAAATGGGTAGGTTATCTCGATGGAGACCTCCAAACCAGCCCTATGGATTTTCTCAAGTTTGAGCCTTTCCTTGAGTCCTTTGATCTGGTGACCGGTGAGCGGCAGGATAGAAAAGATAATTTTGGGAAAAAGTTGTCCTCCTCTTTTGCCAATTGGATAAGGAATAGTTTTTTGAAGGACGGTATGAAAGACACAGGCTGTCCTTTGAAAATCTTCAACAGAAAATTTGTGTTGAGCCTTCCAAATTTCAATGGATTTCATAGGTTTTTCCCCGCGCTTACCCAGATTTATGGGGGAAGTATAAAGGTGATTCCTATCCGTCATTTCCCCAGAACGGAAGGAAAATCCAAGTTCACTGCTTTCAATAGGATTGTTCAGCCGCTGATGGATTTGTTTTTGGTGTATAGACTGAAGAAAAGAAAGATCAATTATACTGTCAGAGATTCGCAGACTTTCAAATCAAAGGTCTATCATGAATAATTCTTTGGTGCTGGGTTTGGGCTTGGTTGCCCAAGGTCTGTTTGCAGGAAGATTTGTAGTACAATTGCTTCAATCCGAAAAATCAAATAAAGTCGAGTCACCTGCTTTATTTTGGCAATTGAGCTTGATGGCTTCATTCCTTTTGATTTTGTATGGCTTTATCCGCAATGACATTGTCATCGTGGGGGGACAACTTGTCGGATATCTGATTTACATCCGTAATCTTCAGATAAAAGGAGAATGGAAAACTCTGCCTTTCACAATCCGGTTATCAGCCTTTTCATTGCCGCCTTTTTTATTGCTTTTTCTGATTTTTGGATTGAATTTCGATTGGGAAAAATTCTTGAACAATCCCGAAATTGAGGGCTTGTTATTGACTTGGGGTACTGTGGGTCAGGTTATTTTTACCTCAAGGTTTGTCGTACAATGGATATATTCGGAAAAAGTCAATGAGTCGGCCTTTCCGGTTTCTTTTTGGTATATAAGTATAGTTGGTTCGGTGATGATAGCAATTTATGCTGTTGTTCGTCAAGATGCTGTTCTTTTTATCGGACAGGCATTTGGATTGGTGGTTTATTTCCGCAACCTATATTTTCATTTCAAGCCTTCCTTTGTAAATGGTTTTTCTTTGATTTCAAAAATTGAAAACTACCGATTTCCTGCCCTTCTGATTTTTATGGGGATGGTGCTATATTTCAATCTTGGCAATTGGGAGGTAACCGAAAGCAGTGAGGCGAGGTATGCGCAAATTCCAAAGGAAATGATCGAATCCGGGGATTACGTCCATCCGACTTTGATGGGAATCTACCATTATCACAAACCCCCAATGACCTATTGGATCACTGCTGTGGCCTATAAATTATTCGGGGTCACGTCATGGTCAGCCCGGTTTTTTTTGCAGATCGCTATTCTGATCCAAGTATGGCTGGTTTTCCAAATCGGCAAATTGGTACTGAAGGATAACAAATCTGCGTTTTATGCCTCTTTGATTTTTGCTTCTTTTCCTATTTTGATTATTTCGGGAAGGGCATTGACCACAGATGGATATCTGGGAGTTTTTGTGCTGGGAGCGATCTATGTTTGGTTATTGTATTTCAAAAACTTCAAAAAAAGATACCTCCTATTTTTCTACCTGATGTTGGCTTTGGGATTTCTGACTAAAGGGCCTGTCGTCTTGATCGTTCCGATTTCGGTGTTGGTTTTTCAAAAATTCTACCAAAAAACAGGCTTTGGAAGTGGTTGGATCCACCTTCTGGGATCCTCAATTTTCCTTTTTTTTGGATTGGGATGGTTTGTATTCCTCTATCTCGAAGACAGTCAATTTTTGGACTATTTTGTTTTCAAGCATACACTCCAAAGGTTCTCCACCAATACTTTTAGCAGAAGTCAGCCATTTTGGTTTTATATCGCCATTGTAATTGGAACAGCTTTTCCCTGGATATTGATTGTCTTGTCAGGGATCAAAAAAATATGGCAGACAAGAAATGCCCAATCCCTAATGCTGCTCGCATGGATATTCATTCCATTGTTTTTTTTCTCTTTGAGTCAGTCAAAACTTGTCCTTTACATCCTCCCCATTTATCCTGCAATAGCCCTTGCTGCCTCTTCAGTCTGGATGGGGTTGTCCGATCGAAGCCAAATTTTATGGGACAAAATCCAGTTTGGGTTTCAAATGGTTGTCATTTTTGGCCTAGCCGTTAGTCCTCTTGTTGAACCCCAAATTATCCTGAGCTACAAATTTTTCTTTTTCCTCGTGGTCACTGCCTCACTTCTGATTTCGCTTCGTATCATTGCGATCAAAGCCTTGGACAGGGCAGTATTGACGGCGTTTTTGTTTGTAATGGGAATTATTGCTGCGTCCACTTATTTTATGGGAAACAATCCCGGCATGGTCAATGACCAGAAAAAAATCGCTGCATTTATCCAACAGGAATTTCCAAATAAAGAGCACATCTTGGTCTACGACCGACGAATGCCTTCTATTGCTTTTTTGACGGACAAAAACATTGTTTCGCTCTTTGACGGTTCCGGGGATTTAAACAGAGAAACGCAGTTTCAAAAAAACGATACCTGGAAATCCAACCTCATCAACCTTAAGGAAGAACCGGAATGGCTGGTCTATAATGTCCCGAAAAATTCTATATTACTGGTAAAGAAAAACAAAATCAATTCTGAAATCATCACGGAAGCAAGAAACGGATTCGGATACTACAAGGAAATTGATGGGTGGTTTTTGTTTTATTGAGCCTATTTCTTCTGCTTGTTTTCTGTGGGGACAAAGTTAGAATTTGTAAATTGGGGAAAATGAAAACCTTTTGAAAAATGAGGATTTTGGTTATAGAAGATGAACGTGGCATTTCGGGGTTTCTGAGGCAAGGCTTGGAGGAGGAATCCTATGCCGTAGATGTTGCGGAGGATGGGAAACTTGGCCTTGACTTGGCTTTGAGCGGGGAGTATGACCTTGTCTTAGTGGACTGGATGCTGCCCGGGATGAGCGGAATTGAAATCACCAGAAATTTCAGAAAATCCTTTGCTGAAACACCGGTGATATTTCTTACCGCAAAAGATACTGCTGATGAAGCAGTTTTTGCACTGCAGGCAGGTGCAAATGACTATATCAGAAAGCCATTTAATTTTGAGGAATTGCTTGCCAGGATCAGGGTGCAGCTTCGTCCCAAATCCGGGGAGCAGGTAATTTTCACCCTTGGTCCTATCGTCCTTTATACTGAAAACCACCGGGTGGAAAATAATGGAAATGAGGTAATCTTAACCCAAAAAGAGTTTGCATTGCTCGAATATCTCATCCGTAACAAAGGAAAAGTATGCAGACGAAGCAGGATCATAGAAAGCGTCTGGGACATCCACTTCGAATATGATACCGGGGTGATCGATGTTTTTATCAATTCCATCAGGAAAAAGCTCGGCCTTACCAAAGAAGATAATTATATCCAAACCATCAGAGGAGTGGGCTATATTGCTCAGGAAAAATGAATCTACCCTACAAAATCCGGATTTCTGTTTACTTGACTGTAGCGACAGCTTTGATTGTCTTGGCTGCATTTTTACTTATCTATGGAGTTGCCAATTGGACTGTAATAAGGAATATCGACAGGGATTTGGCGTTGGAGACCCAAGTCCACAAAGATCAGATTTCTTTGGTGGACGGGAAAATCAGATTCCTGCACAAGGATGAATGGGAGGAAGAGGAACACAGCGAAGTTCAGTTTCATCCTATTTTCATAGAAATAGTTGACAGCGAAGGCAGGCAGCTGGACAGGTCCCCCAATCTCGGGAACCTTAGATTAGGTTTTTTGGAAGGACATTCATCTCAAGAAAGGGGATTCAATCAACTTCTCTTCAACCAAGAAATCCGTCAGATGCAGATTGCTTTGAAGAACAACGATAGGGTAGAAGGTTATTTGCTTGTCGCAACTTCCTTTGAGGAAGCCAATTCCCTTTTGGTCAACCTGCGCAGGATTTTGTTAGTATTGTATCCCCTGATTTTGTTTTCTCTTTTTTTGACGATGAGGTATTTGGCGGGAAAAAGTATCGAGCCGGTGGATCGGATAACCCGGATGGCCAACCTGATTTCCCAAAAAAATCTCAATGAGAGAATTCCTTTACCCGAAAACAAGGATGAAATCAAAGCGCTTACTGTATCCATCAATTCCCTTTTGGAAAGACTGGAAATATCCATGGTAAGGGAACAGCAATTCACTTCTGATGCCTCTCATGAGCTCAGAACGCCCCTTGCGGTACTGAAAGGAAGCTTGGAAGTATTGGTCAGAAAGCCAAGGGAAAACGAAGAATATGTATCCAATATAAAATCCGGTCTCGAAATTATTGATACACTTAACGGGGTCATCGACCAATTACTTAGACTGGCTAGGGCCCAAAAAGATGCCTGGGATATCCATGAAATTGATTTGGGCAGTTTGGTAGCTGAAGTCACGGAATCCATTGAAAAAACAGAGCAAAGGAAAATCAGTTTCAGCGGACAATCGCACGAGCCGATTTATGTACATTCCAATGAAAGCTCACTTTTTATCATTTTGAACAACCTTCTCCAGAATGCATTGAAATATTCAAAAGCTGATGCAGAAGTCTTGTTAAACCTAAGCTTAGAAGAAGGACGGACAATTTTGGAAATCAGTGATCAGGGCATAGGAATTGAAAAGGACGCAATACCAAAAGTTTTCAATCCGTTTTTTAGGGGGGACTCAATGGAACTTGGTAAGGTGAAAGGCTCGGGCCTTGGGCTTTCCATAGTCAAAAAACTTTGCGATCAGTTGGGAATCTATATTTTTTTAGACAGTCAAAAAGGAATCGGTACAAAGGTAAAACTCGTTTTTCCAGAGGAAACAGGAACTTTAAGCCAACCTTAAGAAACCCCTAAGGATTCCCAAAGGCAAATGGAAATACATTTGGATGTATATTTTATCCATTTGTATGAATCGAAGAAACTTCCTTTCTAATATCAGTGCCGGAGCATTGCCGTCTTCGGATTGCCTGCCTTTATCTCCCTGGGATTTTACCATTGACCTCAACCAATATCCTCAGCTGACCAAATCCGCTGGATTTTTAATCAATGCTAATACACGCATTGCACAGACCACACAGGGTACTTTCCTAGCAGCCACGGTCATTTGTGGCCATGAGCAGCAAAGAAAAATCATTTACGGAGGCAACAAGCAATTTCCCTGCACTGCCCATGACGCAAGGTTTGATAGTAAAGGGCTCAACGGAAATGGGAAAAAAAACCTTACTGTTTACCAAAATTTCTTAGAAGGAAATAGTCTTAGAATAAACGCTTAAGAAACCATGAAAAGAACAATCATTATCCTTTTAATCTCCTTTGCATGGATAGGTCAAGTCCATGCCCAAGATGTTGACAGCCTATTGTTGTCGCTGGATGAAGTTGAAGAAATCGGTCCTGAAGATTTGTTGCCGGAAAAAATGATGATGACTCAAAGGCTGGTTTGGGGCGAAAAGGGATTTTTGCGTAAGACTGGCATCATGCCGCTCAACGAGGCAAACAGGATAAAGGAAATGAAAATCAGAAGGACCATGCTCGTGACCCATCAGGTGCTCGGGTATGCGACCTTGGCCGGTATGATTGCCCAGGGAATCGTAGGGAGTCGCTTGTACAATGGCGAATCGCAGCTAAAAGACCTACATGAGGGTCTGGCCTCGGCAGTGAACGTCGGGTATTTCACAGGAGCAGCGCTTTCCCTTTTTTCTCCGCCTCCCCTGATTTCCCGAGAGATCAAAGGCCTGAATTCGATCAAGGCACATAAAATCCTCGCCTCTATCCACTTCACTGCCATGGTAGCCACAAATATTTTGGCCGATAAAGCTAGTGATCCAAAATATGCTCCTATCCACAGAGCAGCTGCATTTACCGCTTTTGGTGCTTTTGCAGGTGCGATGATTGTCATGACATTCTAAAGCAAAATTATGAAAACGATATTTCTGATCATCTCACTGCTGCTTGGTATAATAGAATCCACGCTTATCAACCTCAAGGCAGATAAGGCAAATTCGAATCTGTCCTATTCTGCCAGCCATTCGCTTCATAACTGGACCGGGGTAAACAAAGACGTGAATGCTGTCTTGGTGCTTGATGGATCAGGCAAAATCAATAAAGTGGCCATAAGCTTAAAAGTAGTGGATTTTGACAGTGGCAACGCCAGCAGGGATTCACATTCTCTGGAGGTTTTGGAATCATTAAAGTTTCCCAAAGTGCAATTCGTCAGCACTGAAATAAGCCAAATGGATGGCGGTTTGAAAGTAAAAGGAAACCTTACTTTTCATGGTTTGACCAAAATGGTTGAATTTCCTGTGACCTATCATGCCAAGCGAAACGGGATTATCGTCGAAGGGGAAATCCCTGTTTCGCTAGATGACTTCAAGGTTGAAAGGCCAAGTTTCATGTTGGTCAAAATAGATGACCTGATTGCCATCACTTTTCATCTTGAGTTTTATCCTGAATAATCGAGTTAAAAAGGCTCATATTTTATAAGTTATGTTAGACAAAATCATCCGTTGGAGCGTAGGAAATAAGCTGATTGTATTTCTTTTTGTCATTGGTTTGTTGGCCTTTGGAGGGTATTCTTTGACACAAATCCCCATCGGGGCTGTACCTGATGTGACCAATAATCAGGTACAGGTCATTACTACCTCAAGGAACCTTTCCACCGAGGATGTTGAAAAATACCTGACCTATCCCATAGAACTTGAAATGGTCAACCTCCCCGGAGTGAAAGAAATCCGATCGGTTTCCAAGTTTGGGCTTTCGGTCGTCACGGTGGTCTTTGATGATAATTTGGGTACTTATTTGCCCCGTCAGTTAATCGCTGAAAAAATCAAAACAGCAGAGCAAAAAATTCCCGCTGGATTTGGACAACCTTTTATGGGGCCTATTTCCACTGGATTGGGAGAAATTTTCCAATACATCATCGATGTCAAGCCCGGCTACGAAGGCAGGTATAACCTTACCGACCTGCGAACGATACAAGATTGGATTGTCAAAAGGCAACTCTCGGGTATTTCGGGAGTGGTGGAAGTCAATACCTGGGGAGGATATCTTAAGCAATATGAAGTAGCTGTCAGCCCTGAGCGACTCAAATCCATGAACATTGACCTCATTCAGGTCTTCAAAGCTTTGGAAGAAAACAATGCCATCGCCGGAGGAGGCTATATTGAAAAAACCAACGAATCTTTTTTTATCCGTGCGGAAGGGCAGGTAAAAACGCTTGAAGAAATCGGATTGATCGTAGTGGACAACCGCAATGGAACGCCGATTTATGTGAGGGATTTAGGGAAAGTCGGCTTCGGTCATGCCAACCGGTTCGGTGCCATCACTGCAAACGGCCAAGGGGAAAAAGTCCTCGGTCAGGTCATGATGCTCAAAAATGCAGATTCCAAGGCTACCATAGAAAGGGTCAAAGCCAAACTTGCCCTGATAGCCCCGACCTTGCCCGAGGGTATTGTGGTCAACGGCTTTTTGGACAGGAGTGACCTCATCAATAAAACCACTTTTACTATTGCTGAAAACCTGATCTTGGGTTGTCTCATCGTGGTTTTTGTAGTGGTGCTTTTACTCGGCAATTTCCGGTCAGGTCTCGTCGTGTCATCAGTCATTCCGTTGAGTTTGATGTTTGCCCTGTCCATGATGTACCTCTTTGATGTGGATGCGAACCTGATGTCCTTGGGAGCAATAGATTTTGGAATCATCATCGATGGTGCGGTGATCATTGTAGAGTTTATTGCTTTTCAGCTGACTGCGAAATATGCCCTGCTTGTAGGCCTGAGCAAAGAAGAAACGAAAATACAGAAAGACAAAATCGCCATCGAGAGTGCTTCCAAAATGATGCATTCGGCTGTGTTTGGTCAGATCATCATCATCATTGTATTCATTCCGATCCTCACACTTTCAGGTGTGGAGGGAAAAATGTTCGGGCCAATGGCACAGGTTTTCAGCTTTGCTCTGTTGGGAACCATGATTTTGGGATTGACTTATGTACCGGTGGTTTCTTCCATTTTTCTGAAAGCCACCGATCCCAACAAAAGAAATATTACTAGCCGATTGATAGACTGGATCAACAACATGTATAGACCTACTATAGAATGGGCTTTAAATCGCAAAAAGACCGTTTTGACAATGGCAGTCCTGTTATTGGTAATATCATTTGGAATTTTTTCCCGAATGGGGGCGGAGTTTATCCCGACTTTGGATGAAGGGGATTTTGTAATTCAACCTGTGCTCAAAACAGGGACAACATTGAGCAATACTATCGCTACCACTACCGAAATAGAAAAAATTCTACTCGGATTTCCTGAAGTGGATCAAGTCGTCAGCAGGATTGGGGCAGCGGAAATCCCTACCGATCCCATGTCTATGGAAGAGAGTGACATCATTGTGACCCTGAAGCCTCCCAAAGAATGGACGACGGTTTCTTCCAAAGATGAATTGGCTGATGCCTTTAAAGATTCACTTTCGGTGATTGCAGGTTTGGAGTTTGAATTTACCCAACCTATCGAAATGAGATTTAACGAGCTGATCACAGGGGTAAGGGCTGACCTTGCCATCAAAGTATTTGGTGAAGACCTGGACATTCTCAGCCAAAAAGCCAAAGAAATAGAAGCAGCCATCAAAGGCGTACCCGGTGCCGCTGATATCATAGTAGAGAAAACCGCAGGTCTTCCACAGATGAAGATCAGGTATGACAGAGAAAAAATCGCCAAATATGGCATCAATATCGGTGTGCTGAATGACATAGTCACTTTAGGATTTGCGGGAAAAACTGCGGGAACAGTGTTTGAAGGGGAAAAGCAGTTCGACCTCGTGGTGAGGTTTGCAGAAAACTACCGACAGGATCTGGACAATATCCGTCAGGCTTCCGTGAAACTTCCCAATGGAAGCGCATTGCCACTGAGTGAGTTTGCGGAAATTTACCTGGACAAAGGTCCGGCGAAGATTTCTAGAGATGGATCCCGCCGTAGGGTAGTCATCGGGGTCAACGTCCGAAATCGGGACTTGCAATCCGTCGTCACTGACATACAAGCCATCATCCAATCCAAAGTAAAGCTTCCTGAAGGTTATTTTGTAGAATATGGAGGTCAGTTCGAAAACCTCAATATGGCCAAAGCAAGACTCATGATTGCAGTGCCGATAGCGCTGGCGTTGATTTTCCTACTCTTGTTTTTTGCCCTCTCCTCCATCAAAGAAGCCCTGATGATATACACAGCCATACCTTTTTCTGCAGTGGGGGGAATTCTTCTGCTCTACTTTAGGGGAATGCCTTTCAGTATCTCGGCAGGTGTTGGTTTTATCGCATTGTTTGGCATAGCTGTGTTGAATGGCATTGTCCTGATTGAGCATTTCAAAGAACTTTCGAATGGGTACGTTGGCGATCTGAAATCCTTGATCCTGAGAGGTACCAAAGAAAGATTGCGACCGGTACTTCTTACGGCGGCGGCTGCTGCCATGGGATTTTTACCGATGGCAATCTCCACTTCGGCAGGAGCTGAAGTGCAAAGACCTTTGGCAACCGTGGTCGTAGGCGGACTCATATCAGCGACTTTGCTGACCATGATTGTATTGCCTGTTTTGTACACGATGTTTAACACTTCCCACCAAAACCATGAAACAAAAGCATAAGATCCTTTACTTAGTTGCATGGATGATTTGGGTTTTTCCGATCCAATCCCATGCTCAAAATCAGTCTTTGGATTTGGCAACGGCCATCGACTTTGCCCTGCAAAAAAACCTTGGACTCAAATCTGCCCAACAAAAAGTAGAAGCCGCCAGGGCAATGATCCCAATGGGATTCAACTTGGACAAAACGCAGGTTTTTTACCGACACGATAACAATGACATCGCCGAAAACGGTTTTTCCAACAGGGTGTTTGGGATCAGCCAAAACATTCTTTTTCCAACAGTCTACGGAAGTCAGCGGAAGGTATTCGAGGATTTGGGAATGGTCGAGCAGCAGCAGTTTCTCCTCACCCAAAACCAAGTCGTCAAGGAGGTCTCCCAGACTTATTACACCATCATCTATCTCAGGCACCTGGAAAAAAACTATAGATTCCTTGACAGCCTGTACCAGCAGTTTTCCTTAGCTGCCAGTAGAAGATATGAACTCGGGGAGACCAACTACCTCGAAAAACTTACCGCACGCAGTAAGATGAGGGAACTTGCTGTCAGACTTGCCCAGACTACTGAAAGCAAAAGCCAGGCTTATGTCAAATTGGAACAACTGATACAATTGGGAAGTGAATTTGAAATTTCCGAGCAAGGACTTTTCCAGCTGACTACCAATAACATGGAATGGGATTCACATCCGGGCATCCAGTTCTTTCAGGAATCAATCAACCTCAAGGAAGATAATCTGTCATTGGAAAAGCAAAGGTTACTTCCGGATATATATGGAGAGGTTTTCCGCGGGACCAATATTGGTCCCAATGCGCGGATCTATCCGGGAGTACAGGTTGGCCTTTCCATTCCATTGTGGTTTGGCGCCCAAAAAGCCAAGATCAATTCATCGAAATTTGAACTTGCCCAGACTAATTTAGCTTCGGAAAATTATTCCTTCCAACTAAAGAACAGGAGGAGGCAGTTGGAGATCGAACTTCAAAAATTCCAAGAGGCGATTTCCTTTTATACCCAAGAAGGAAAGCAACTCAGTCAACAGCTGATCACTCAGGGCAATATGGCATACAAAGGAGGTGAAATAGACTTCTTCCAATATGTTTTGCTGATAGAAAACTCCAGAAATATCCAACTGGATTACCTGCTCAATCTGCAGGGATACAACATGACTGTTTTAGAAATCAACTACCTCATCAATCCCTGAATCATGAAAAACATATCATATTCAATCCTCTTTTTGGCCATTGGACTTACCTCAATGTGCGCATGTAACTCCGGAAACAAAGAGGAGGCCATAGAAATCCAAGATGACCAGGTTCCTAACGAGTACATTGTTTCCTTAGCCCAGTTTGAAAAAGCAGGCATGGAATGGGATTCCTTGAGCACACATACCTTTACCGACTTCATTCTAACCAATGGCATGGTCAATATCCCTGCAGAAGGAAGGTTTGATGTCAGTTCTTATTTTGGGGGCAATATCGTGCATTTCGACTTGCTTGTCGGGCAAAAGGTCAAAAAAGGGCAAACCTTGTTTGTCATCGAAAATCCGGAATTTGTACAGATGCAACAAGATTATTTGGACGCCATGAGTCAGCTTGTCTATCTCAAGGCCGACTATGAGCGTCAAAAAACACTCAATGCAGAAAATATAGCTTCGGAAAAGAATTTCGCAAAAGCAGAGTCTGATTACAAAAGCACCTTGGCAAAAACCGAAAGTCTCCGCAAAAAACTCCAACTGGTCAATATTTCTTCTACTTCATTGGATGCTACCAAAATTACGTCAAGGGCAGCGGTGTATGCACCGATTTCAGGTTTTATCGAATCCATCAAAGTCAACCAAGGCACCTATCTCAACCCTTCAGATATCGCATTGACGATCATCAATAAAGACCATTTACACATTGAGCTCAATGTTTTTGAGCAGGATGCCATAGCCCTCGAAATGGGTCAACCTGTCACTTTCTACTTGCCGGACAATAGATCCCGGGAATTCAAAGGCAAGATTTTCCTGATTGGCCAGTCCATCAATGAAATGCGGATGCTCAACATTCATGTGCACCTTGACAATGAAAAAGAAGGTGAATTGCTCGTGCCGGGTATGTTTATCGAAGCCAAGATAGGTGTACAGAGTAGCAAAAATGCTGCCCTACCGGCTGAAGCCGTCATCAATTCCAATGAGGCCAACTATGTACTTGCTCTTGAAAAAAAGGAAAAAGACCTATTTTATCTCAAAAAAATATTGGTCGAAATAGGCCTTCGGGATGATCAAATGGTAGAAATAAATTCAAATCCTGCAATCAAAAAAGGGATGGTTTTTTTGAGCAAAGGAGGATTTCAATTGATAAAATAATTGAATATGATTATCCGCAGATATGTAGGTAAGTTAATTTAAAGTCTTCATAGTACCGGATAAATTCGTCCATAATCCACGGTCAATAGTCCACAGCATGTTAAATTGAACTTCAAACTTATTTAATTTGGTTAGTGGCAAGAAAGGTTATATACAGATAATTTTAACACTTAAACAAAAAAATTATGAACGACGCACATCTTCACCTTGTCCTGAACCATCTGCCAATCATCACTCCTATCTTGGGATTATTGGTCATGATTGCCGGCTTTATATTTCGATCAGAAGTAATCAAAAGAACGGCCTTTGGTCTTTTCTTCCTTGGAGCAATTTTAACCCTACCTGCCTTTATTACTGGGGAAGGAGCAGAAGAAGTCATCGAAAATCTTTCGGGAGTAGAAGAAAAATTCATCGAAATACACGAGGAAACAGCCGAGACATTTGAATTTTTATCCTACGGACTTGGGTTATTATCTCTAGTAGGGCTCTGGGCAAGCTGGAAAAATAAATCCTTTTCAAAAATCCTTACCATTTTGGTATTGGTATTTGCGTTCGTGGTTCTGTATTTCGGAAAAGAGACAGGCACTACAGGTGGTGAAATCAGGCATCCAGAAATTCGGGAGAGTTTTATTCCTACTCCAGGTGAATAACAGTTTCAAAGTAGAGTTCTCAAAGGACTTCCTTCCGTTAGGCAGGAATCCAACCCTTTGCAATATCCTCAACTTTGTACCCTTAGTGTCCTCTGTGGTAAAAAAAATGATGAATTGAGAATGAGGAATGTGTGAAGACACAAACCTCGGCGACGAAAGGATCCCAAAGGGATCAAATTCTTTTATTTACCCCGGGTGAGGAACGTAACCCGGGGATAGAAGGAAACCTGATTTCCGGTTTTAATCAAACTCAAAAGTGAAATCACTCTCCCGCCAAAATCAGGGAAGATTTATGAATGATGAATTCGGAATTAATAATGTTCGTGGAGACATTTAAGAATGATGAATTTTGAATGGATAATGTTTGTGAAGACACAAACCTCGGCGACGAAAGGATCCCAAAGGGATCAAATTCTTTTATTTACCCCGGGTGAGGAACGCAACCCGGGGATAAAAGGAAACCTGCTAGCTCCGGTTTTTTGGCAGAATCAAACATTAGCGATGGAATGATCCCAAAGGGATCAAATTCTTTTATTTGCCCCGGGTAAGGAATGTAACCCGGGGAAAAAAGGAAACCTGCTAGCTCCGGTTTTTGGCAGGATCAAACTCAAAAGTGAAATCAGTGTTCCGCCAAAAACAAGGAAGATTTAACAATAATGAATTTTGAATTAGGAAGGAATAATGTTTGTGGAGACATTTAAGAATGATGAATTTTGAATGAAAGAATGATGTATTATATTGCGGAACCATAAACCCGTTCGGCGAATGACCAAAACCTATAATTTACTGTTTTTCAATTAGAATGGTGTCCAAGCCTGGGGCTAAGCATTAATTAATTATATGCTAAATATTAGAAACATAAAGTTTTATTTATACTTTTTTT